>CACOIV010000020.1 GCA_902627335.1 uncultured Prochlorococcus sp.
TGGGGGTTTTTAAGGGATCCAGGCAATCTTATTGGATTGGAGGCGATTAATATAGATTCTAATCCTCAATTATTAAAGTTTAATGCGGATGAATCTGAACCTCTAAACCATGCTTATGGTACAAATGGGATTATTACATCTTTAATATTACCCACTGATGTAAAACGTGATTGGTATTCTGTCGTTATAAATTGTAATGATCTAGATAAATCTGTCGAGATATTAAAATTATTTAATGCCGCCGCAATAAATCTTAAGCTTGGAGCAATCCTTGAGAAAGACATAGTTGAATATATGCCTAAATGGTTTAAGGGGCAAGATATTAGTCATAAAGTCGTATTGCAAGTATCTTTAGGTGGCATCCAAACAATAGATCTTATATGCAAAAAATATGATTTGGAATTGCAAAATTTAGGTAGAGATATTGATCTTGAGTATGGAATCTCTGATGTAGTTTGGAATCATACTACTCTTCAAATGAGAGCTAAGGATAAAAAATGGACTTATTTACAAATGCTTTTACCTCTTGGGGATGAATTAAAACTTATTAAAACTATGAGGAAGAAATATGGCAAAAATTTATTATGGCATTTAGAAGCAGTTTCTCAACAAGGAGTCCCCAGGCTTGCAGCACTTCCAGTTTTAAAATGGAGTGGAGAAAGTGAATTAACCCAAATTATTGATGATTGCAAATCACTTGGAGCAATAATTTTTAATCCACATTCAATAACTGTTGAAGGCGGAGGATTAGGAGTTATTGATGCTGATCAAGTAAAGGCTAAGATTAAATATGATCCAAAAGGTTTACTAAATCCAGGAAAGCTAGAGGGATGGGAAAAAAGAAATATTTTTAAGTAATTAACTAGTTATTTTTAAAAATTCAGATACCAAAAATATTGAACCTGTTAATACAGGATGACATTCTGGCCATTTTCCATTTATTAGGAAATCCAAAGCATTATTGAGATTTTGAAATTCAGTAATACATTTAGAATTAAAGTCTGATAATTCTATAATTTCTTCAAGAGTCCAACTCCTTTGATTTTGCACGGGAACTAATAAAAATTTATCTTTTGGCTTCCTGAGATTATCAATAATACCTTTGATGTTTTTTTGTTTTTGAACTCCAATAATCCAATAAACACCCTTTTCTTGATTAAACCAGCTTTTTCTTTCTTCCGCTAAAACTTTTGCTCCCAATGGGTTATGAGCTGAATCAAGTAGAATATTTTTGTTTTTCCATGAAATAATTTCCATCCTGCCAGGCCATTTTGTTTCAGAAAGACTTTTTTTAATTAATTCTTTGTTAATGTTCCATCCTTTTTTGCTAAGAATCTCAATAACTCCCAAAGCTACGGCAGCATTTTCTCTTTGAAAATAGCCCTTAAGCCCTAGTTCCCATTTTTTAGACAGAGGCTTTACCCAATGCATTTTTGCTCCAACTTCTTCAACTCTTTGATTGATGATATTTTTGGCCTCCAGGCTTTGTTCACAACTTATTACGTCTGAATCCTTTTCAATTACAGCTGCTTTCTCTTTTGTAATTTCTTTAATTGATTCACCCAAATATTCAGAGTGATCTATGTCAATTTTGCTAATCGCAATTATTGACCTATTTTTATGAGCGGTAGTGGCATCTAATCTTCCTCCAAGTCCTGCTTCAAGAATTAATAAAGTTGCTTTTTTATGATGAAAGTATTGCATGCTGCTACAAATAATAGATTCGAACGGAGATAGTTTAAATTCACTCAAATTTTTTTGTATTTTTGTAAGGTAACGATTCAGTTCATGTTTCTTTATTTTATTTTTTTTGAAACGTATCCTTTCAGTAATATCAATTAGATGAGGTGATGTAGCAACTCCTACACTGATATCAGCAGAAAATAAAATATTTTCTATAAAAGCAGTGATTGATCCTTTTCCATTGGTTCCAACAACTTGAATAGCTGGAATTTTAATACATGGATTATCTAACTTATTAAGTGCATTTTGAACTCTTGATATTCCTAATTGAATTTTCGCTCTCTCATTTTCTGGAGAATACATATTAAAGTTTTCTGTATTTATTTTTTGCAATTGTTTTTTAACAAAAATCTTTAAAAATCGAATATAGTTTTTTTAAAAGTTGCTTTGTCTCATTTTTTGATATTGTTAGCGGCGGGACAATCCTAATAACATTACTTCCTGCTGCCACGACTAATAAGCCATTTTCAAAGGCTTTAGAGGTAACGGATTTAAGATCTATTGAGTTTTCCTGGAGTACTATGCCTTGTAAAAGACCCATCCCCCTTCTACCTTTAATAATATGGGGAAAATCACTTGCCATTTTAATTAATCCCTCTTCTATTTGATTACCTCTTAACATTACGTTTTGCAATAAGTTCCTACGTTTAATCTCTTCTAATACAGTAATAGCTGCTCTGCATGCAAAAGGATTGCCACCAAATGTGCTTGCATGATCACCAGGTTTAAAAATATTAGCTTTCTTGTTAACTAATAAAGCTCCTATTGGATGTCCACCTCCTAGACCTTTAGCAAGAGTGAATGCGTCTGGTTCTATATCCAAGTTTTCATACCCCCACATCTTTCCAGTCCTCCCAACACCACTTTGTACTTCATCAAGAATAAGTAAAGTATCATTCATATCACATAATTCTCTCAATTCTCTAAAAAATTCCTTTTCTCCTGGTATTACGCCACCCTCTCCTTGGATTGGTTCAATAATGATTCCGGAGATTATTTGCTGATTTTGGACGCTTTCATTAAATATTTTTTTTATTGAATCAATTTTATTGTACTTGAAAAATCTAAAGCCGCTTAGAAGAGGTTCAAATCCTTTTTGGTACTTTGGTTGTCCTGTGGCACTTAGTGCACCGATGGTTCTTCCATGAAAACTTGATTCAGCTGCAAGAATAAGAGATTCTTTTGACTTGTCTTTATTATTTCCATATTTTTTAATTAGCTTGATAGCGGATTCAATCGCTTCAGCACCACTATTGCAGAAGAAAACACTTTCTGCACAACTACTATTGGTTAGCAACCTGCTTAAAAGCTCTTGTTCCTCGATATTATATAAATTTGAAATATGTTGAATTTTTTTTAATTGTGCTGATAATTTTTTCCTAAGTACTCTATCGGAATGGCCAAGACTGCATGTTGCAATGCCTGCAACTGCATCAAGGTACTTTTTACCATTTTTATCCCATAACCAGCATCCTTTACCTTTCCTAAATGAAATATCAAACCTATTGTAAGTATTCATTAAAGTGGGAGCGGTCGGACTTGAACCGACATACCCGAGGGTGCCGCATTTTGAGTGCGGTGCGTCTACCAATTTCACCACGCTCCCAAAGTTTTTTAAAGTTTCTTTTTAATTATAATCTAAAAATTTTCTAAGGTCACGATAAACTTAAAGAAACCTAAGCAGCTTTAAATGTTTCAGTATTTTTAATTTTTTCCTCATCGACTATTGTTTGATTTAAAAAAATTTGCTCACTAAAATTTCTAGTAACATTAGCTCCAAGAATATTTAATTTTGATTCAAGACATTCATAACCTCTATCTAAATGTTCAAGACCACCTATATAACTAGTATCATTTGCATTCAAGGCAGCAATTATTAATGCTGCTGTTGATCTGAGATCTGAACCTCTAAGGGTTTGGCCCTTTAGTTCATCTACTCCTCGGATCTTTGCAATATTATTTACAAGTTGGATAGATGCGCCCATCTTATTTAATAAATCAACATGACCCATTCTATTCTCATAAATAGTTTCTGAAATCTTTGAGTTCCCTTTAGCAATTGCCATTAAGGCAGTAAAAGGGGCTTGTAAATCTGTAGGGAATCCAGGGAAAGGAGCGGTTTTAATATTAACTGCTTTAATTTCTTTTGTTTTAATAGTGATTTCATTTTCTTTAATATAAATTTTGCTACCAGTTTCTTTTAGTTTTTCCAAGACACTTTCTAAATGATTTGGAATAACAGGTCCAATAGTAATATTGGATAAAGTTGCTGCTGCTGCTATTAAAAAAGTGCCTGCTTCAATTCTATCTGGGATTACTTTATGCTTACAGCCTCCTAATTTCTCAACCCCATCAATTGTAATTTTTGAATTTCCATAGCCGTGTATTTGTGCTCCCATTTTATTAAGCATTAGGCACAAATCTTGAATTTCTGGCTCTCTTGCAGCATTCTCAATAACTGTTCGTCCTTCTGCTAATGTTGCAGCCATTATTAATGTTTCAGTTGCTCCGACACTGGGGCAACTGAGTAATATTTTTGAACCTACAAGTTTTTTCTTTTTCCCTTTAATTTTTGCATTTACTAAACCATCCTTAACTTCAATATTAGCTCCAAGTTCTCTGAGTCCTGTAATGTGTTGATCTATAGGTCTCTTACCTATTTTGCATCCGCCTGGTAAAGCTAAAGTTACTTCACCGAGCATGCTTAGAAGAGGGCCAATACAAAAAAAACTTGCTCGGAGGCCATTTACTAATTCGAATGGTAGATTATCTCTAATATGAAGATTTTTAGAATTAATTATTAGATTATTTGCATTGTTAGAACTTAATTGAACGCCTAAATATTTAAGAATATTTTTCATCTTTTCTATATCTGACAAATTTGGAACATTATTTAAAATAACTTTTTCATTTGTAAGTAAGGAAGCAGCCAACAGAACTAAAGCAGAGTTTTTTGCACCACTAATTTTTACTTTCCCTTCTAATATATTTTTGCCTTTTATCTTAAGATATTGAGATTTAAGATTTGACTCATTTTTGCTTACGCAAATCATTCATTATGAAATTGTTATATTAATAATGACAAATTACCAATACTAAGTCCACCCTTCTTAATAGAGATATTGTTAAGGCAATCTGGAAAAAATTTTTGGCTTTGGTATTTTTTTACTGATACGATTAAAAAGATAAGGGTGTATTTTAAAAATAATTGAGATTAAATAAAATGCGAGTTCTAATCCCAGCATGCTTATATATTCTCATTTACTTTTATTACTGACTTTTAACGAAAATTGATTATTTGTCCTAACCAAAAATAAAAATTACTATATAAGTAGAATATTATGTATTTATTATTGAAAATCAGTCCCCTCAAATCACAAGTAAAAATAATCCTTTAATAAAAAGATTTAGATCTTTTAAGGATAAATTGCCAATAAAAGAAAGTGATTCTTTTTGTATTGAGGGAACTCATTTGTTGGAGGAATCCCTAAAGGCAGGTCTTATTCCTTTTAAAGTTATTGCTACATCTGATTGGTTAGCCAAAAATAACTCTAAAAAAATAATTTTAGATTCATCCTTAATTACTGTCGTTTCACAAAATGCTTTAGCATCTGCGATCTCTACCAAAAATCCAGATGGTGTAGCAGCATTAGTTCAGAGGTCTTCCTTAATGGATTTTTCTTTAGACGACAAAGATGATCTTATTCTTGTTCTTGATAGGATTCAAGATCCAGGAAATATGGGTAATCTCTTTAGAATTGCATTAGCTGCTGGAGTAAACAAAATTTTATTAGCTGGGGGAGCTAACCCACTTAGTCCGAAAGTTTTAAGGTCATCATGTGGTTCAATATTTCATCTGCCTTTTAAAAGAATTGAGGGTGATGAGGAAAATATTATTAAAAAGTTATTAATTTCTTTAAAAGATTTCAGTATAAAAGGATTTCAGGTAATTTTAACAGCTGGATCCAGTAAATCTGCAGAAATAACCTTAAAACCCTATTGGGAACTTAATTGGCAGAAACCTACAGTACTTATTTTGGGAAATGAAGGATCAGGTATTCACAACAAAATTAAAGAAGCATTTAATGAAACAATTACTATTCCGCATAATGAGCTAGTAGAATCTTTAAATGTGGCTTGCGTGGCTGTTCCATTACTCCTAGAAAGGGGAAGAGCCGCATTAACTTCAAAATGAGAAAGCAAAAGTGACTAATTCAAAATTTGATTTTAACTTGATAGTTATTGGTGCAGGTTATGGCGGATTTGATGCTGCTAAGCATGCTGCTGAAAAGGGCCTTAAAGTTGCCATAATAGAGAGTGGCGATATGGGGGGGACTTGCGTCAATAGAGGATGCGTTCCATCAAAAGCTTTATTGGCCGCAAGTGGAAAGGTTAGGGAAATTGCGAATTATGAACATCTTTCAAAATTCGGTATTCATACATCGCCAATAAGGTTTGAGAGGTCAAAGATTTCTGATCATGCAAATAATTTGGTGATTAATATAAGGGAAAATCTTACAAAAACTCTAACTAGAAGTGGAGTAGAAATCATAAGAGGCATAGGTAGAATTGAGGGACATCAAAAAGTTGCTGTAAGAAATCAGAATGGAATTGATAAAACTTTTTCTTGTGAAAATATAATTATCGCTACTGGATCTTCTCCTTTTGTACCAAGAGGGATAACACTCGATAATAAAACTGTTTTTACAAGTGATCAAGCAATAAAACTTGAATGGCTCCCAAGATGGATTGCAATTGTTGGTAGCGGCTATATTGGGCTTGAATTTGCAGATATTTACACAGCATTGGGATGCGAGGTAACAATGATTGAGGCGTTAGAAAATATAATGCCAACATTTGATCCTGACATAACTAAAATTGCCAAAAAATCGCTTTTGAGTGCAAGAGATATTGAGACAAAGTCAAATGTGTTTGCTACTAAAATTACTCCTGGTTGCCCTGTAAATATTGAGTTAACAAATGCTAAATCGAAAGAAATACAGGAAGTTTTAGAGGTTGATGCGGTTTTAGTCGCAACAGGGAGAAGCCCAAATAGTAAGGATTTGAATCTTGAGTCTTTAGATATAAAAACTATTAAGGGATTTATTCAAATAGATGATAATATGCGAGTCTTAAGTGATGGAAAAGTAATACCAAATTTATGGGCAGTTGGAGATGTTACAGGGAAGCTTATGCTTGCTCATACAGCAGCTGCGCAAGGAACAATAGCTGTTGAAAATATATGCGGCCATGAAAGGACAATTGATTACAAAACCATACCTGCCGCAACTTTTACTCATCCTGAAATAAGTTCTGTTGGTTTATCTGAATCTGAAGCTAAAGCATCCTCAGAGAGTGAAAATTTTAGTCTTGGAATTGTTAAAAGTTACTTTAAAGCTAACTCGAAAGCTTTGGCTGAGCTGGAAGGAGAGGGTTTGCTTAAGTTGATTTTTAATAAAGATAATGGACAAGTTTTAGGTGCTCATATATTTGGATTACATGCTGCAGATCTTATTCAAGAAATTGCTAATGCAATTTCAAGGAATCAAAACGTCACTGAATTATCGCAAGAAGTTCATACTCATCCGACTTTAAGTGAAGTTGTAGAAGTCGCTTATAAACAAGCTGCTTTAATGATCAATTAAATTATTAAAATGGAAATAAGAAGAAAACCTCCAAATCCAAAAGTAAGAGTTGAAAATTTAGAGTATGCAATTCCTCATGAAGACTCAGAAGCTAAGAATATACTTGAGGAGATTGTTTGGTATAAAGATATTGAAATAAATAACTTTAAGAAGTCTTTTCCTCTCAATGATTTAATAAATCATACAAATAATCTTCCATCAACTAAGGGTTTTATAAATAGTTTAATAAGATCAAGAAATAATCCAGCTGTAATAGCCGAAGTCAAAAAGGCAAGTCCAAGTAAAGGCATAATTAGGGAAGACTTTGATCCAAAAAAGATTGTAGCCATCTATGAAAAATCAGGAGCCTCCTGCATCTCTGTACTTACTGATAAAAAGTTTTTCCAAGGTGGGTATGAAATTCTTAAAGACGTGAGGACATATACTGATCTACCTCTACTTTGTAAAGATTTTATTATTTCTCCTTACCAAGTTTACAAAGCAAGAGTTTCTGGGGCCGATGCTATTCTGCTTATCGCAGCTATTTTAAAGGATTCTGATTTAATTTATTTAAAAAAAATAGCTGATCAAATAGGTTTGGATGTATTAGTAGAAGTGCATAATCGTGAAGAAATGGATAGAGTTTTATCTTTAAATAATTTTAAGTTGATAGGTATAAATAATAGAGACTTAAAAACATTCCAAACTGATTTAAAAGTTTCATTTGATTTAATGAAAAAATATTCAGATTACATGACTCATAAAAAAGTAATATTTATAAGTGAGTCTGGAATTAAAAATCATGAAGATTTAAATAATCTCAAATCATATGGAATTAGAGGAGTTTTGATAGGTGAAAGTTTTATGAAAGAAAAGAATATTGAATCTGCTTTTAAGAAATTACTTAACTCTGTTTAAAAAAATACTCCAAATATGCCAATCAAAATTTATAATTAGAAGTTGTTTATTTATGCATTGATGCAATATATAATCCCAACTGGTCTTATCGCTGGAATTATTCATGTAATAAGTGGTGCAGATCATCTCATAGCAATGGCTCCTTCATCAATAACAAATCCAAAGTTAGCATTAAAAAATGGCTTATCTTGGGGTTTGGGACATTCTTCGGGTGTAATTATTCTTTCTATAATTGCAATATTTTTTAAGGACATTGCTCACATAACTAAATTTTCTAATTTTGCAGAATTTTTAGTCGGTATATCACTCTTAATAATAGGAACTATTGCGATAAAAAATTCATTTAAATTCAATATTCATAATCATCAACACGAACATAATAATGGAATTTCCCATAAGCATTTTCATTATCATGAAAATAGAGATAAGAGACATAATAGGCATTCTCATGCTTTGACTAGTTTAGGCATATTACACGGACTAGCGGGAGGTTCTCATTTGATAGCAGTTATTCCAGCTCTAGCTTTGCCTATGCAGGAAGCACTCGCATATTTAATAGCCTATTTAATTGGATCTTCGATAATAATGATTTTCTTCACATATTTAATTTCACTCTCGACTATGAAAGCTGGTCAAAATTTTATCAAAAAGCTATTTGCCTTTGCTGGAGGATTATCTTTTGCAATGGGATTATTTTGGGTTCAAAAAAGCACATTCTTATTTATTACTTAGAAGATTATTTACGTTCAAAAATCTATAGTTGGAGATATTGAATATGACAATGCCTATAATACTTTCTTTTTGAATAAATCCAAAGAAATTACTACTATCCTTACTGAATTCTTTATTATCCCCACAAACCTCAACTCCAAATTCGCTTAATTTTGTAATTCTTTTAACTGAATTTATATTTAAAAGGGGATGTTTGAAGATAACAATGTCACCTATTTTTAAAGAAGATTTATTCTTTGAATAAATCTTATAAAAGACAATGTCTCCATTTTTTAAGAATGGAGACATTGATACATCACATACCTTCGCGTATCTTATTTGAAAGAATTTTGCTATTAAAATCTCTATTAATTTATCTAAAATTCTATTTACTCAACTAGCTTTAACAAAAGAATCACTTCTACCCTTAGTCTGCCAAAAAATATTATGAATTTTTTCAACATAGCTCATCAATTCTTCGGCTTTAGCTACATCAATACTCACTTTACATGCACTGCATAATTTTGTTGCTTTCCATATGGTGTCATGAAGATCTGGGTAGTTTTCTAGGTGTACTGGTTTAAAGTAATCTGTCCATAAGATTAGTAATTCTTTTTTTGTCTCTTTTGCTTGGTCTTCTTTGATAGCTACATATCTTGAAAAAGTGTTATTATATGCTGACCATTCCTCTGAATTTGGGCTAGACGGAGGATTTAAATCTACTAATTTTTTTGTCATTGAAAGAACAGCTTCTGCTGCAACTCTCGCAGAGGCAGGATCATAAACTCCGCATGGACCATCGCAGTGAGCATAAACTTTCATCATTGCCTTTTTATTAAAAAAGGAATTCATTAATTTGCTAAACATTCGATTAAATAAAGTTAATTTTATTTTAGTTATATATCCCCTATTTTGAAAAGTCTTAAATATTTTCTAATTTTCTTAATTAACCTTCAGTAATTCTACCTCGAATATTAATGTCGCGTTAGCTGGGATTACATTTCCAGCACCTCTGGAGCCATATCCTAATTGAGGGGGAATGGTTAGCTTTCTTTTACCTCCAACTTTCATACCTGCAACGCCCTCATCCCAACCCTTTATTACTCTTCCTGCACCTAAAGGGAAACTAAAGGGTGCTCTACCAATACTTGTGTCAAATTGATCACCATTAGTTAAAGTTCCTGTGTAATTGACTGTAACTGTTTGACCAGAGGATGCTACATCTCCTTTGCCTATTTCAAGATCTTCAATAATTAAGCCACTTTCAGTGGTTCTTGAATTTGTATTTTCGTTAGAATCATTAGCCATAGCAAAAAGAGTTGGATTGGGATCAGAGGGGTCTAATTCAAATAAATTATCTTTAGGTTTTGATAATGTTTTATTTAAATTAATATTTATATTTGTATTTACTGAAGATTGTGCAGCATTAGCACTCCTAGGAGAAGTGAATTGACTATAAATAGTTACTGAAATGCACAGTAAAAAAACAGCAAAACTAATTAAAACTTCTTTCACAAAAGGAAAAAATAACTAATTCTATTTTGGCAGAAAAAGGTACACTTAATTTGTTTTTAATAAAATGTATTAAGATTTAATTTGTTATTGAAAGCACTTAAAAGAGATAATTTCAATTATTTATTAATTCCGCTGATTGGTGGTTTTTCAGGGGGGTATGCAGTCTCTAGTAATTTGTGGATTTTTTTCATGCCCTTATCTTTAACGATTTTATGGGCAGGATTTGATAAAGGGTTTTCAAATTTTTTCTGGGGTTTGTCATTTATTTTGGCCAGTCATTATTGGTTATTGTATTTACACCCGCTAACATGGCTCGGTTTCTCTTGGATAATAAGTTTATTTCTTACGACGCTAATATACTTTGGATGCGCGATTGTTGGTGGATGTTTAATCTTTTTATGGGGATATCTTGCAAAAAAACTAATTAATAAAAAATATATTTTTTCTGGAAATATTATTAATGTATTTTTGAAAATCTTATTTTTGTGCTTCCTTTGGGCATTCGGTGAATTAATACTGAGTCAAACTCCATTTTTCTGGATTGGAATTGGAGACAGTTTAATTCCTGGGGATTTTTATCTCGCAAGTTTAGCTCGCTGGATAGGTTCCACTGGCGTGTGCATATTGCAACTTTTAATGGGGTTTTGGATATTTTGTCTTTTTGAGAAATGGAAAAGAAATTTACAAATTAAGGGGTTATTATTTTTTGGAACAATATCACTTTTTGCTCTGCATGTAGGAGGAGCTTTTTTAACACTTCCTAAATCTTTAGATAACGTATATCCAGTTTATATTTGGCAGACAAATACGCCTACAAGAGAAAAGTTATTAATTAATAATAACACTATGAATAAAAAAATTTCGATTGTTCAAGAAAGAGCATTATCAAAAAATGCTTTGCTGTTAGTTGCGCCAGAGGGCACTTTAAGAAGTGATTTTATTTTTAATTTTCCAAGTAAAATAAATACTCTCTCAGGTGGATTTAGATTGGTTAAGAATCAGTTAAGGAGCTCTCTTTTATTTTTTGAAAAGGGAGAAAAATTATTTTCAGGATTTATTGATAAAAATAGATTAGTGCCAATAGGTGAAAAATATCCAAAAGTTTTTAATAAATTCAAAGGACTTTCTTCCGTAGGAGGTATTCAACCAGGACAAAAATCTAGATACTTTTCGTTGAAAAATTTGCCAAATTTCGCAATATCAATTTGCTACGAAATTAGTGATGGATTAAAAATTCGTACAGCAATAAGAAGTGGAGCAGAAATGATTTTGGCAATTGCTAATTTAGATCCATATCCCAAAAAAATTCATGATCAATTTTTATCTATAGCTTCAATGCGTAGTATTGAAAATAATAGAGAAACAATTATTGTTTCAAATACAGGACCTTCTGGTCTTATAAGAAGTGACGGGAGAATTGATAAATTGATTGAAAATAATATTTCAGAAAATATTACTGTTTATCCAAATAAAATCAATCAAAATACTTTTTATAATAAATTCGGATTGCAGGTTTTGATCATAGTTTTTATCTTACTAATAATGGTTAATTTTTTTACTTAACAAATCAATCCTCCCCCTAGAAGGATATCTTCTTTATAAAACACTGCTGCTTGGCCTGGCGTTATTGAAGATTGAGGCTCATCCAAAACTAATTTAAACCTTTTGTTAGTATTGTTATCACTCTGAGGAATCAATTTACCCTTGACAGGTTTACTTCTATATCTAATTTGAGCTTCAACTTCTACAGGTACCTTTGGTTCCTCTATTGAGACCCAATTAAGTTCTTTTATGAAAGCCTCTCTTTCCAGTAAATCATTGATGCTTGCAACATAAACTATATTTTTTACATGGTCTAATTTTTTTACATATAGAGGTTCTGACCAAGCTATTCCTAATCCTTTTCTTTGTCCAACCGTATAGTGCTGAATTCCATTATGTGAGCCTAAAATTTGACCATTAATATGCTTTATTTCTCCTGATTTGGACTCAATATGCTTATCTATAAAATTTAACATTGATCCATAATGTTCAACTAAACAAAGATCCTGACTTTCAGGTTTTTTTGCTGTTCTTAAACCTAATCTTGCGGCTTCTTTTCTTGTTTCCTCTTTTTTAAGTTCACCAAGGGGCAAAATTAATCTACTAAGGACTTCTTGGGAAAGGCTATATAGGAAGTAACTTTGATCTTTATTTGAGTCAACACCCCTTAGCAGAAGATAATCTTTGTATTTGAAATTATTTGAATCAGATAAAGAGATGTTGTTCTTTTTGACACGAGCATAATGACCAGTAGCTATATTCGTAAATTCATGTTGATCTTTCGCCCAATTAAGCATTTCTTCAAATTTAACATTTTTATTACACATCGAGCAGGGTAAAGGAGTAATACCAACTTCGTATGCTCCAGTTGTTTCCTTTATGACTTTTTCTGCAAAAAGATTTCTTGAATCAATAATATGATGCCTGATACCTAAGTCTTCGCATAAACCTGCAGCATCAACTAACCCCTCAGAACAACATGAACCCTCACCTTTCATTAACCAAAGAGTTAGCCCCTCTACTTCCCATCCGGTTTCTATTAGGAGTGCTGCTGATAAAGAACTATCAACGCCTCCAGATAAACCCACCACAATTTTTTTTTGGTTTTTAGATTTACTATTAGTAGAAGAATAGTTCTCTAACTTTTTTTCTGTAATAGATTTGATCATAAAACAAAGTTTTTTGAACAGTTTGAATGTTATCTAATTACCTATTATGACAAAAATTAGTTTTCCAAAAGCAGATTCAGAACATTTAATTGTTTATCCTAAACAAATGTCAGAAATTGAGAATGAGCTCTTTAAGGATGGTATGCCTGAAGCGGCACTTATGGAAAAAGTTGGAATAAAAATAAGTAATTGGTTGTTAGAAAGGGAAAAACTTTTGAAAAGTGGTTTAGTTGTAATAATAGGCCCTGGACATAATGGCGGAGATGGAGCAGTAATTGCCAGAGAGTTGTTTCTTAAAGGTTATCTAGTCTCAGTATGGTGTCCTTTCCAAATTAAGAAAACATTAACAAATAAACATTTAAGTTACATAACCTCTTTAGGAATAAAGATTCTTGTTGATCCGCCTGATCCTAAACAAAATGAATTATGGATAGATGCAGTTTTTGGAAATAATCAGACAAGAAGTACTGATAGTAGTCTTATTGAATTATTTAATGAGAAATCGAAATTTAACAAAGGTAAGATTGTTTCTCTTGATATTCCTACTGGCCTAAATCCCAATTCTGGTATGCCATTTGCAACTAATGCTGTAAAGGCAAACTATACGTTATCAATTGGCCTGAAAAAAATAGGTTTAATGCAAGATTGTGCAAAACCTTATGTTGGTCATATTCATAATATTGAAATTGGAATTTTTAAAAGCCATTTAGGAAAACTAAATAAAAAAATTTTTAGCCTCTCCCAAAAAGATTTTAATGATATAAGCCTTTATATTCCGCCTACTAATTCAGATAAATATTCAAGAGGTAGGACATTATTAATTGTAGGTAGTGAAAAATATCCTGGTGCAGCTTTATTAGCAATAAAAGGAGCTTTAGCTAGTGGAGTTGGATCAATAACGGCTCTTTCCCCAAAATCTGTAGCTAATTTAATATGGAATATTGCGCCTGAAGTTGTTATAAATGATTTTTCTAAGTCTTCTGATGAGGGGAACTCGCTCTTTTCAGATCCTCTTAAGAATAAAGATTTAAATCGCTATGAGACAATTGTAATTGGTCCAGGTATAGGAGTTGACATAGCAGATTGGGAGAGAGCTGTTGAGTATTTGTATGATTTTAAAGGGACTCTTATCCTAGATGCTGATGCTTTGAACAGGGTAGCAAAATCTAAAAATGGATCTAAATTTTTTCTCGAAAGAAGTTTTCAAACCTGGATTACACCTCATTACCAAGAATTCAAGAGATTATTTCCTGATTTAGATGAATATAATAGAGTTGAATTATCTAGGAAAGCGGCAAATCAATTTAACTTAGATCTTTTATTAAAAGGAGCTAATAGTATTGTTTCTGATAGTAAGGGTTCAGTTTGGCAAATATATGAGTCAGATCCTTTTTGTGCGAGGGCTGGATTAGGGGACCTTTTATCTGGATTCATATCAGGTTTATGTGCTTTAGAATTGTCCTCTGGAGAAATCATTAATGCTGAGTCTTTTGCAAAATATGTTTTTTTACATTCTTATGCAGCATCAAATTCTTCAAAAGGATCAACAGCTTCACTTATAGGAAATCAATTATCGAAAATTGTAAGGGAAATAAAAACGGGGCAAATGTTATGAAAATGACAATAAATAAGAGTTTTTTATAGTTTTAAACACATAGTTATACATTTGTTACTACAAATCTGAAGCGGATATTAAAAATTAGGGCTTTTTCAAAAAAATGTAGGAAAGTTTTAATACCGAAAAGGTCAAAATCATGGTTTCTTCTATTCCTATATCTACTGAACCTCAAAAGAGGAGAGGTAACGATCCAATTAGTTGGTATCTTTCAAATATCGGCAGAGTTCCTTTGCTTACTCCTGCTGAAGAAATTGAATTAGGAAATCAAGTTCAAAAAATGATGTTACTTACTGAAGATGGGCAAGTTAATGAAAAGACAAAAGATTTTACATTACATCAGAAAAGAACTTTAAAAATTGGTCGTAGGGCTAAAGAGAGAATGATGAAGGCAAACCTTAGATTAGTTGTAAGTGTTGCCAAAAAATATCAAGGCAAGGGCTTAGAACTTTTAGATTTAGTGCAAGAGGGCTCCTTAGGATTGGAAAGAGCAGTTGAAAAATTTGATCCTACAAGAGGTTATAAGTTTTCTACTTATGCCTTTTGGTGGATTCGACAAAGTATGACCCGCGCAATCGCTTGCCAATCTAGGACCATACGCTTACCAGTACATTTAAGTGAAAGATTAGCAACTATTAGAAAAGTAAGTAGAGAACTTGCTCATAAACTTGGAGCAATGCCAAGTAGAGTTGAAATAGCTGAAGCTATGGATATTGATGTTGATGAGCTTGATTCTGTTTTAAGACAAGCACTCTCCACAAGCAGTTTAGATGCACCTGTAAATGGAGATGATGGGCGTAGTTTCTTAGGTGATCTTATTGCAGATACTAATCAAGAAGAACCCTTAGATAAGGTAGAGCAAAAGATACATCAAGAACAACTAGGTAAATGGTTAAGTCATTTAAGTGAGCAAGAGCAGCATGTGTTGCGTTTAAGATTTGGACTAGATGGCAATGAAAGACATACTCTTGCGGAAATAGGTAGATTGCTTGAAGTCTCTAGAGAAAGAGTAAGGCAAGTTGAGTTGAAGGCTTTAAGAAAACTTAGAAATTTAACAAGAAAATTACCGAGTGGTATCTGAATTAATTTTCAGCCCAAATATATTTAGTTAATTCTTCTGTATTTGGCTCAGGTGCCTCTAAAGCTTTTGTGACAGAAATTGTTATTTCTGAATCAATCATCTTATCAATATCTTTTAATTCTTTCTCATCAGAATAATTACCCTCAATCAACTCTCTTGATAATTTTTTAATTGGATCTCTTTTAGCCCAGAAAGCTTTCTCTTCTTCTGCTCTCAATTCGTCTGGATCTGCTAAAGAATGACCTCTGTATCTATAAGTAAGGCATTCAAGAAGGGTAGGCCCTTCCCCTGCTCTTGCTCTTTTTATAGCTCTTTGTGCAGCCCCTCTAACTGCTAAAACATCCATACCATCAACTTCTTCACCATACATCCCAAACGATGATGCTTTTCTCCAAATTTCAGGATTACTTGTAGCTCTGTCATGAGCCATGCCAATAGCCCATTTATTGTTTTCAACAACAAAGAGGATTGGTAATTTCCATAATTGAGCCATGTTGAGGCATTCGAAAAACTGCCCATTATTGCAAGTTCCATCCCCAAAAAATGCTGCTGTGACGGAATCACTTCCTTTCTCTCCTATAACTTCTCTTTTATATCTACTAGAGAATGCAGCCCCTAAAGCTACAGGTATTCCCTCGCCGATGAAAGCGTAACCACCTAGTAAATGATGCTCTTTTGAAAATAAGTGCATTGATCCTCCACGTCCTTTGCTGCACCCAGTCTCTTTACCAAATAACTCGCTCATAACTTCGAAAGGGGGGACTCCAGCACTTAGGGCATGAACATGGTCCCTATAAGTGCTACAAAACCAATCATGTTTTTTCTTCATTGCGCCTATGACCCCAGTACTTATTGCTTCTTGTCCGTTATAAAGATGAACGAATCCAAACATCTTACCTCTGTAGTACATTTCTGCACATTTATCTTCGAATCTTCTGCCTAGGATCATATCTTCATATAATCTTAGCCCTGAATCACGATCTAATTTTGCTCTTTCAGAATCTTGAAGATTAGAAATTCTCTCTACATGTGTTTCCAAGAAATTACCTTAATGAAGTTTTGATTTGATAACATTCTAGGACTCAATGGTCATTTTTTATGTTTTTTTTTTAAAACTCTATAAGACCCTATGAAAAAAATTTTTTAATTGATAATATTTGTCTAAGGATTTTAGTAGGAAACTTGTTTGGAACTACCATTAGATCATTTTCGTTTAATAGGTGTAAATCCTTCTGCAACTCCAGAAGAGATTTTAAGATCCTTTCAATTACGTTTAGATAAAACACCTGATGAAGGATTCACTTATGAGGCGTTAACACAAAGGTCAGAATTATTACGCTTAACAGCAGACTTATTAACTAATAATGAGAGTAGAAAAGAATATGATAAACAAGTCCTTAATGGTGCTTCTGGCCTAGAGTTCTCTACCAATAGGGAAGTCGCCGGTTTAATACTATTATGGGAATCAGGAGCTGCAAAGGAAACTTTTAAACTTGCAAGGCAAGCATTGCAACCTCCTCAAACACCTGCTCTTGGAAGTACTAGAGAATCTGATTTAACTTTACTAGCAGCTTTAACCTCAAGAGATGCCGCTATTCAAGAACAAGATCAAAGATGTTACGCAAACGCAGCTGATTTTCTACAGGAAGGTATACAAATTCTTCAAAGGATGGGTAAATTATCAGATTTAAGAAAAAATCTTGAGGATGACTTAGCATCTCTTCTCCCATATCGAATTCTTGACTTTCTTAGTAGAGATTTAAACGATTATGAATCTCATAAAAAAGGAATAAGTCTTCTTCAAAATTTAATTATTAAAAGGGGAGGTCTTGAAGGGAAGAATAAATCTGAATATATTAATTTTTTAAATCAAAATGAGTTTGAAGTCTTTTTTGAGCAAATAAAACCTTTTCTTACCGTTCAAGAACAGATAGATTTATTTTCAGATCTATATAAAAGAGGTTCATTAGAGGCCGGTTTTGAGTTGTTTATTGCTATTACTGCAATGGGTTTTTCACAAAAAAAACCAGAAAAATTGTTTGAGGCGAAAAAACTTATTAAAAATCTAAAAATTTCTGGCTTTGATTCCATGCCATTAATTGGTTGTATAGATTTGTTGCTCGCAGATATAAAACAAGCTGAAGCGAGATTCGCAAATAGTTTAGATGAAAATTTAAAGAATTGGCTTAATGAATACGAAGGAGAGGAATTAGAGGCGATTTGCTTATATTGTCAAAACTGGTTAGAGAATGAGGTTTTACAAAACTTCAGAGACATTGACATACAAGATGTAAATCTTGATTTATGGTTCAGTCAGAGGGAAATTCAAGATTTTATAGAGAAAATTGAAAATAAGTCAAAAATGGTTATTTCAAAACCAAATTTCTCAGTTTTTGGTAAAAACCTTAAAAATACTTTTACAAAAGATTTTTCTGAAGTTGATCTTGAAGAGAATTCTGATGTTCAAGATGGAAGTAAACTGCCTGTTCCAGGAGGTATTAAAGAAGATGAAATTGATTATATTGATGAGGAACTGCCCGCAGAATTGATATTAAAAAATAAAACTTTAGAGATTTATAACTACTGTAATGAAAAATATGCGGAACTAAAATATTTTTGCGGCGAATTTATTAAAAATAGTAAGCTAATTAAAGATGGTAATTTACTAAATAAGTCTTCCTATTTATTTTATTTTTATACGTTTTTAATTGTATTTTTCTTAGGAATAGGATCGAGTTTTCTTAGAACTAATTTTAAAAATAATTTAGATAAATCTCCTGATAAATTAACCGATATTTCAGAGGTTATAAATGATGAAAAAAATAATAATGAAGAATCTTCAGATATTTCTCAGGCTGAATTTAATGAGGAATATTCAAAAAATATTGCTAGAAATAAATTTATTTCTCAGGATATAAATTCGCTTAATGAACTTTCTCCAAATCTAGAACAAATTCAGAATTTACTTGAGTCATGGCTCCTCAGCAAAAGTAAATTTTTATCAGGAGATGATCAATTAGACATATCAAAAATAGTTAAAAGAAATCTAATAATGCGACTAAAGAATGAAAGAGAACGAGATATTAAAAATAACATTACGAAGGATATAAAGACTGAGGTTCAAGATATTGAATTTTTATCCCAATCTCCTTCAAGAATCTCTGTATCCGTAAAATTAAAATACTCTGAAAAAATTAAAAATGTAAATGGAGAAGTAGTAAGTGAGACAATTTTTAAACCTTTCTTAAAAGTAAAATATATACTTGGATTTTCTAATAAATCATGGAAATTGGTTGATTATGTGAGTGGAGTTTAGCTTTTTAAAGAATTAGTTTATAATTAGGTTTAGAATTATTTTTTACTGATGTTTGACGAACTTTCTGCAAAATTTGAGGACGCAGTAAAGGGATTAAGAGGAGAAGCAAAAATTAGCGAAACAAATATAGATTTGGCTTTAAAAGATGTAAGAAAAGCTTTAATAAATGCAGATGTAAGTTTGTCTGTTGTAAAAGATTTTATAAATGATGTTAAAGTTAAAGCTGTTGGAGAAGAAGTTGTAAGGGGTGTAAATCCAAGTCAAAAATTTATAGAAATAGTTAATAAAGAATTGATCAATATAATGGGTAATGAAAATGCCCCCATAGAAGAAAATATAAATAAACCTACTGTGATTCTAATGGCTGGTTTACAGGGTGCTGGCAAAACTACCGCTTCAGGAAAACTAGGTCTTTATTTAAAAGATAAAGATAAGAAAGTTCTTTTGATTGCGGCAGATATATATAGGCCTGCCGCAATTGACCAACTCAAAACACTTGGAGGACAGCATGATTTAGAAGTTTTTTTTGATCTAGATAAAAATATTAAACCAGAGGAAATAGTAAAGAGGGGAATTGAATTAGGAATAAAAGATAATAAAGATTACATAATTATCGATACTGCGGGAAGATTACAAATTGATGAATCAATGATGGATGAAATGGTTCGAATTAAGGAGGTTTCGGAGCCAGATGAAGTTTTTTTAGTTGTGGATTCAATGATTGGGCAGGAGGCTGCAGATCTTACAAAATCCTTTCACGAAAAAGTAGGAATTACAGGAGCAATCTTAACTAAACTTGATGGTGATTCAAGAGGAGGAGCTGCCCTTTCAATAAGAAAAATCAGTGGAAAACCAATCAAATTTATTGGTACAGGCGAAAAGATAGAAGCATTGCAACCTTTTCATCCTGAGCGAATGGCAAGTCGCATTCTAGGAATGGGAGATGTACTAACACTCGTAGAAAAAGCTCAAAAAGAAGTTGAATTAGCGGATGCCGAAGTAATGCAGAAAAAGCTTCAAGAGGCAACATTTGATTTTAACGATTTTGTTAAACAGATGAGGTTAATTAAAAGGATGGGCTCACTTGGCGGTTTGGTTAAATTAATTCCCGGTATGAATAAAATTGATGATGGAATGATAAAAGATGGAGAGGCTCAGCTAAGGAAAATTGAGGCCATGATTTGTTCAATGACTTTAAATGAGAAGCTGAAACCAGAGTTGTTAGCAGCTCAACCAAGCAGAAGGAGCAGAATTGCAAAAGGAAGTGGCTTCGAAGTTAAAGAAGTTGATAAGGTTTTATCTGACTTTCAAAGGATGAGAGGATTTATGAAGCAAATGTCAAATGGAGGAATGCCTGGAATGGGAGGAATGCCTGGAATGGGAGCAATGCCTGGAATGGGAGGAATGCCTGGAATGGGAGGAATGCCTGGAATGGGAGGAATGCCTGGATCTAATAATCACAGGCCCTCCAAGAAACAAAAGTCTAATAAAAAGAAAAAAGGATTTGCTGATTTATAAATTTCCAATAATCAACCTTTCAATGATAGGATTTAATTAACTATATTAAATTTAAATATGATTAAACTGCGCCTGAAGCGCTTTGGTAAGAAAAAAGAGGCAAGTTTCAGAATCGTTGCATGTAACAGTACCTCAAGAAGGGACGGAAGACCTCTTGAGGAATTAGGCTTCTATAATCCACGGACAAAGGAAACAAGACTAGATACAGAAGCTTTAAGGAACAGGCTAACTCAAGGAGCGCAACCAACGAATGTTGTCAGAACCCTTTTAGAAAGAGGGGGATTACTTGAAAAAAAAGTTAGACCATCTATTGCTATTGGAAAAGCAAAATTAGCTCAAAAAGAAAAAGCAGCAAAATTAGATAATGATAAAAAAGATAGCAATGAAACTAAAAACAACGAAAGTGAATAAGTAATTTGTTTGTTTTTTTTAAACTTTTAAATAAATGAGAGAAGTATCTTCAGAAGGTCATTTTATTATTGATCTTCCAAGTACAGATGCTGCAACTGCCCTTTCTGGACCTGGAAATTCGTTTATAAAAAAATTTGAAGATCTAACTGGAGTATCCCTAACTATCAGGGGACTTCAATTAGAGATGAATGGGATTATACCTAAGCTTGAACAAGCATCGGCATTAGTTGAATTAACAAGACCCATATGGGAACAAGGTTTGGAAGTTCCAGAAGTAGATCTAAAAGCTGCCTTTACTTCTTTGAATAAGGGACAAGCCTCATCTCATGCTGAGCTTGGGAAAAAGGTCCTAGCTCGTTCAAAAAGTGGAAAATATTTAAGACCAAGAACCATAAGACAAAAAGCTTATGTTGATGCTATTGAGAATTTTGATTTAACATTCGCTATCGGTCCTGCAGGTACAGGTAAAACCTTCTTAGCTACTATTCTCGCCTCTAGATTGTTAAGTGAAAAAAAAATTGAAAGAATTATTTTAACTAGACCAGCAGTAGAAGCTGGCGAAAATCTAGGTTTTTTACCAGGAGATATTCAACAAAAAGTTGACCCTTATCTTAGACCTCTTTTGGATTCTCTGCATAATATTTTTGGTTATGATAAGACAAATGCACTTTTAGAAAAAGGGATAATTGAAGTAGCTCCTCTTGCATTTATGAGAGGT
This sequence comes from uncultured Prochlorococcus sp., assembly GCA_902627335.1. Taxonomy (GTDB): domain Bacteria; phylum Cyanobacteriota; class Cyanobacteriia; order PCC-6307; family Cyanobiaceae; genus Prochlorococcus_A. The sequence continues at coordinate 21,882 of CACOIV010000020.1, forward strand.
AGAACACTAGATGATGCGCTTATTATTCTTGACGAAGCTCAAAATGCTACTAAGGCGCAAATGAGGATGTTTCTTACAAGATTAGGTGAAAGATCAAAAATGGTTGTTAATGGTGATGTTACACAAATCGACTTGAAGAATAATCAAGAAAGTGGATTGGTTGAAGCGATTAAACTCTTCTCGAATGTAGATGATATAAAAATTTGCCGTTTAACTGTTGAAGATGTTGTTCGACATACACTTGTTCAAAAAATTATTGAAGTTTATCAATGATTTCTAAATTGGGTGATCCGCACACGATATTTATATTAAAAATAGACTATTATTAATACAAATAAATATTTAAAATGCCTGCAAGTAGTAATTTTCAACAAGCTATTCGCGATGCTCGAACAAGTTCTATCGTTGGACCGAATGTAGTAAGTAAAGCCCTCCCATATGTAGGAGGAGGAATGGTTCTAACTTCTTTAGGGGTTCTAGCTGGAATATCCTTGATAGCATCTAACCCAACACTGTTTCAACCACTCTCTATAATTGCTCTCATAGCAGAACTGGTTTTGTTCTTTGTAGCTACGAGTGCTGCAAACAATGCAAATAATGCTAAAGCTCTTCCTCTACTTACAGGTTTTAGTTTATTAACAGGTTTTACTCTAAGCGGAATTGTTGCATTAGCAATTGGTACTGTAGGGATCGGATCAGTTGGGACAGCAGCATTAGCTACAGGGATTACTTTTGTAATTGCCTCATACACTGGCCAAAGGATGAGTGATAGCGTGGGTCAAGCATTAAGTAGTGTAGTTAGCCTTGGATTAATTGGCTTAATAATTGCAATGTTTGTTCAGCTTATTGGCGGATTATTTGTACCTGGACTTTTTGGGGGATCTGGACTTGAACTATTAATAGCAGGATTCGGTACGGTGTTATTTGTGGCTATGTCTTTTGTTGACTTTTATACTATGCCAAGAAGATACAGTGATGATCAATATTTAGCAGGAGCTCTTGGTATGTATTTAACTTACATTAATCTCTTTGTGTTTATACTCAGATTAATGATTGCTTTGCAGGGTGGTGGACGAAGAGATTAATTTTCCAACCTCATACAAATTAACTTTAGGGCAGCATAATCAATCTGCCCTTTTATTTTGCAATTTTTGAAATTTTTTCTCTTATAAATTCTTTTTGTTTAGAATCATATTTTTTGGAATTATTTAAACTATTTCCTAAGTTATCTAAGCTATCCAAAAGTATATTTACTTTGGCATTTACTAATTTTGTATCCAATACCTTTAATAGGTTAATGCATCTATCAGAAATATTTGAAGAAATTTCCTCATACTCAGGATTATTGTCTCTTTGATGATTAATGATTTGAGCAGAACTCATAATAAGGTTCTTTAAAGTAATTTCTACAATCTGTTCTCCGCCCTCTACAAATTTAAATATTAGCGAACTGGGTAATTTATCCAATAATGAACAATTGGTATCAGATAGTGCATAGGCAAAGAATCCTCTCAAACCATTTTTTGTTTTAAATAACTCAGCTACTCTGTCAGCAAATACCTCATCGCTTAAAAGTTCTTCCTCCCACTCTTTGCACCATTTTTGGGTTATCTCTATTGATTGATAAAAAGATGGTTTTTTAGAATTTATGGTTTTTTTATCCATTTTGAATCAAAATTTCATTATGGACCATAAATCAAATTTTGGAAAACTATAAATCAGGCTTTGTTACTCTGATCGGAAGGCCTAATGTAGGAAAATCAACTCTGATAAATAAATTAATAGGTGAAAAAATTGCAATTACTTCGCCCGTAGCACAAACCACCAGAAAAAAATTAAAAGGTATTCTCACTACAAAATACAGCCAAATTATATTTATTGATACACCTGGAATTCATAAACCTCATCATCTACTAGGGGAGAGATTAGTAAGAAATGCAAAATCAGCTATTAATGGTGTAGATCTTATTTTATTGATTTTTGATTCTAATAACAACCCAGGTAGAGGGGATGAATATATTAAAGATTTAATCGTAACGAATCAATCAAAATATATTATTGTTCTTAATAAGTGGGACTTGGTACAAGAAAACGAAAAAGAGTTACGGCTCAATCAATATAAAGAAATTTTTTCTAATAAATCAATCTATTTTCAGACTGTGAGCTCAATTTCTGGAGAAGGATGTGATGAACTTATTAATTTAGTAAATAGTCAACTTCCACGCGGACCTATGCTTTATCCAAATGATACGTTAAGTGATCAACCATTTAATATTTTACTTTCAGAATTAATTAGGGAACAAGTTTTAATAAACACTAGAGAAGAGATTCCACATAGCGTGGCGGTCATTGTTGAAAAAATTGAAGAAGTGAAAAATAAAAAATCTGTATGTAAAGAAAACCTTACTGCTATATTGGCTACGATAGTTGTTGAGAAGAAAAGTCAAAAAGGAATTCTTATTGGAAAAAAAGGTTCAATGTTAAAGATTATTGGACAAGCAGCAAGGTTAAATATGAAGAAATTAATCGATGGACCAATATATTTAGAATTGTTTGTAAAAGTTATTCCAAATTGGAGAAAGAAGGAGTCTAAATTGGCTGAATTTGGCTATCAGGAGGAAATTTAAATGTCAAAAGTAAAGTTTGATGTGATTAGTTTATATCCAAATGCTTTTGATAACTTAAATAATATGGGAGTCATAACTAGAGCTATAAAGAATCAATTGATTTCAATTAATGTTCTTAATTTGAGAGATTACGGAGAGGGCTCTTATAAGCAAGTGGATGATCTTCCTTATGGAGGAGGAGCGGGTATGTTATTAAAGCCTGAGCCTATTTTTAATGCTTTTGAGTCGATCCATAAATTTGATAATAATATAACCTTACTTATGACTCCGCAAGGAAAGGTACTTAAGCAAAATGATTTATTAAGATGGTCAAATTATGATCAAGTAATTTTAATTTGTGGTCAATATGAAGGGTTTGATGAGAGAGTAAGATGTATTGCTAATGAAGAAGTTTCCATAGGTGACTTCATCCTTACTGGGGGAGAAATACCTGCAATGTCCATAATTAATGGGCTTACAAGATTAATTCCTGGAACTCTAGGCGATACAAATTCATTAGTTAATGAAAGTCATAACAATGGTCTTCTAGAATATCCTCAATACACTAGGCCAGCTAAATTTAGGGGAATGGAGGTTCCAGGTATTTTATTAAGCGGGAATCATAAAGGAATATATGAATGGAGAGAACGGGAAATGATAAAGAGAACTTCAACTAGAAGAAAGGACTTATTTTTATCTAAGGACTTTAAAAATGCACCGGATAGTAAGAGAATAGAAGGAGATAAGAATGTGTCAATGAGGTTTCGTATTGGTAATGGGTATGATATCCATCAACTTGTAAAAGGAAGAGATTTGATTATAGGGGGAGTAAAATTATCTCATCCCGATAATATTGGTTTAGATGGACATAGCGATGCGGATGTATTAAGCCATGCAATTATGGATGCATTGTTAGGTGCCCTCTCTTTAGGAGATATAGGTAAATACTTTCCGCCTACAGATGAAAAATGGAAGAATGCTGATAGTTTAGTTTTGCTATCTAAAGTAGTTGAGTTAGTCAAAAAACAAGGGTGGGAAATAACTAATATTGATAGTGTTATTGTTGCGGAGAGACCAAAATTTAAACCATATATAGAATTAATGAAAAAAAACATATCAAAAATTACAGAAATCGATAAAGATTTAATTGGTATAAAAGCTACAACAAATGAAAAATTAGGTCCCGAAGGTCGTGAAGAAGGTATAAGTTGCTATGCCGTAGCACTTCTGGAGCAAAAATAATGGAATTAAAGTTTTTAAAAAAGACCTTTAGGTGGATTTCTTTTACTTTGATAGTCTTAGTAGCGAGTTTCCAGTACAATTTTGCAAGTTTAGATGCTGCAACTATGGTTAATAAGAATGATGATCTAATAATTGAGGAACTAAGGTTAAGAGTTCCTTCGCAATATAAAGATAATTGGATTAATGCAGAAAAAGAAGTTTGGGAACCATGGTTAGCAAATAAAAAAGGATTTCTTGGTAGAGAAATCTTTTATAATAAAGATAAAGAAGAAGCTCTAGTCTTGGTAAAGTGGGCTAATAAAAGTTTATGGAAGAGTATCTCAGTTAAAGAAGTTAATGAAATTCAAAGTATTTTTGAAGAAAATGTCAAAAATGAATTAAACCTTGATAGAAATCCTTTTGTACTAATTTATGAGGGTGAATTATACGTTCAAGGATGAATAAAGATATTAACTTTGATTTTGATAGACAAAATCGAATTGGCTTTATTGAAGCCATTTGGGGTGAGCATAAGAGTGTTGATCAGTTAATAAAAATTTGTGAACAAGTTCTTGATAAAAACGAATTAGTCTTCATAACAAGAATTAATTTTGATAAAGCAAAATTAATCTTGGAAACTTTTAAAAGTGCTGAATTTTATAGAGAGGCATCTTGCCTTATTATCGGCAAAAACTTTAAAAAATTATCAACAGATAAAAAAGTTGCAATTGTGGCTGGTGGAACTAGTGATTTAAATGTCTCTCTCGAGGCAAAATTGGCTTTGGAAGTTCATGGAATTATATGTAAGACATTTATAGACGTTGGTGTTGCAGGCATTCATAGACTTTTTAATAACCTAGAAGATATTAATAAATTTGATGTGATAATAGTTTGTGCCGGTATGGAAGGAGCTCTTCCTACAGTTTTGGGAGGCCTTATACCCCAACCTATAATTGCTGTTCCTGTTTCAGTTGGATATGGAGTAAGTGAAAATGGGTTTGCTGCTCTAAATAGCATGCTCTCAAGCTGCGCTCCGGGAATATCAGTTATGAATATAGATAATGGTTATGGAGCAGCGATGGCTGCTTTGAGAATAATTAAAATTATTTAGAGGTAATTACTTTTATTATCTATTTCTAAAAGATTTTCAATCCATAGATTCAACCTTTTTGAAAGAATGCCTTCATCTCTCATTTTTAATGCTTTCATAATAACTTGATTATTAACCCACTCTGGATAGCGTTTTTGCATTTTCTCTTTTCTATTTATGTAATTTGAAACAGATATATTAGTAATATGCAAGCTCGAAGTAACAAATTTAATCTATGTTGTCAGATTTGGTACTTAATCTAGATAACTCAGATGAATTACATTCATTCTCAACATTTTTCAACCTATCGATTAGATCTGATAAATCTTTGGAAGCTAATTCTCCATTTTGCTCCCACTTCATAGATCTAGTATGCTGCTTTAAATCTTTTTCC
>CACOIV010000021.1 GCA_902627335.1 uncultured Prochlorococcus sp.
ATATATTTTTTTTGGTAATGAAATTTGGGATCTCCTCCTTGATGATAAATAAAATCATCTTTCTTAAATAATGATAATTCTTCTAGAAAAAAATCTAGTCCCCTTTTGAGAAAAGATCTCTTTTGAAATTTATTAAGTAAAAAATCTAATATCGATTTCTGTTTTTGCGGATGATAAAAGCTGCCAATTTCAATTTTTGGTTTATTTACAAGCAATGCTACTAACATAAAAATAAATTTCTTAATAATTTTTCCATTAATTTGTATTGTATCTTTAGAGGGATTAACTTTAAGTCCTAATGGCCAATTAATCCATTTACTAAAACCTTTTTTCTTTTATTAATTGTAATGCTTTTTTTCTTGAGGAATTACCATAATTAGAAATTTTACTATTTATTCTATAAGTACTCCAATTGGTATAAATTTATATTAGTAGATTAAATTTATAAAAAATAATTTTAATATTATATGAGAACATAACCTTAAACTGGAGATATAATATTCTTAACTGCATTTTTGGCTAACTTAATAGGACTAAAGGTTTCTTTCAATAAATTAAATAATTTTTCAGCATCATCAAACTCTATTCTATCTTCTTTAATAATACTAAGTAAAAGATTCTTTCTAACTTCTGAACCTTTTTCACTTATAAATAATTTTAAACTTGCATTAGCTACTGGGATTAAATCAGAATTAATATTTACTGATTCCTTAAATAATATATTTAATAAACTTTCTAATTTTTCTAGTTGAATTTTGCCTTTTTTATCGAAAATAACTTCTAAAAGAATATTTACAATTTCATCAGAGTTATCTGTTAAGAGTTTTTTAGCGATATATGGATATGCGATATTTATGATTTTAAATCCAGGATCAAGTCTTAAAGCTAAGCCTTCTTGACTTACTACGGCTCTAATAATTAGTGCAAATCTACTTGGAACTCTAAAGGGATATGAATACATTAACTTTGAAAATTTATCAGTTATCTCCTTAAAGTTAAAATTCCCAACCTCTTTCCCTAATGAATCCCCCAGTACCTCTTTTAAAGGATTAACAAGAACTTCTAAATTTTGATCAGAACTTAAGAAACCTAGTTTCTGGAAATCTTTTGCTAAGAGGAAAAATTCATTATTTATAAGGTGGACGATAGCTTTTATCAAAGTAAGCCTATCTGAGTCAGAGATTGAGTCCATCATTCCAAAATCAACATAAGCTATGTTTCCATGTTTCTCATCACCTCCTTTCATTGCAAACATATTGCCTGGATGCGGATCTGCATGAAAATAACCATGTTCAAATAATTGTTGAAGTCCACTAATAACTCCAGTTCTTATAAAAGAAGATGGGATTAAACCATTATTTTTTAGTTCATTTCTATCTTTTAATTTTACTCCTTCTATCCAGGAAGTAGTTATAACTTTTTTTGATGAGATCGAATCTATTACTTTCGGGATAATAACTTGATCATTATTTTTAAAAAGTTTTGCGAATTTTTTTGCATTCTTTGCTTCTTTCTCGTAGTCTATTTCTTCAAATAATGCTTTTCCAAATTCATCTATTATTTCTCCAATACCTACTCCAATATTAAGTGGTAGAAAAGGAGATAAAATATTCGCCAAAATTTTTAAGATAACAATATCTCTCCTAATAATGAATTCTAAATTAGGTCTTTGTACTTTTACTGCTACGTAACTATTTGGTTTGAGCTTGGCTTTGTAAACTTGCCCAAGACTAGCTGAGGCAATCGGTTGATTAGGAAATTCTACTAATAAAGTTGATGCTGTAGCGCCTAATTCATCTTCAATGGTTTTTAAAGCTATTTTATGGTCAAAGGGAGGAAGATCGTCCTGAAGTTTTGTTAATTCGGTTAGCCAATCTTGCCTAACTAAGTCAGGCCTAGTTGATAAAGCTTGGCCTAGCTTAATGAAACATGGCCCTAAATCTGTAATTATATTAAAAAGATATTTTGACAATTCTTTTTGTATTTTTTCATTGTTACTCGATCCTTGGATGGCAAGCCTTATTAGGAAAAATATTAAAGTAAGTAGAATATATAAAGTTCTTGGAATTAGTATCCATGGTCTTAAAAAGATCCATATAAGGTCCTTTTTTGGCGAATATTGCATTTTTGACTTGTTCATTTGTCTAACAAAAATAAAAAATGAAAAATCCCCTTTACAACAATTGTATAAGAGTCAATAATACTTTATGAGTATTTCTTCTTTTCTAAAAAAAAAATTTTTCAAATCGCTTTTTTTTCCCTCTCATAATAGAGGCCAAGCGTTGCCAAGAAATATTATAAAATTACTTCGAAAATATCCCGGTTCCTGGGATTTACCAGAATTACCAGAATTAGGATCTCCTACCACAGAAAAGGGTTTAGTAGTGGAGGCTCAAAATTATTTTTCAAAAAAGTTCTCTACTAATCACTGTTGGTTTGGCGTTAACGGCGCCTCTGGTCTAATTCAATCGGGTATTTTAGCAATGGCTAAGCGCGGTAATTATCTTTTGATGCCAAGAAATATTCATACTTGTGTAATAAAAGCTTGTATTATCGCAAATCTAACCCCAATTCTTTTTGATATTGAATATTCTGAGGAAACAGGACATTATCTGCCTATTACAACAGAATGGTTTAAAAAAGTTCTTAATAATAAGTTATTGAAAGATATTCAATTGGCAGGTATTGTTTTAGTTAATCCTTATTATCAAGGATATGCAAGCGATATAGAATCACTTATTTATCTTTCACATGAGAGAAATATACCTGTATTGGTAGATGAGGCTCATGGGGCCTATTTTTTATTTTGCGATAATTATGGACTACCAAAATCTGCAGTGAGTTCGAAAGCAGATCTTGTTATTCATTCATTACATAAATCCTTGAATGGATTAAGTCAAACAGCAATTTTATGGCACAATGGAACAAAAGTAGACCTTGAAAATGTTCAACAGAGTATAAATCTTCTTCAAACTACAAGCCCTAATTCACTTTTGCTATCTTCTTGTGAGGAATCTTTAAATGATTGGATTCAAATTAATAGTCTGAGGAATTTTCAAAAGAGAATAAATATCGCAAAAAAAACTTTTGATGAATTATTAAAAAGGGGAATTCCCGTTGTTAGAAATGATGACCCTTTCAAGATTATTCTAAATACAGGATTGTATGGAATTGATGGCTTTTCGGCTGATAAATTTTTTTATGAAAATGGACTTATTGCAGAATTACCTGAATTGATGACAATAACTTTTGTACTTGGATTTGCGAAACAAAAAAATTTTGTAAGTATTTTAGAGAAATTATGGAATAAACTACTTTTAACTGTTAAACCCCATAAACAATTAAAAAATATAAAGCCACCTTTTAAATCTATACAAATACCCGAAATCACTCCTTCAGAAGCATGGATTAAAAAGTCTTATAAAATTCCTATTAAAGAATCTGTTGGAAAAGTTTGTGCAGAAATTGTTTGTCCATATCCTCCTGGGATTCCCTTAGTGATTCCTGGAGAAATAATAGATCAAGAAAGAGTTGACTGGATTATTGAAAAAGGTAAATATTGCGAAGAACTGTATAATTTCTACATAAAAGTATTAATAACCTAATAATATTTAATGAGATTCATAAGTGGCTTAATCATAGGTATCTTCGGGCTTTTAGTGGTTTCACTAGGAGGGTACTATTTCGCAATTGCTGTAACCATATTGACTTATTTTGCTTTATTAGAACTTTTCCGAATGGCTGAATTTAAGGGTATAAAGCCTGCTACAAAAACAGCTTTAGTCTCTTGTTCATTAATAATCATTTCTACATATCTTGAAGTAAATGGAATCTTAGAAAAAGGAATATCAAATGCTACTTTATCTATCTCCTCAATATTAATATGTACTTGGCTTTTATTACAGCCTAAACCTGGCAAAATAGCTGATATTGCTACGTCTATATTCGGACTTTTTTATTTGGGTTTTCTACCAAGCTTTTGGATTAAATTAAGAGAACTAGATTCTATTGTTGCGAGTTCACATTACAATGGAAACGGATTTTCAAATTACAGCAACTTAACTGGGTTTAAAATCACTCTAATGACTTGTTTTTTAATTGTTTCTAGTGATATAGGTTCGTACTTTATAGGGAAAAATTTTGGGAAAACATTTCTTTCCCCTATTTCTCCTGGTAAAACAATTGAAGGTCTATTAGGGGGAATATTTTGTTCTATTTTTACGGGTATTGTTTTTGCCTTTATATTTAATTGGAATAATGCAGTGTTGATTGGTTTCATTTTTGGGATCATTGTTTCATTAATGGCTTTAGTAGGAGATCTTATTGAATCAATGATGAAAAGAGATGCAAAGTTAAAGGATTCAGGAAACCTATTGCCTGGGCATGGAGGTATTCTTGATAGGATAGATAGTTATATTTTTACTCCATCATTGATCTTCTATACTATTTTGGCACTGGATTACTTTAAGATTATTTAGATTTAAAAGGTTTTAAGTTTTTCATTTAACTTGTATGAGTTTGTTAATTATTACTGGAAAAAGTCAAATATAATTTTGCTTGTTAATTCTGGTAAATCTAAGTGAGGTAAATGGCCGCAGTTTTTTAAACCTAAGAAATTTAAACTTTTAGTGTTTCTCAATTTATTTAGTTCATTTTTGCCGAGTATCCTATCGTTTAATCCGCAGACGGTTTTAACTGGATTATTTTGTAAATATTTGTAAGAGCCACCAAATCCCCCACTTCTAGCAAAAGAAGCAAGAGAATTCCTCCATCCCTTGCAACCGAGATGGATAGAGGCTATCTGTTCCTCTTCGATTCCAACACTTTCATCGGGGTAAGCAAAAGCTTGTCTACAGAGATTTTTTCTAACTAATGGTAATCCTAAGAATGCCGCACCAATTTGATTAAATGGTCTAGGTATACTCTTTGAATCTCCAAATAAACCAGCAGGAGATAACATGATGATTTTATCTATATCTTTAGAAATTTCTTTAGAAAGTAATAGAGCTGCAGAACCTCCCATAGAGGCACCCACAATATTCAGTTTTTTAGATATTTTAAGTTCTTTGATCAAATCGATTAAATTTAGAATTATGTTTTCAGGATTGTATTGATAGTTAATAATTCTTGGTGAAAATCCAAAACCAAATAAGTCAGGAATGATTAGTTGGAAATGATTTTTCAAGTAGGGATAAATTCTTCTAAACTCCAATAGGCTGCTATCAAATCCGTGTAAAAACAGTATAGGATCACCAACTCCACTAATTAAAATTGGAAATTTTAAATTACCCCAATTATGATTTAATTCAATCCATTGCGTTTCATTTAATATATTTCTACCTAAAGGGTCAATGATTATATCCTTAACTTTATTAAAATAATCATAGTTTGAATATTTAAGGCTATTTTTAATCACATTAACTATAAGTCCTAAATAGTAATTTTTTGACTTTCAAAAATTGAAATAGTTTTGACGATATCATCAGAATTTACAGGAAAGGGAAGAAAGTGAATCTCTGACTCTTTTCTACATGTGAAATCAGCAATTCTTTGGAGATTATTATTATCAAATATGTCTATTCCAAGTTCACCAATTGTTGTTGGCAGATCTAGCTTCTTCATAAATTTAACTAATTGTTTTATTGATTGGTCAGCTAGTTTATTATCATTTTTTATTTCTTCTAATTTTAATTGAATCAAAATACCAACACCTACTATTTCACCATGTAATGGTTTCTTTATAGGCTGGAGTTGTGTAATTGCATTATGTATGGCGTGTGCTGCAGCTGTTCTACATTTCGCTCCTCCAATTCCGCCAATCAGTCCTGCAGTTAAGCCATTGCCTTCTATTACATTTCTCCATGCTATGTTTTCCATTGAGGACACAGCTAATGCATCTTCACTATCTAGAAATAATTGATCTCTCAACACTCTTGAGATTTGTATGGCTTGTTGTACGAGACCATCTCTACTTGATGAGCTCGTAATTGATGATTCATACCACTTAGCCAAAGAATCAGCTATTCCACTAGTAAGAGTATTTATTGGTGCGGTTTTTATAAAAGAATAATCAAAGACTAAAATATCTGGACAAGAGGAAAGATTTATATCTTTAATAAATTGACCTTGTTGAGAATATATATTTCCTAAGGCAGTCCATCCAGCACAAGTAGAAGCGCTTAAGGGGACTGTAATACATGGAATTGAGAGTTGATGTGCGAGAATTTTACCAGCATCTAAAACTTTACCACCTCCAGCAGCAATAATAGCGTCACAATGATTTTTAGAGGATATTTTATAAATCCTATTTAAATCTTCTTCGCAACAATCAAAATGTAAAGTTTCATTTACCGTATTAATATCGTAGAGATTTAAATCTTGTTTTATTTTTTGTCTTAAGGGGTTAGTTGAACTGCTTCTTCCAACAATTAAAGGAAATTTTGTTAATTTTAGTATTTCTGGTAAAGCTTTTTCCCAAGCTTTATTTCCTTTATAAACCCTTTTAGGAGATACTAAATACATCTAATAATTACTTTCTTAGAAGTTTGCTCCCGCCAGCTCTTGAGGGGATTCTTCAGAAGAAATTTTAACAGTTACTTTTTTGTTATCATCAATATCTACAAGTGCAACATCTCCATCTTTGATTCGTCCAGAAAGAACTTCTTCGGCGAGACTATCTTCTAAAAGCCTCATCACAGCCCTTCTTAATGGCCTTGCACCGTAAGAAGGATTATAACCTTCCTCCACTAATCTTTCCTTAAAAGCATCTGTTACACTCAATTTTATCCCCTTTTCACTAATCCTAGAGAATACTTCTCTCAACATTATTTCAGCGATGTCTTTTACTTCATTTTTAGTTAATTGTCTAAATACAATGATTTCATCCAATCTATTCAAGAATTCTGGTCTGAAATATTGCTTAAGCTCTTCATTTACTAGAGACTTTATTCTATTGTACTGACTATCCTCAATTGATTCTCCAGAAAATTCGAAGCCAAGGCCTCCTCCACCTTTTTCTATTACTTTTGAACCAATATTTGAGGTCATTATTAGTAAAGTATTTTTAAAATCGACAGTTCTGCCTTTAGAATCGGTTAATCTTCCTTCCTCAAGAAGTTGTAATAGTAAATTGAAAACATCTGGATGTGCTTTTTCAACTTCATCAAAAAGAACTACAGTATATGGCCTTCTTCTTACAGCTTCAGTTAATTGGCCACCTTCATTAAATCCAACATATCCTGGGGGAGACCCAATTAATTTACTCACAGTATGTCTTTCCATAAACTCAGACATATCTAACCTGATCATTGCCTCTTCGCTTCCGAAGAAATATGATGCAAGAGCTTTTGTAAGTTCAGTCTTACCTACACCTGTTGGACCTGAAAAAATAAAGCTAGCTATAGGTCTATTTGGATTCTTAAGACCAACTCTAGCTCTCCTTATAGCTCTCGATACGGCTTTAACTGCTTCATCTTGACCAATAAGTCTTTTATGAAGAGTATCTTCCATATTTAATAATTTGACGGATTCAGTTTCTGTTAATTTTTGAACAGGTACTCCCGTCCAAGAAGCAACTATGTGAGCTACATCTTCTTCACTAACTACAGGATTCTCTACAATTTTCGTATTTTTAATAGAATTTTCACTATCTGCATTGGAACTATCTACTTGGCTATCTTTTTTATCTTCAAGTAATTTTTTTATTTGGGATGATAATTCAAGCTCTTTATCTCTAAGTTGACTAGCCTGATCAAAGTTTTGGTCTCTAACGGCTTCTTCTTTTTGTTTCTGTACTTCTCTTAACTCTTTATCAATTTGCTTGGCTTCAGGAGGTAGTTTAGAGTTAATTAATCTAACTCTACTACCTGCTTCATCAATTAAATCTATTGCTTTATCGGGTAGGAATCTATCTGAAATATACCTATCGCCAAGGTGAGCTGCAGCTTCAAGGGCCTCATCAGTGATTTTGAGACGGTGGTGTTGCTCATATCTCTCTCTTAAACCACGAAGAATTTCAATAGTATCATCTATTGAAGGTTCTCCTACCATAACAGGTTGAAATCTTCTTTCTAAGGCAGCATCACGTTCAATATGTTTACGATACTCATCTAGTGTCGTAGCACCAATACATTGTAATTCACCTCTAGCTAAAGCTGGTTTTAGGATGTTCGCAGCATCAATCGCGCCCTCAGCAGCACCAGCTCCTATTAAGGTATGAACTTCATCAATAACAAGAATAACGTTTCCTGCTGATTTTATTTCTTCCATTATTTTTTTAAGACGCTCCTCAAACTCTCCTCTATATTTTGTTCCAGCGACAAGAAGACCAATGTCTAGTGTTAAAACTCTTTTCTCTTCAAGAATATCTGGGATTTCTCCTTGCTGTATTCTTTGAGCTAAGCCTTCTGCTATAGCTGTTTTCCCAACTCCTGGCTCACCTATTAGTACTGGATTATTTTTAGTTCTCCTTCCAAGAATTTGCACAACTCTGTCAATTTCATCATGACGCCCTACAACCGGATCTAATTTAGATTCACTAGCTAATTTAGTAAGATTTGTTCCAAATTCATCAAGGGTTGCTGTTTTAACATTACCTTTACCAGTACCACTGCCAGAACCTACTTCAGCAGTTTCGCCAAGCATCCTTATGACTTGAGTTCTTACTTTAGTTAAATCAATACCTAGATTTTCTAAAACTCTTGCAGCTACCCCTTCCCCTTCTCTAATAAGACCAAGAAGAAGATGTTCTGTACCAATATAGTTGTGACCTAATTGTCTCGCCTCTTCTAATGATAGTTCAAGAACTCTTTTAGCCCTTGGAGTAAAGGGAATTTCAACTGCTACAAAACCTGAACCCCTACCAATGATTTTTTCAACTTCAATTCTAGAATCTTTTAAGTTGACACCAAGCGATTTGAGAACTTTAGCAGCTACACCAGTACCTTCTCCAATCAAACCCAATAGTATTTGTTCAGTACCTACGAAATTATGACCAAGTCTTCTAGCTTCTTCTTGAGCCAGCATAATGACTTTTATTGCTTTTTCAGTAAATCTTTCAAACATTACTTTTTTAGCTTTCTATATAATAACCTACCAGTATTGAGTCTATTTTGTGTTTAGAATGAGCTTTTGTGAATACCTAATGTTTTTTCTTGCTAGTTCAAATACTACATTATGAGTGGGATTGAAGGTAATAACTAGAATTTAAAGGATTCTGGTTATCCGCACAAGAAAAAATTAATTATTTTTTTAACAATTTCTTTTCTTGTAAAAGAGCATTCGAACCATCTTTGTAATATTTTTTTCTGATTCCTATCGTTTCAAATCCAAAAGCATGATAAAAATTTATTGCTTCTAAATTATTTTCTGATACTTCTAAATAGATTTTTTCGATATCAAATCTTTCACATTGCTTAAAAGTTTCTTTTAGGAGTTTTTTCCCCAGTCCTCTTCTTTTAAATATTGGATGGATTGATAAATAAGTTAATTCAGCATTGCAAAAGATTTTCTGGAAAACACAAATACCTACAATTTGATAATTCTTAAAACATGCAAAAGCATAAACATAATTTTTTCTTAATTCCTTTTCCCATTGTTTAAGGTTCCATAATTTAATCGTCATTGAATCTATTTCATGACACTCTTGTGATTCTTTTCTTGTTATTTTTTTTACTAAATACATTTTTTAATTTTTTGGATATTAGTTTGTGAAACTTATTTCAAATAATAAGTTGTAGAATGCGTTATATCAAAATTAGTAAAATGGCAGTAAATTCATCATTTCTAAAAAATAAATTATTTTTTGATAGCCCAAATAAAAATATTGTTCCTATTTCCACGACAATTGATAAAAATGGAAACTTATCAATAGCTAATTGTTCAATAAATAATTTGATAGAAAGATATGGTTCTCCGATATATCTTTTGGATGAGATGACTCTTCGAAGCTCATGTAGGGCTTATAAAAGAGCTTTGGAGAAATACTATCCTGGGAAGTCTTTACCAATTTACGCTTCTAAAGCAAATAGCTCTTTATTTATGAGTAATTTAATCCACTCAGAGGGATTAGGCCTGGACGCAGTTTCTGAAGGTGAGCTCATAACAGCTTTAAATGGGGGGGTGGATAATAAAAAAATAGTTTTTCATGGTAATAATAAGTCAAATAGAGAAATAGAATTTGCCATAAGAAATAAAATTAAGATTGTTGTGGACAATAGCTTTGATTTAGAACGACTAATAACTTTTTCAGAATCTTCTAATACAATTCAAGAAGTTATGGTGAGATTTACACCAGGAATTGAATGTCACACTCATGAATATATTAAAACTGGATCGGTTGATAGTAAATTTGGTTTTGGCATTGAGAAATTAGAAAACGTTTTTAGTAAAATTAAAAAATCTAAAAATGTGAAATTAGTTGGACTACATGCACATATAGGATCTCAGATATTTGAATTGGATCCTCATAATGACTTAGCAGAGATAATGGTAAAAGTAGCTTTGGTAGCACAAAAATTTGGTCATATTATTACCGAGCTAAATCTAGGTGGTGGATTAGGAGTTAAATATGTCCCAAATGATGATCCTCCAACTATTGATGAGTGGGTTGAAACAATATCAAAAGCCCTAATAAAAGCATGTGAAAAAAATAAATTTAAACTACCAACTCTTATGTGCGAACCTGGCCGTTCAATTGTTGCTAATTCTGGGGTTACTATATATAAATTAGGTGCTTTTAAAGAGATACCAGGATTAAAAACTTATATCTCTGTAGATGGTGGGATGAGTGATAATCCTAGACCAATTACTTATCAATCAAATTATTCCGCTTGTTTAGTAAGCGATCCGTTGAATTTAAATTCTCCAAAACATTTCACTATTGCAGGGAAACATTGCGAATCAGGAGATGTTTTATTTAAAGATATTTTACTAGGTAATTGTAAGACTGGAGATCTATTATGCGTATTTGGAACAGGGGCATATAACTTATCAATGAGCTCTAACTATAATCGTATTCCTAGACCTGCATCAATCCTTCTAAATGATGGTAATTCTGAATTAATTCAAAAAAGAGAAACATCAGAAGATCTTTTGAGATTTGATGTTTTACCTGATCGCTTTATTAGTCATTCTTCGGTAAATTGATATTAGATAAATTAATTTAATGTGAATTTTTGGGGGTTTATAAATCTTAAAGTTGTTTTTGATGTTTTGTTTGCAGCTGGTTTTGGACTCCTTTTCTTTGCAAGAGTAAGAGAAAAACGTACATTTTGGCTTTTAAGAGGTTATTTATTTTTAGTTTCATTGGCGTGGTTTGTCCAAAGATATGCAAACCTTCCTCTGACATCAAAATTAATTGATGCAGTTGTATTAGCTTGCTCTCTATCATTAGCAATTCTTTGGCAAGGAGAGCTCAGAAGATTAATGGAATTATTAGGAACTGGAAGACTTACTGTTCTTTTAGGAAATCCTCCAAAAGAATTTAGAGCAAATAGTAATTCTGTTAATCAACTTGTCGAGGCCGCCGGTAAACTTTCACAAAATAGAAGAGGAGCATTAATGGTAGTTGATTTAGGTAGCGATTTAAGGCCTGAAGATTTCTTATATTCTGGAATAAATATTGAAGCTCAACTTTCGACAGATCTTTTGATAAATCTTTTTGCTACTGATACTCCTCTACATGATGGAGCTGTGTTGGTTAAAGGTGATAAAATCATATCTGCGGGTGTTATTTTACCTTTGTCAAGACAAGGTATAAGTAGATATGGGACCAGACATTTAGCAGCTTTGGGCATTACAGAGAGATTTGATAGATGCATTTGTATTGTTGTCTCAGAAGAGACAGGCACATTATCATTAGCGAATCAGGGTAAGCTAGAAAGGCCTATCACTAGTAGTAGATTACAAGAGCTTTTGAATGAATTTATAGGAAATATAAACACATCTGTAGTTGCAAAATCATCTGCAAATAGAAATGTATCATCGCCAAAAAAGAGCACAATTGATATTATTCCAAATATTGCTATTGATAAATCTTTGAGAAATTCTGACCGATAAAAACAATTTTGAGATTAATTATGATTTTAAAAAATCCAACCAATAAAATTTTAGATTTATCTCAGGAAATAGATAAACTTCGCATTCCAAATCATATAGCAATCATTATGGATGGAAATGGTCGTTGGGGTATAAAAAAAGGATTTTCAAGGTCTTATGGACATAATAAAGGAGTATCAGTGCTAAAAAAAATATTACAGTTGGCCAAATGTTGGGGTGTAAAGGTTCTAACAGTTTATGCTTTTTCAACTGAGAATTGGTCTAGACCAACTGAAGAAGTTAATTTCCTTATAAATTTATTTGAAAAAGTATTAGATAGAGAAATTGAAGGATTAAATAAAGAATCAATCAGAATTAACTTTATAGGTAATTTGTCCCCTTTCCCAGAAAATCTAAGAAAAAAAATCAATCATTCTGAAGAAATTACTAGACAGAATAGTGAATTTATTTTTAATGTATGCACTAATTATGGAGGGAGGCAAGAGCTTGTAAAAGTTGCCCAAGAATTGGCAAAGAAGTCGGTTTTAGGGGAAATAAATCCCGATAACATTAATGAAAAAGTCTTTGAATCTGAACTCTTAACAAAAGGTTTTAATGATCCTGACCTTCTCATTAGGACTAGTGGAGAGAGGAGAATTAGTAATTTCTTGTTATGGCAACTTGCCTATTCAGAAATATACATAACAGAAAAATTATGGCCTGAATTTAATGAAAATGAATTTTTAAAAGCAATTATTGATTATCAATCGAGGAATAGACGTTTTGGAGGTATAGATTCGTTAACAAAGGAAACTATTAAAAGTTCTTTTACAGTGGATGGCTAGAATATTATTGAATGAATAGTAAAAATATGATTGAACTAGATTTAGTAAAGACCTCAAAGGATTTAAGATTTAATTGGTGCAGAGAAGAAATTCTTGAAATTTTAAATATGCCTCTCATCGATCTGATGTGGAAAGCACAGATAATTCATAGAAAATATAATGATTATAAAGTTCAACTTTCTTCTCTTTTTAGTGTGAAAACAGGCGGTTGTACGGAAAATTGTTCTTACTGCAGTCAATCAATTTATAGTTCAAGTCAATTAAAAAGTAATCCTTTGCAAGAAGTGGCATCTGTTTTAGAGAGAGCACAGTTAGCAAAAGATGAAGGTGCAGAGCGATTTTGCATGGGTTGGGCTTGGAGAGAGATAAGAGATGGAAGTGCTTTTAACTCAATGTTAGAAATGGTCCGTGGAGTAAGAAAATTAGGGATGGAGGCTTGTGTTACAGCAGGCATGCTTAATGATAATCAGGCTGCTAAATTAGCAGAGGCAGGATTGACAGCTTATAACCATAACCTAGATACAAGTCCTGAATTCTATCGTAATATTATTACGACAAGAACCTATCAAGATAGATTAGATACCTTAAAAAGAGTAAGAAATGCTGGAATAAATATTTGTTGTGGTGGGATTATTGGATTAGGAGAATCAAAAAAAGATAGAGCATCCCTTCTTGAGGTTCTCTCAAATATGAACCCTCATCCAGAAAGTGTACCAATCAATTCACTAGTGGCTATTGAAGGCACTGGCCTTGAAGATTCAAAAGCTATTGATTCTATAGAGATGATTAGAATGATTGCGACAGCAAGAATACTCATGCCAAAGAGTAAAGTTAGACTAAGCGCTGGGCGAGAAAATTTAACAAAGGAAGCTCAAATACTTTGCTTTCAGTGCGGAGCAAATTCTATTTTTTATGGAGATGAGTTGCTTACCACCTCAAATCCTGCTTGCGAGACAGATAGGAGACTTTTAAGTGAAGTGGGAGTTTCTTTTAATAAGAACTTTAGTTTTAATAAGAATGCTGTCTCCTCAAAATGAAAAATTTAAAATCAGTAATTTCATTTTACTGTTTTACTCATATTGATAAAAATTTTTTAAATGAGCTGAAGAATACTTTGTTAAATCATGAGAAAGAGGGTCTCACAGGATTAATAATAATTGCAGAAGAGGGAATTAATGGAACAATTTGTGGAGGAGACTTCATAACAAAGAAGACTATCAAATTAATAAAAAATTATTGCAGTAACAAAGATTTAAATGAAAAATTAAGTTTTTCAAAAAACAAAGTTTTTAAAAAATTAAAAATAAAAATTAAGTCAGAGATTGTAACAATGGGTATAAATAATCTAAATTTAAGTAAAAGGGGTACTTATGTAGATGCACTTGAATGGAATAAATTATTAAATGATAAAAATACATTAGTTATCGATACAAGAAATGACTATGAAGTCTCTCTTGGAGGCTTTAGTAACTCCATTAATCCTAAAACAAGAAACTTCAGAGAATTCCCAAATTGGGTTGATAACAATATTGATAAATATCTAAATGGAAAACAAGTAGATAAAATTGCAATGTTTTGTACAGGTGGAATTAGATGTGAAAAAGCAACTTCGTTATTAAAAAAGAAAGGGTTTAAAAATGTTTATCACCTTAAGGGAGGAATATTAAAATACTTAGAAATGATCCCCTCAAAAGATAATTTATATGAGGGAGAATGTTATGTTTTTGATGAAAGAGTAGCTTTAAATAAACGCTTAAAAAAAGGTTCCCATACTATTTGTCATGCATGTGGCATGCCTCTTTCAATTCAGGATAAAGCTAAAAAAGAATTTATAGAGGGAGTTCAATGTCATCTTTGCATTAGTAAGTTTAGTGATGAAGATAGAAGAAGATTTGCAGAAAGGCAGAAACAAATTGATAAGCAAAAAATACAATCAAAATCAAATCTTAAAGATACTTATAAGAAATGAGAATAGATCAATTAGAAGAGCTAGCTAATTCCTTAGATTTAACAATTAAAATCCAAATGAGGGAAGTTTTTGGACTAAAATTTTTTAGAATTGTTGTTGCAAGAATTACTAATAATTCTGTAAAGATTTTTGGCGAAATAAAAGGTTGGACTTTTCCAAATAAGAATGGCTTGCAGTTAGATACTTTGAGAATCCTAAGTAATTCACCAGAATATGTTTCTGAACTGATTTGGGCTACCACTATGGCTTGGGCTCTAGAACAAACTAAATGTAAAAATGCAAGATTATTAGCCATCTACGATGAAGATGGTTATAGTAAAAAGCTTGTAAGATATTTTAGAATAATTGGTTTTAGAGTAACGAAGGAGGTAGGATCTAGTCCTTCAGATTTACTTCTAAGATTAATATGGGGAGGAGCAGGAACTTTAATGAAAGGTGATTGTAAGAAAATCATGAGTAAACTAGAAAGAAAATTTAAAAATTTAAACTTGATTTATCCTGCATGATAACTACTTCTTATTAGTGGCCCACAAGATACTTTGCTAAACCCAACATTTTTTGAGAAATCAGCGATATCTTTAAATTCTTTTGGATCCCAATATTTCTTTACTGGTAAATGTTTTAAAGATGGTCTGAGGTATTGCCCTATAGTAATTTGGTCACATTTTGCTTCTTTTAAATCTAAGATAGTTTTTTTTATTTCATCTAAATTTTCTCCAAGACCAAGCATTATTCCTGACTTGGTCTCTATTTGTGGTGATAATTCTTTTGATAATCTTAAAAGATTAATAGAGCTTTTATAATTAGCTCCTCTCCTCACTTCTTTTTGAAGTCTTTCTACAGTTTCTAAATTGTGGTTAAAACAACAAGGTTCTTTATCTAAAATTTTCTTTAATCTTTCTTTTTGAAGAATTGCTCTTTCTTCTATATTTTTACCTCCTCCCCACAAATCAGGGGTAAGAACTTCAATCTGGATATTATTATCAGTTTTCCTGATTTCATCAATAGTTGAAGTAAAAAATATTGCACCATGATCTTTTAGATCATCCCTTGCTACTGAAGTGAGAACAACATATTTAAGATTTAATGTCTTTACGGCGTTAGCAACTTTTTTACTTTCTTGAAGATCAACCTCTAGTGGTCTTCCTTTATTTACTTGGCAAAAAGCGCATGCTCGTGAACAAATAGATCCTCCTAAAAGAAAAGTTGCAGTACCAGATGCATAACATTCCGCCCTGTTTGGACATCTTCCTTCCTCACAAATTGTATGAATATTAGATTTCTTTATTAGATTTTGTATCCTCTCGAATTCGGATGCTTTACTTATTGGGAAATTTATCCATGAAGGTAACCTCAATAAATTTTCTTTAGTTTCAAATTGAAAGTCATCCATATTTATAAAATATCCGTTCTTCCTTCAAGTGCTCTTGTAAGTGTTACTTCATCAACATATTCCAATTCGCTGCCCATAGGTAATCCATAAGCTATTCTTGTGACCTTTGTAAAAGGACTTAATAATTTTGCTATGTAAAGACTAGTCGTATCTCCTTCAACACTAGGAGTAAGTGCAAGAATAATTTCATTTATTTCATTTTTGCTTACTCTTTCAACTAAACTTTTGATCTCTAATAATTCTGGTCCAATCGAATCCATAGGTGATATTAATCCACCTATGACATGATAAAGGCCTTTATATTCTCTAGCTCTCTCTAATGCAAGCAAATCTTTTGTCTCTGCAACTACACATATTAATTTCTGATCTCTTTCTGGATTCCTACAAATTTCACATTCGAGTTCCGATGTTAAATTAAAACAACTTTTGCAATGACCAACATTATTGTGGGCTTCCAATAATGATTGTGCAAAATCTTTAATTGTTTTTTCTGGTTGTTTTAAAATATATAGTGCAAGTCTTTGTGCCGTCCTAGGTCCAATTCCGGGAAATCTTTCAAAATGTTCGATTAACTTAGCAAGTGGTTTTGTAAAAGTTATCAAAATAAAACTACTTTTAAGATTAATCTAGTGCCATAAATTAAATTTGGTTCTATATGTTTGCTTTTAATGTCTTATGATACTTTTATGAAGATTTAAATCAATGAAGCAAATGAAGTTTAATCCATTTAAATACTTTCTACTTATAGTGATGTGCTTTTGCTTAAGTGCTTGTGGCAGTGGACTTAGTGCTGGCTTAGAGGCTTATCAAAGCCCTGATGGTAGATATGGATTCTTTTATCCTACTGGTTGGACAAGAATTAAAGTTGATGGAGGACCTGAAATTATTTATCACGATATAATTAATAGTAATGAGACTTTAAGTCTAGTAGTATCAGATATTGATAAGGATGTTCAATTAGAGCAATTGGGTTCGCCATCTGAGGTTGGTCAGACATTAATTGACAAGGTTATTGCTCCAGAAGGTTCTGGTCGTTCAGTAAAGCTAATTAATGCGGATAAAAGAGAATTATCTAATCATGTTTTTTATGATTTGGAATATGAATTAATCTTGAATAATCAAGACAGGCATGAGCTGGCTACAGTTGTAGTCGATAGAGGTAGTATTTATACTTTTGCAGTGGGGACTAATCAAGAAAGATGGAACAAAGTTGAAAAAATGTTTGCTAATGTTGTTGAATCTTTTAATTTCTTGATATAAATCTTATATCCCAGATTGCACTTTCCATAATTCTGAATAAATGCCATTTTTTTTGATCAATAGATCATGGCTGCCCTCTTCAATAAGTTTTCCTTTTTCGATAACAATTATATTGTCAGCACTTTTTACTGTGCTTAACCTATGAGCAATAACAATAGTTGTTCTTTTTTGTTTTATTTTGTTTAGAGAGCGCTGAATCAATAGTTCAGTCTCATTATCTACAGATGCAGTAGCCTCATCTAGGATTAATATCGGAGCATCTTTGAGTATCGCTCTTGCTAATGCAACTCTTTGTCTTTGCCCTCCTGATAACTTTTGGCCACGCTCGCCAACTAATGTTTTATAGCCATCAGGCAGTCTTGTAATGAAATTATGTGCTTCTGCTATTTTTGCTGCTTCTGAAATATCTTTAAAATTAGCCCCAGTAGATCCATATGATATATTTTCTAAAATAGTACCTTGAAAAAGATAGGTTTCTTGGCTTACTAAAGATATTGATTTTCTTAAGTCTTTAAGTTTGATTTCATTTATTGGAATATTATCAATGGTTATTAGACCTTTATTTGCTTCATAAATTCTTAAAAGAAGCTTAATGATTGTACTTTTACCTGAACCAGTTAGTCCCACTATTCCTAATGTTGTATTGTTTGGAATTTTAAAATTGATATTATTAAGGGTTGACTTCCTTCTTGGATAACTAAAGTAAATATTTTTAAAATTTACTTCACCTTTAATATTTTTTATATTAATTTTTTTATTTCCATCTAATATCCTAATCGGTGTATCAATAAGATCTATTACCCTATTAACTGAGGCCATAGATCTTTGGAATTCATCCAAAACATGCCCTAGTGTAGTTAAAGGCCATAATAACCGTTGTGTTATGAAAACTAAGAAACTATATGTCCCTACGCTTAGAATGCCATTCCAAGTCTGAAAACCGCCAATAAGTAAAATCGCAACAAAGGCAAATAAAATTGCAAATCTTATTAATGGTATAAAAGCTGATGAGAGTTTTATTGCTGATTTATTACTTTTTTGATAGGCATTACTCTCGCGAATTAATCTTTTTAATTCCCAATTTTCATTAGTAAAGCTCTTTATGGTGAGTATTCCACCCAAATTATTGTTTAAACGAGAAGCAAGAAGACCAGCTTTCTTTCTGACATCTTTATATTTTGGGCCTAACTTTCTTTGGAACTTTATTGAACCAATCAAAATAATAGGAATAGGAGCAAAGGCGAATAATGCAATAAAAGGGGCTGTTAGAATTATTGTTCCACCTATTATTATTACTGATACAAGTAATTGGATAATTTCATTTGCACCATGATCTAAAAATCTTTCAAGCTGATTTATATCATCATTTAATATAGATAGCAGTCTCCCTGTATTATCAGTTTCAAAAAATTGCATATCTAATTTTTGTATATGCTCATAAGCTTTAATTCTTAATTTATGTTGTGATATTTGTGCAAGATTTCTCCATAAAACAGCATAAAGATACTGGAAAATTGATTCGCCACTCCAAATAAACCCTGTTATTAAAGCAAGCAATATTAATTGACTAGGTACATCTTTTATTCCAAAACTTGCTATCCAAGAATTTTGTTCTTTCACAACTATATCTACAGCTAATCCAATAATTACTGGGGGTGCAAGATCAAGAATTCTGTTTATAATTGAACTCAAAAAAGCAAAAATTAATATATTTTGCTCATTTGATAAATTTATATATAACCTTATTATTGGGTTTTGACTTTTGACTTTACTCATTGAAAAATTTTTATTCTTTTAAATGTGAATCTAATTGTTTATTTGCTTCCTCTTTGCATTTGAAAATAGATTTTTCATGTTCAATATTATTGCTTATATTTTTTAAGTAACAATCACATACCTTATTACCAAAACTTTCTGTATAGATAAGATCAGCTTTTCTTATTTCGGATTTAACATTTTCTATACAAAATATTTTTATTATTGAATTCGTATTTAATTCCTGTGAACTTTTAATTGTTATTATTTGGTTAAAGAAAATAAATCCTAAAAACGATAAAAAATATAATTTAAATTTCATTTCTCCATTAATTTCTTATTCTTAGATTCTTTAATTGATTTTTTGTTTCTTTTTTTAAATCTTTTGGTAAATCTACAAGACTATAATCATTAAAAATCTGTATTTTTCCAATTACTTTTCCATTTAAATTTGTAGCATTACATATTGTGGAAATTATATTACCCACTCTGATATTATTATTTCTTCCAAAATTAAATTTGAATGTTTCAAATCCAGTATTTTGATAGTTTGATCTTCGATTAGAATTTTTTGATCTTATATTACCTCTATTAGATTTTTCTGTATTAAAACTATTTTGCTTGTTTATCCAAGATTCATCTTCTTCAACAAAGAAAGGCTTATTCCCAATTGCCAATTTTAATGCTGCCATAGCAATATTTTCTTCATTCATAGAATATTTAAATTTTAATGTATCTAAAATATCAATTATTAAGGATTTATTTTCATTGTTTTTTTCTATAATTACTGAATTTTCATTGATATCTTTTGTCAATTTATCCATCCTGTTTTCATTGATAATTTTGTTACTAGGAATCAAAAACTCTTCGATTTTAGATTTAGTTGAATTTTCTAAACCTCTTAAAAAATGTTTTTCTCTTCTGTTAACAAATAAAATAGCTTCACCTGTTCGACCTGCTCTTCCTGTTCTTCCAATCCTATGAGTATAGGTTTCTGAATCAAAAGGAAAATCATAATTTATTACTAGTTTAATTCTTTCTACATCTAATCCTCTTGCAGCGACATCAGTTGCTACAAGGATATCTATAAACCCTTTTTTTAATCTATCAACAGTTGCTTCTCTTTGATTTTGAGGTATGTCACCATTTAGAACAGCTACACTATGCCCTGCAGTTTCTAATTCTTCAGCTATTGATGTGGTTAAAGATTTTGTCCTAACAAAAATAATAACCCCTTCATTATTAATTTCTAAAATTCTTTTAAGGGCATTTAATTTGTATTGCCTCTGTACATTTACGAACTTTTGAGAAATTAATTGAGCTTCTTTTTTAATACTTTTTATTTTTATTTCGGCTGGATTATTCAGATATTTTTTTGCAATAATTTTGATTTCGTTTGGCATTGTTGCAGAAAATAATACCATTTGCTTATCTTCAGGGAGTTTATCTATTATCCATTCAATATCTTCTAAAAAACCCATTTTTAGCATTTCATCTGCTTCATCTAATACAAGACAATTAACTTTATTTATATTAAAAGTTCCTTGCCTGATATGATCCATTATTCTGCCAGGTGTTCCAACGACGATATCGGTTTTTCTTTTTAATGATGATATTTGGTTCCTGTAATCTGTTCCTCCATATATTGCAATCGTTTTTAAATCTTTTGATTCTGAGCTATAGCTTTTGAAGGAATCTGCTACCTGAGTGGCTAATTCTCTTGTAGGAGTCATTACCAATACTTTCGCTTTTATTTCATTATTATTTTCTAACTTATCAATGATTGGTAAGGCAAAAGCTGCTGTTTTCCCTGTACCAGTTTGTGCCTGACCTAATAAATCTCTTCCTTGCATTAATTCTGGTATTGCAGCTAGTTGAATAGGTGTAGGATTTACGTAGCCTTTTTTTTCTAAAGATTTAAGTATTGATTCTTTAAAACCAAAATCTTCAAAATTCTTTTCATGAGAGGCTTGCTTTTTCAAATCTTTAGAACTTGTATCATTTTCAATATCTGATTTTGAATTTCTGATAAATTCGCTTTTGAATTGACTTTCTTCATGACTTGAAGAAAGTTTTTTAGTATTTTGTGCCATTAATAATGCCTGATTTCATCTGGTCAGGCATTCAACTATTATTATCTAAACAAAGAATTGTTGTTGATTTGCCATTCAGAGCCTTAATCCTAATCTACCATCCTGAGGTGTATAAAATCGTATATTTTTTTTAAATCAGGAATAATATAAATCTAAATTATTTTTTGCTCTTGTAATTGCAGTATAAAAAAGCCTTCTATCAAAATTATTATTAAAAAATAAACTTTGATCGATTGTTTTTACTGGAGATTTTTTGATTGTATTTTTAGATTTATCCCAGAGTAAGCATACTTTTCCTGCTTCGCTACCTTGAGACTTATGAATGGTTATGGCAATAGCTGGAACTATATTTTCTATTGTTGACGGATTAATTAATCTTATGACCTGTTCATTATTATTATCAAAAATTTTAAATAAAAATCTTCTTGTTTCTGATTTTCCAATTAAAACTCCAAGATCACCGTTTGATAACCCCAACTCAGAATTATTTTTTGTGCACATGATAGGTATCCCTTCTTCTAAATCTTGAAACTTAATTTGCTTATTTTTATAAAGAATTATTTCATGTATATTCTGAACACTCCACAAACCTTTATTCCTTTGACATAAAATTATTTGACTATTTAATTTATTTAATATTTCATTAGCTAATTCTCTTTCAAAATCTAAAAGATTATTTATATTTTTTTCAAAGATATATTTTTTAGAACTTAATTTTTGAACAGAATTTTTAAGGTCATCTAGGTGAATATTTATATCATTAACTAATCTTGATGGAATTATATATTTTGGTTTATGAAATATTTTTACATTACTATTTTTATTCGCATTTATAAGTTTTATTTGTTCTTTAAAAGTAGTCTTAGATTTTGTTATAACTGATTTACTTAAATTAATTATATCTCCACTATTCCTATATATTTTATTTAATTTAATAGTAATTTTTTTAAAAATATTATTTGTTGATACTTCAAAGATATAGTTCCAAATTGAATTACTGTTTATTGGAGGTAATTGGTTAGAATCTCCTATTAGGATTATTTTACAATCATTAGAAATATTATTAATTGTAGATTCAAAAACATCAAAACCTACCATAGACATTTCATCAATAACAAGTATATCTATTTCACTTAATTGAAATTTAAATTTTTTTAAATTGAATCGTGAATTATCAATCCAAGAATGAAGTGTTTGGCAATCAATAAAAAAATTCCCATTAACTTTACTTAATTCTTTATCTATCGCTTCCTTCATTCTTCCTGTCGCTTTTCCAGTAGGAGCAGCTAAACCTATATTTATAAATTTATTATTTTTAATTAAATTAGAGATTGATTCAATAACTAATGTTGTTTTACCTGTTCCTGGCCCCCCTTCTATTAGGATTAAATCGGAATACTCTAATAATCCTAATATCTTATTTAAATCATTCTCATATTTAAATTTAGATTTATTAAAATCATTTTTGATTCTTTTTGAGAGCTTTTGTTCAATATCTTCAAATTTATTAATCCATTTTGTCCAAGATAATTTTGAATTTTTAAATATTATTGGCGAATTTATAGACTCTATTAATCCAGTTTCTCTTAAAGCTTTTAAATGTAAATCAGGCCATCCTGTTTGAAATAATTCAAATTCAGTTATTTTATTATTAATATCAACAAATGTATTTCCCTCTTTTTCAGATTCAAATAAAATTTGAATTACATCTTTTATGTATAGTGAATATTGATTTTCATCAAATTTAAATATTTTTTTTATTAAATTATAAATATAATAATAATCAAAATTTAATTTATTTTCTTTATTATTAGTTTTATTATTAGTTTTATTATTCATATTTAAATAATTTATCTAAATATAAAATTCTTTTTGTAGAAATACTGCTAGAAAATACTCCAGGTATTTCTTTATGAGAAAATAATTTTTCATTACTATTAGGCAATCCTCTTATAAAAATATAAATGTAACCTCCCAATGCTTTCTCAGGTGAGTAATTAGGCAACCTCCACTGTAAAAATCTATGTAAGGCTAGCAAATATAAATGTGCCTGTAATGGATAATGATGTTTATACATTTCTTCCTTCATGTTTTTATAGTCATAATTAAAAGGATAACTTTCTGTCAGATCATTTTTGCTAATATAATTGCTTTTCCAATCTATTATCCACCATTTACTTTCTTCAATATTATTTCCAACTGGCATAATACAATCTATACACCCAGTATGAAAACCTTTACTATAAATATCAAGTTTTTTAATTCTTTCAGCATAATCTTTTCCAAACTCATATTCACTGTCCAATAAAAAACATTTTTCTATATCTTCTGTTTTTATTATTTTATCTTTTTTAGATAAAGCTAAGTTGTATTTAAATTCTTTAATAATTTTATTATCTGGAATATCTTTTAATTTTATGTTTTTAAGATTATTCCCTAGAGGTGTATAAATAATTCTCTTAATACCTTCTAAAACACTTTTTGTAAAATATTGATCAATATTAAAATTAAATAATTCTTTATTTATAATTTCCTCAAGAATTTTTTCTGAGTCAGATTGAAAATTAAATTTCTCAATTATCTTGTGTAAGCATATTCCTGCATTTATTCCTTTTGGAAAGATACTAAGTGGATTAGGAAAATTTAATTCGCTTAAATTTTTCTTATTAATGTAATTTTCTTCTTCTATCTTTGTGAAATTATCTTCATAATCTTTATCATTATATTCAATTTCAAATTTACTTTTTGAAGTCTTTATCCAAGAAGAGTAACTACTTATAAGATTAATATTTTTCTCTTTAATTAAAGTTTTATTTTGTTTGAATATTCTGAATTTATCTATTTCTATTGAATAATTAGGAACTTTATTTTCATTATA
The DNA here is from genome assembly GCA_902627335.1 of uncultured Prochlorococcus sp. Classification (GTDB taxonomy): domain Bacteria; phylum Cyanobacteriota; class Cyanobacteriia; order PCC-6307; family Cyanobiaceae; genus Prochlorococcus_A. Next base: position 24,230 of record CACOIV010000021.1, read on the forward strand.
TTTATTATTATTAAATTCTAGTTCTGTTGAATTAATAGAATATTTTTCTTTATTTTCTAATTCAGATAAAATGCCGCTTAAAAGATTATTATCTTGCTGATCTAATTTATTAAAAACAACTAATTTATTTTTGGCTCTTGTTAATGCTACGTATATTAATCTCTCATTCTCCTTTATTTCCTCCAAAATATTTTTTTTATGAATATCTTCAACATCTTTATAAGCATAGTCTAACTCTAAAATTAAATTTTTTTTACTAAAATTTTTCCATAAAGGACCTTTTTTGGGGTCACTTTTATTCCAAAGGTATGGACATAAAACAATATCAAATTCTAAACCTTTACTACTATGAATAGTATTAATATTAATACCATTAATATTTAAATCATTTCTTGTAATATATCTCTCTCCAATATTTTTTCTATTAAAAGGATCTAATTCATTTAAATACCAATCATTTAAAATATTTAAGTTATATCTATTATCAATTAACTCCTCCTCAATAATTGCGGCCAATTGAAAAATTTCATTTAAAAGATCTTCTTGTGATATTAATTCATAGGATTTGAACGTAAGAATTAAGTTATTTACAAACGAAATAAATCCTTCCTTCTTAAAGTCACTTAATAACATCCTACACTTATTGGATATTTCCTCAATTTTATTTTTATTTTCTAAATCATCAATATCTTTTACATTTAAAGCTATGAATTTTGAACTTGCAAGGAGTAAAAAGTTTTTAGAAGAATTTGGATTTGTAATGTATTTAATCAATATCGTAAATAAGTTTGCTGCTTCTGTATCGAATATATTTTTCTTACTCGTTATCTTATAAGGAAGATTATACTTCTTAGATAAATGCATTAAATTTTCACATTGTTTGTTAGTCCTAGTTAATATTCCTATACTATTTAATTCAATATTATATTCTCTGATTAATTTCAGTACATAACTTATAACTAACTCTTCTAAATTATCTTTTTTATCAAAATTTATTATAGAAAATGATTCTTTATAAACCTCCTTTGATTTTTTATGAAAAAGTTTTTTATATTCTAAGTTAGAATTTTTTAAACCGTTTTTGTAAAATTTATTTATTAAGGATAAGATAACTTTATTTGATCTATAATTTGTATCTAAATTATATATTTTATCAGATTGATTTTTTGCATTTAAATAAGTATCTATATCTCCGCCTCTG
>CACOIV010000022.1 GCA_902627335.1 uncultured Prochlorococcus sp.
ACTTTTAAACTTTCAAAGAAACAAGATTTATGGTTTCATGCTCAAGAATCACCAGGTAGTCATGTTCTTTTAAAGTCTTCAAGTAAAGTGCCCAACGATGATGATATTCAAATAGCTGCAGATCTTGCTGCATTTTTTTGTAGAGCCAAAGGGAATATAAAAGTTCCTATTAACCAAGTTAAAGTAAAAGATTTACAAAAAATCAGTAAAGCAGGATTAGGTTGCGTTTCTTTTAAAAATAGCGAGATTATCTGGGGCAATCCTACAAGAGGCAAAGAATTTATCAAAAAAAATACTGAATGATTAATTTGATATATAATTGGTGAAAATAATAGAAGTTATGATTGAATTTCTCCTTGGAACGCATGAATTTCTGGGAAATCATAGTATTCCAGAGTTTTTAGTTGGATATATTTTTGGCGCAGCTTTAATAATAGGGGCACCAACAGTCTTTTTACTTTTGGCATTTATTAGTGCATTGATGAAAACCAATGGAAAAATGGGAGGGTATCGAGAATATGAAACATATGGTGAGTCTACTCTTAATGATTGTCCTCCATTCCTTTTACCTGATCCTACTAATCCAAAATTCAATAAATAATTTTGATCTTTGAAAAATTTTTAATTTTGATCAATATTTAATCATATGAAAGATTCTAATAAAAAGTTAGAAGCAAATAGTAATATGATGCCCTTTACTGATCATCTTGAGGAGCTTAGACAAAGAATACTTAATTCCATTTTTGCAACTTTAATTTGCATAGTTTTTAGTTTTTTAGTAATTAAGCCACTAATTCAATTTTTAGAAATACCGGCCAAAAATATACGCTTGCTGCAACTTTCTCCAGGTGAATTTTTATTTGTCGCAATAAAAGTTGCTGGGTATAGCGGATTAATAGTTGCCCTCCCTTATATTTTGTACCAAGTCATTTTATTTGTGTCTCCTGGTCTCACAGAAAAAGAAAAAAGTTTAATTTTTCCAGCCTTCTTAGCATCTGGCATATTGTTTTTTTTAGGATTATTTTTTTCGTGGTGGATATTAGTTCCTGCAGCAATAAGCTTTTTTATCAAATTTGGTGCTGATATTGTTGAGCCAATATGGTCAATCGAAAAATATTTTGATTTTGTCTTGCTATTAATGTCCAGCACCGCCTTAACATTTCAATTACCGGTGTTACAATTTATTTTAGGTTCACTAGGTATACTTACCACTCAAAAGATGCTTTCGAATTGGAAGCTTGTGGTGATTTCCTCTGCAATATTATCAGCAATAATTACCCCCTCAACTGATCCACTAACTATGTCTTTATTATCTATTTCAATTGTTTTTTTATTTTTTATTGGAACAGGACTAACATTTATATCAGAATCATTTAAATCAAAAACTCTTTCATCTTCTCATTAATCTTCAATTGCAGACTTACTGCCCTTCCTAGTCTTGGCTTAGAATTAACTGTTTGGAGCCAGTTTCTTACATCATCTGAATATCCACATCTATTTAAAATTTCTATTTTTTCAGCTAAAGAATCTTCATATTCCTTTTTTGACAAGGGGAATGACGCTTGTTCTAAAAATTTCCACATCATTTGAAAATATAAAAAATCTTTTCTAGTAAAAAGCCTAAAATCATATCTTCTCCCCCATCTATTAATTAAATAATATATTATTTCGTCAAGTACTAATGGTCTCATAGTTAAAATAAATCCTTAAAATCAAATAAATTCTCAAAATATTAAAAGTCTTTTCTATTATGAGGAAATTTGATTGAAAGTAGTTCATAATAACTTATAAATAACAGTCTTAAGTATCGAATGACTCAAATAAGTTCCAACGATGTCCCTTCAATGGGACGTAGGCAATTTATGAATCTTCTTACATTTGGTACTGCCACTGGTGTAGCCCTTGGAGCACTATATCCAGTTGCAAATTATTTCATGCCCCTCAGAGCCGGGGGAAGTGGAGGAGGAACCTCCGCTAAAGACGAGTTAGGAAATCCTATTACTAAAACCGGTTGGTTATCTGATCATCAGCCAGGTGATCGAAGTTTAGTTCAAGGTTTAAAAGGCGACCCTACATATATTATTGTTCAAAATGATGGCAATATTAGTAATTTCGGCTTGAATGCGATTTGTACTCACTTAGGATGTGTGGTTCCATGGGATAGTGGAGCAAATAAATTTATTTGCCCCTGCCACGGTAGCCAATATGATACGAATGGTAAAGTAGTTCGTGGCCCTGCTCCATTGTCGCTAGCGTTAGCTCATGTAGATATTGAAGAGGAAGCTGTTCTTGTTAAGCAGTGGAGTGAAACTGATTTTAGAACTAATGAAAAACCATGGTGGGCATAGAAATCATGAAAAATCTCCAACAATTAATTATGAAAAAATTAATTACTCATCTTTTTTCTCTTCTAGCAGTTTTTTGTTTAATTGCAAATCCTAATTTTGCTAACGCTTACCCATTCTGGGCTCAACAAAATTACGAATCACCAAGAGAAGCTACTGGTAAAATTGTTTGCGCAAATTGTCATTTAGCCCAAATGCCAACAATAGCGGAAGTTCCACAATCAGTAGGAGCTGATAGTGTATTTAAAGCTGTTGTGAAAATCCCTTATAAACAAGATCTTAAAGAAATAGGTGCTGATGGAACAGAAGTACCATTACAAGTTGGGGCTGTCGTGATGCTTCCCGAAGGCTTCAAATTAGCTCCACAAGATAGATGGACTGATGAAATAAAAGAAGAGACTGAGGGTGTTTATTTTACAAATTACAGTGAAGAAAAAGAAAATATTATTATTGTTGGCCCACTACCAGGAGATAATAATAAAGAAATTATTTTTCCAGTTTTATCACCTAATCCATCAACGAATAAAGAATATCACTATGGTAAATATTCCATACATGTTGGGGCTAATAGAGGCAGAGGACAAGTTTACCCAAATGGCGACAAAAGTAATAATGCAATATTTACATCATCTCACTCAGGAATTATTAACTCAATTGAAACTAATGAAGATGGAACCTACAAAATAGATATTCTCGATGAGAAAGATCAAATATTCTCAGAAATTCTCCCTATAGGCTCCCAATTAATTGTAAAAGTAAACGACGAGATTAAATCAGGCGAATCATTAACATCGGATCCTAATGTTGGAGGATTTGGTCAATTAGACAAAGAGGTTGTATTGCAAAGTCCTTATAGAATTATTGGATTAATAGCGTTCTTTATAGGAGTTGGTCTAACGCAAATATTATTAGTACTTAAGAAAAAACAAGTGGAAAAAGTTCAGGCAGCTGAAGGGATATAGTCCAATTTAAATAATGTATATAAATTATGCTTTTTTAAAATCTCCTGGTTCTGAGCTTTTAAATATTGGCCCAATATATATTAGGTGGTATGGATTTTTAATTTCATTAGCATTATGTTTTGGATTATTTTTATCAAAAAAACTTGCAAAATCAAGAGGCATTAATCCCGAATATATTAATAAATTATTACCATCTTTAGTATTCAGTTCTATAGTTGGAGCAAGAATTTACTACGTTATTTTTGAATATAGATTATTCAGTGGAAATAATTTCTTTACTTCTATTTATTTCCTAAATTTAAAAATTAAACTTCCATCTTTCCTAGCAATATGGGAAGGAGGAATAGCAATTCATGGAGCTTTAATAGGCGGTTTTATCGCTTTATTAATATTTTGTAAATCAAATAAACTACATTTCAAAACAATTCTAGATTTAATAATACCCTCTTTAATTCTTGGGCAATCAATTGGTAGATGGGGTAATTTTTTTAATAATGAAGCATTTGGACTCCCTACAAATTCCCCATGGAAATTATTTATACCCATACAAAATAGACCTATGGAGTTTGCAAATTATGAGTTCTTTCATCCAACATTTTTGTATGAATCATTATGGAATTTAATAATTTTTTTGATTTTAATTTACATCTTTAATAAACAAACTAAAATAAATTCCTTTAAGCCAGGTCTTATTTCTTGCATCTATCTCATTACCTATAGTTTTGGTAGATTTTGGATAGAAGGTTTAAGGACTGATCCACTATGTTTAGGGGGATATCCACCTTTTTGCGAAGGAGGCTTGAGAATAGCCCAATTTATTAGTATATTTTTATTCTCATCCGGACTTATTTGGCTCTACAATTTAAATTTTAAATTGAATAAAAGTAGAAAAAATGGTTAGAAAAATCTCATTTATTGGAGTTGGGCCAGGCGACCCTGATCTTTTAACTATTAAAGCAATGAAGGAGATAAAAAGTTCAGAAGTTATATTTTGGGCTGATTCCTTAATACCAGAAAAAATTGTAAATTTTGCGAATAATAATAGCGAGAAGATTAGAACAAGTTCTTTAAATTTAAATGAAATTATGCAAAAAATGATTGAAAAATATAGAGAAGGGAAAAAAGTTATTAGATTACACGATGGAGATCCATGTCTTTTTGGAGCAATTACTGAGCAGATAGAAATTTTAAAAAAAGAAAATATTAAAGTAGAAGTGATTCCAGGAATTAGCGCTTTTCAAGTAACTGCCTCTTATCATCAAGCGGAACTTACTATTCCTGGCATAACTCAGACAATTATACTTTCAAGGGCTGGAGGAAGAACTGGTATGCCAAAAAGAGAGTCTCTCAAAAATTTAGCTCAACACAAGTCTTCTTTATGTTTATATCTAAGTGCAAGACATATTAAGGAAGCAGAAAAAACTTTACTTGAGTTTTATTCTCCTAATACAAAAGTAATTGTTGGGTATAGGGTTTCTTGGGAGGATGGCTGGACGTCATTAATAGACCTGAAAGATATGCAAAAGTTTTCAAAAGAAAAAAAGCTTATAAGAACGACAATATATATAGTGAGCCCCGCTTTAGGAAATTTTATAAAACCTTCAAATCTTTACGATCCTAATTACAATCATTTATTCAGAATGAAATGATTTTGCATTAATTAATTTATTGATAGATTCTTATTGAAAAACTGTTCAAGTTGTTATAAAAAATTTACCTTGTATAATTAGTAAAAACTATTTTGGAAAAGATTAAAGGTAAAAATTCAAGCCTAAATTTCCCACTTCAAAAAATTGGCAATTTTATAAAAGAAGCAAGATTAAGCAGTAATCAATCAGTCGGAGAATTAGCAACAGATCTAAAAATAAGCATACAACAATTAAAAGCCATTGAAGAGGGAAGAGAAGATCTTTTACCAGAAAGTGTATTTGTTAAAGCCATGATAAAAAGGATATCAGAAAGACTAAAACTAGATACTTCATTTATTGAAAGTGAATTAGACAAACCTCAAGATGAACTAAAGATTGAAGAAATTATTGAAGAGGTTTCTAATTCTAGAGAGAATAAAGATTCCAAAAAGTCTCCATTAGCATTTTTTGCGCTCATTGCAATTTCTGGAATTATTGGATACTTATTTTCTTCTTTAATATTTAATTTTTTCGTTGATTCAAAAGTAAATATTGATCAAAAAGAATCGATCGAAAAAATCAAATAACAATTAAATTTAAGCCCTTCAAATCTTTAAGTAACTCTTCACAAGACTTTAGATTCCACTTTTCTAATAAAAGATCATCTCTCATTTTTTTTGGGATTAATTTAAAAGTAATATCATTATTTATTAAAGATATTTTGACAGAAGCTATTGAAGGATCTGGCCTCTGATCCATGGAAGAAGCTAATCTTAGAATTAAAGACATATCTAATACTGTTTCTTTGTCCTCCATAGAAATAATACTTTGCCAAGATTCATGCCTCTTTTTAGGCATATTTTTTCTATGGTATCTAGCTATTGAAGCAATTATATTTTTTTCGGAAATTGAATATCCTAATAATTCGCAATTTTTAATTAAGTACCATGAATGTTTGTGGTAAGCGCTTAAATTAATTTGTTTTCCGCAATTACATAAAAAGCATGCCGCCCATAAAAGATTTCTTCCATACTTTTTATGATCAATATGTAGTATATCTTGAGTTTGATCATAAATTTCAAGAGCTAAATTAGCCACTTTCTCTGCTCTAACCTTGTTGACTCCGAATTTATCCGCTTGATGAATTACGGTGGTTTTTCTTATATTGCTCTGCATACTAAATTTACTTTTTAACATACCTTTTCTAATCATCCAATCAACTACTAATCCCTCTCTGAGTGCTCTCTCACTAATTGTCAGTTCATCTATATTTAACAATCTTAAAGATGTTTCTAAAATTAGTCCTCCAGGTATTATTATTTCTGCTCTTCGATCACTTAGTGAGGGAATTTTGCGTCTTTCATTAGCTGACATTTTTATCAATTTTTCAAGTAAACGATCCAAGTTATCTTTTTTAAACTTATATCCATGCATTTTTTGTTTTGGCTCTCGTAACTCAGCAGATATCAAGTTCGCTAATGCAATTGCTGTGCCACTAGTGGCTATCAAAGAAATTGGTTTGTTCTTATCTATTCTCCTATTAATTTTCCCAATTGAGGGCTCTAAAGAGCCCTGAATAAAAGTTTTTATAAATTTAATTCTTGAATTAGTTAATGGAGCTTCATCAAAAAAATCGTTTCTCAACCTTACGGCTCCAACGCGAGCGCTCGTTAAAGCTCTTGTATCTTCACTATCTGCAAGAATTATTTCTGTAGACCCTCCTCCAATATCTATTATTAAATGTGATTTATTATCAAGTGCCATTCCTGATAATACTCCTAGATATATAAGTCTTGCTTCTTCTGAGCCACTGATTAACTCAATATTAAATCCTATAATATCTCTAACAGTCTTTATGAAATCTCTACCATTAGGAGATTCCCTAACTGCACTAGTAGCAGCTGAAAGAATTGTTCTCACACCATAACTTAAGCAATATTCTTTAAATCTTCTTAAAGTCTCTAAAACTCGTTTTATTGACTCTTCAGTTAAATTTCCTTCATCATCTCTTTCTCCAAGTCTGGTAGTCGATTTCTCTGTAAATTTAATTGAAAAAGTTTTCAAATCTGTATTGATTTGTGCAATTAAAAGATGTGTTGAATTTGTGCCAATATCTATTGAAGCTACAAATATATCTTTATTTTTATTTTCACTCGAGGTATTTGGCATTTCTTTAATCTTATATTCTTGAAGATATAAAACACATTTAATAATATACTTAAGTTTGATTATTTATTTTCTAATTAAGACCAATCATGGTTAGATTATTTAAAGTTATGAAATAAATTTATTGTGATTTTTCAAAAATTAAAAGTTTATCTGCAACCGATTTTTGAAATTTTAAGGTGGAATAAACCAACTGGAAGGATAGTATTATTAATACCTGCATGCTGGAGTTTATGGTTAACACCAAATGATCATCCTAATTATCAAACTGTTTTTAAGATTATTATCGGAGGTTTACTAGTCAGTGGATTAGGATGTATTGCAAATGACATTTGGGATAAAGATATAGATAAAAAGGTATTTAGAACTCGAAATAGACCACTTGCCGCAAATAAAATTGGTATTAATTTTGCATTCAGCTTACTATTTTTACTTTTATTTTTAAGTTTCCTACTCACATTATCTCTTCCTGCGGAAGGTAGATATCTTTCATTATTTTTAGCTTTTTTAGCTTTACCTTTTATATTAATTTATCCATCTTCAAAGAGATGGTTTAAGTTTCCACAACTAATTTTATCAATTTGCTGGGGCTTTGCAGTTTTAATACCATGGGCAGCGCATGAAGGAAATATCTTTAACCCTGTTCTCTTATGTTGTTGGATAGCTACACTTCTGTGGACTTTTGGTTTTGATACTATTTATGCATTGGCGGACAAGGATTATGATTTAAAAATAGGGGTAAATAGCTCAGCAATTACCTTAGGAGCATTAACAAAAAACTCTGTTCATTTTTGTTATTTTGGAGCATGCTTGTTTATTGGAATTTGTGGAATAATAAATCAATTAGATATAGTCTTTTGGATCATTTTATTAATTGTGACTCTACTAATGCAAAAAGATATCAATAGAGTTTTTAAAAGTAAGAAAATTAATTTAAACAAGATTAGTAATCACTTTAAGAACCAAGCTATATATGGAGGTCTGATTTTAGGGGGTTTAATTATTGCATAATTATCTAAGAAAATGCTTAATAGATTAGAAAAAGGAGATAAAGTAGAAATAGTAGCTCCAGCTTCAAACATTGAAGATGGAGCAAAATTTAAGCTTGGCATTGAAATTTTAGAAAAATGGGGCTTAAGAATAAATAAAAATATTAATATAAATAACAAATATGGATATTTTGCAGCTACTGATAGTGAAAGATTAATTGAGCTTGAAAATGGGCAAAATAATAAGTTAATAATATTTGCAAAAGGTGGATGGGGATCTGCAAGATTGCTTGAAAATGATCCTAAATGGAAGAATTCATGGATGCTTGGATTCTCTGATACATGTTCTTTACTTTTATCAAAATACGCTAAAGGCTATTTAGGATCAATTCATGGACCGATGATAACAACATTGCCTGATGAGCCATCTTGGAGTTTGCGAAGATTAAAAAACTTACTTTTTGAAGGCTATGTTGAGGATATTATTGGAGAACCCTTAATAGGAGGTATTGCTAAAGGAGATGTTATTGTCTCAAATCTCACTATTTTCTCTTATTTAATTGGAACAAGTCATCTTCCCGATTTAAAAGGCAAAATAATAATTTTTGAGGATGTTAATGAAGATATTTATAAGTTAGATAGGATATTCACCTATCTCAGAATGTCCAATAAATTTGATGAAATAATAGGTTTAGGTTTTGGAAATTTTTTTAAAAGTGAGGAAAAATTTCTTGAAGAAAAAAACTTACTTAGAAATTTAATTCATGAGAGATTCAAAAAATATAATGTCCCAATAGTTATTGACCTACCAATAGGCCATTTTAATGGAAATGCATGCGTTCCAATAGGATTTAATTCAATATTAAACGGTAATACTGGTACATTCTCAGTAGATTTATAAATCCATCAACCAGAATTTAAGAATAAATTTGCTATTTCGATATCCATTGGCGTTGTTATCTTTATATTAAGAGAATCACCCTCAATAATTTTTACTTCCCAACTTAACCTTTCAAATAAGGATGCATCATCAGTAACAATCCAGTCATTTTTAATTGCTATATTATGAGCCTTTTTCAATTTCTCGACCAAAAAACCCTGCGGAGTTTGAGCTGCCCAAAGATTGTCTCTATTTGGAGTTTCTTTGATAAATCCAAACTTATTGGCAACTTTTATTGTATCTGTAACTCTTACTGCTAAAACTACAGCATCATAAGAATCCAACTCTAGAGAACATTTATCGATATCAGCGGGTTTAATTAAACATCTAGCTCCATCATGAATTAATACTTTTTTTGCATTATTTGGCAAATTATTTAAACCATTTTTGACTGATTCTTGCCTTGTCTTTCCCCCATCTACCCACGTTATATTTTTTGAATATTGTTTTATTGAATGCATAATATTTTCCTTATCAAAAGGTTGTCCAATAACACCGACCCAACTTATAGATTTTGAGCAAAATACAGATTTCAAAGTCCAATATAAAAGTGATTCTCCTTTTAAATTTATAAGTAATTTATTCTTACCAGCTTTCATTCTGCTGCCACTACCTGCAGCAGGAATTAATAAATGCACAATAATATTCTTAAATATTCTAATTATTATAAATAAATCACTATTATTTACACAAATAGTACTACGATTTTAAATTATTAAAAAAATTACTAAAAATTTAAAATGTATCAGCCAAAAGATCTCTCAGGAAAAGTTGCCTTAGTTACAGGAGCTAGTAGAGGTATTGGGAAAGAAATAGCTTTACATTTAGGAGAATTAGGTGCAGAAGTTATTGTAAATTACTCATCATCAGAGGAGAAGGCAAAAGAAGTTGTAGAAACAATTAAAACTTTTGGAAGAAAGTCTTACAAAATAAAATTTGATGTTTCAGATGAGGATGATGTTAATAATTCAATTGAAACCATTATTAAACAAAGTGGTTCAATTGATATTCTGATTAATAATGCAGGCATTACGCGCGATAGCTTATTGATGAGAATGAAATCTTCACAATGGGATGATGTTATGAATACAAATTTGAAAGGAGTTTTTCTTTGCACAAAGTATGTATCAAAATATATGCTCAAGCAAAGAAGCGGAAAAATTATAAATATAACTTCAATTGTTGGTTTAATTGGCAATCCAGGACAAGCTAATTATTCTTCAGCTAAAGCTGGAGTAATAGGATTTACAAAAACTTGTGCAAAAGAATTTGCTTCAAGGGGTATTAGTGTTAATGCTATAGCACCTGGTTTTATTGAAACCGAAATGACTGAAAAATTAAATACTGATGAAATTTTAAAAATGATCCCTTTAAATAAACTTGGTCAGACGAAGCAAATAGCTGAGCTCTCTGGATTTTTAGCTTCTAGTTATGCGGGTGATTACATCACTGGACAAACTATTAGCATAGATGGTGGAATGAATATATAATTTCAAATACTTTCATAGGGTTGGCCTAATTCATCCCTTAATCTCCTTATTCTTTGTAATAACTTTAATCTTCTACTTCTAGCTGTCAAAGTCAAGAAAAATCTTAAGGGAAAATATACAAGTGTCATTGCTACTGCTAGGGTTGCAGTTAATGTAAAAACAAAATTTCCTGTATCATCCATATTCTAAAGATACTATCTATTTAATAAATTGTGGTAAAAATTTTTGACAAATTCGGCTTTCCCCACTTAATCAACAATGATTTAATTAACTTATCTGTGGGAAATTAGAGTTATAAACGAATTAATTAAAAATGCCAAAGCAATTAAGTTTTTCAGATGAATCAAGAGATGCACTTGAAAGAGGGGTTAATACTGTTGCAAATGCTGTAAAAGTAACACTTGGACCAAAAGCAAAAAATGTTGTTATTGAAAAACAATTTGGCACACCTGATGTTGTAAGAGATGGATCAACTGTTGCTAAAGAAATTGAACTTGAAAATCCTTTCTCGAATTTAGGTGCAAAATTAATTGAACAAGTAGCCTCCAAGACTAAAGAAAAAGCAGGAGATGGGACCACTACTGCGACAATACTCACGCAAATCATGGTGCAAGAAGGGTTAAAAAATATTGCAGCAGGAGCGAGTCCTATAGAGATTAAAAAAGGTATGAATATCGCTTTATCACTTATAGTTGAACAACTAAAAGATAAAAGTATTGAAGTAGCTGGAGGCGACATCAAAAAAGTTGCTTCTGTTAGTGCTGGAGGCGATGAAGACATTGGCTTAATAATTTCAAATGCAATGGATAAAGTCACCTCAGATGGAGTTATAACTGTTGAAGAATCTCAATCATTAGATACAGAGTTAGATATTACAGAGGGTATGTCTTTTGATAGAGGTTATAGTTCACCATATTTTATTACAGATCAAGATAGACAAATATGTGAACTTGATAACCCAAAGATATTAATCACAGATCAAAAAATATCAACTTTAAATAATTTAGTTCCGATTCTAGAAGAGATTCAGAAATCTAGTTCACCATTTCTAATTATTGCAGAGGATATTGAAGGAGAAGCTTTAACAACTCTTGTAATGAATAAAAATGCAGGTATTTTAAATGTTTCTGCGGTGAGAGCACCATCTTTTGGAGAAAGAAGAAAAGCTGCTTTGGAGGATATTGCGATTCTTACAGGAGGAAACTTAATAAGTGAAGATAAATCAATGTCACTTGAGAAAGTAACAATAAATGATTTAGGGAAAGCAAAAAAAATAACTATCTCGAAGGATAGTACAACCATAGTGGCTTTTGAAGATACAAAAGATTCTGTAAAAGAAAGGGTTGAAAAGCTTAAAAAGGAAGTTGATTTAACTGATTTGGAATACGACAAAGATAAAATTAATGAGCGAATTGCGAAACTTTCTGGAGGAGTTGCATTAATCAAAGTTGGAGCCGCTACTGAAACAGAAATGAAGTATAAAAAGTTAAGAATAGAGGACTCTTTAAATGCTACTAAGGCAGCAATAGAAGAAGGGGTTGTAGCTGGTGGAGGTCAAACTTTAATTGAAATTTCAGAAAGTCTTACAAACTTAGATACAACAATCTCACAAGATCAAAAAACTGGAATACAAATTGTTGCAAAGGCTCTCAAAGAACCTGCCAAGCAAATTGCATTGAATGGAGGATATAACGGGGAAGTTGTTGTTTCAGATATACTACGCCTAGAAAAAGGATTTAATGTTCTTACCGGTGAATATGAAGACTTGAATAAATCTGGGATCCTAGATCCATCAAAAGTTTTACGTTTGTCATTAGAGGATGCTATCTCAATAGCTTCAATGCTATTAACAACAGAAGTTGCAGTTGCAGACATACCTGAACCTGAAGCCCCAGCCGGAGCAGCAGGAGATCCTATGGGAGGAGGTATGGGTATGCCTGGCATGGGAGGTATGGGTATGCCTGGCATGGGAGGCATGGGTATGCCTGGTATGGGAGGCATGGGTATGCCTGGTATGGGAGGCATGGGTATGCCTGGTATGATGTGATTTTCAAGTATTATCTTTATATAAATAAGAGATAGTTATTGACTAGGATTTCAAGATTTGAATTTAAAAATATATTAAATTAATTAAGTTTTTTATTAAGTAATGGATTTATCACTATTAAAGAGGAAATCGTTAGTATAAATAGTAGTGAAATGCAATCTCTACAAGTCAAATCGCCATAGGGTGCATGTAAAGCGATAAAGTCTAAATTAATGCTTGAAGTATAGGATACTCTTATTGGCTCAATTGCAAATGTTAAAGGGTTAAAAGAGGCGATCCACCCAAGCCATGAAGGCATAAAAGATATTGGAGCTAAAGCTGTACTAGCAAACAACAAAGGAAGATTAACTACAAAAATCAAAGCTATTAATTCAATATGTCCTGGAAGAATAAAAGCTAAACATAAACTAATTGAAGTTACAAACAAAACCAATAAAATTAAAGTAGCAAATACTATGCCTAGCCCAAAAAATTCTGGGAATCCATAACCAAGTAAATAAGAAATAAACATTATCGCGATACTTTGAATAAAACTCAAAATAGTAATATATAAAAAGGATGACAAAATAATTGATAATCTACTTGTTAAGGGAGCAACCAATAATCTATTTAAAAAACCAAATTCCCTATCAAACATTAGTGGTAAACCTGAATTTAAAGCTCCGCTGAATGCCGTAAACACAATTAGTCCTGCTCCCAAAAAATTCCCATATGAATTAACACCTGGTAAAAAATCTTTTGGCGCGTTTGAAAATAAAGCTCCAAATAAAAAAAGCCAGATAATGGGTTGTAAAATGCCTGCTATGAGAGTTGAGGGCCTTCTTTTTAGCTGTATAAATAATCTCTTAGTTAAAGCAAAAGTTTCTTGATAAAGAAATAAAAAATTAAATTGCTTAAGTTCCATTAATGAAATTATAATTTTTTTTAATTATAGTTTGAAATTTCAACTCAACATAAAAATTATCTCATAGATTGTTTAGATTCTTTTTTCAAATCTCTTTTGCCTGCCATGAATATTTCTGCATCTTGCAATGTTTTTCCTGTGGCTTGAAGATAAACATCATCAAGGCTTGGCTGACTCTGAGTAAGAGAAAATATTTCAAATTTTGAAAAAGCTAATTCAACTTTTAATTTTGTTAAAAAATCTTTTTCTTTCTCTGCAATGAAGTTTAACGAATAACCTTGAGCGGAGTTTATTACTATTTGGCGAATACCATCTATTTTATTTAATATTTCTTTTACCTTTTCAGACTCTTCTGGAGAACTAAATTCTCTGACTTTTAATGATATTCTTTCTCCTCCCAATTTACTTTTAAGATAATTAGGATTCCCCTGATCGATAACTTTACCGTCGTTAATAATAACAACTGTGTCAGCTAAATAATCTATTTCATTAAGATAATGACTACTTAAGATTATTGTCATTCCATCTTCTTTTAAATTTTTTAATAAATCCCATATAATATTTCTACTTTCAATGTCAAGTCCAACAGTAGGTTCATCCAGAATTAAGACCTTGGGGAGATGCAATAGTCCT
Organism: uncultured Prochlorococcus sp.; assembly: GCA_902627335.1. GTDB lineage: Bacteria > Cyanobacteriota > Cyanobacteriia > PCC-6307 > Cyanobiaceae > Prochlorococcus_A. The sequence goes on from CACOIV010000022.1 coordinate 14,105, forward strand.
GCAGCCAAATCAATTCTTCTTTTCATACCACCGGAATATGTTCCACATTTCCTATCAATCCAATTTTGCATATCTAATTTAATAATCAGATCTTGAATTCTTTCCAATTTTTTTGTTTTTGGAATATGGTAAAGATCTGCTTGAAAATCTAATAATTCCCTTCCAGTAAGAATCTTATCTAAAGAAATCTCTTGGGCTACATAACCAATTAGTTCACGAATTTGTCTTGGTTTTTTTACTAAATCAATTTCATTGATTTCAACTTTCCCATCATCTGGTGAAATTAAAGTTGCAAGAATTTTTAATAGTGTTGTTTTTCCAGCACCATTAGGGCCTAATAAACCAAATAAACTTCCCTTAGAAATTTTAATATTAATATTTTCAAGAGCATTAACATCAAAGTATCTTTTGGATAGATTCTTAATTTGAATGTAATTCATTTATATCAAAAATTCAGTAAATTATTGATTTTTGCAAAAATTGTGGAAGCTATTGTTAAAGTCTGTTCTTCAAATTCAACAGAAATATTTGTTCTAGCAATAATTAACAACAAACAGATACCAAACATATATAAAATTGACCATCTAAATAAACCTTTAGCTAAAGATAAATCATCTGGTGAATTTTTTAATCTAAAAATAAGCTGTAATAGACGAGCATTAAATGGGAGTACTAAAATTTCATAAATCAAGCCACCTTCTGGTAAAGCAAAAATACCAAAAACACTCATAATTACAGTCGCTATTCCATAGCGTGATATAGCTTTAACTGTAAATACTGATCCTTTTACTGATGGCAACATTGGTATCCCTACAGAGGCATAATCATCTTTTAATAAAATTGCTAAAGCCCAAAAATGAGCAGGTGTCCAAACCATAACTAAACCAAAAAGCCACCAACCACTTAATCCAATATGTCCAGAAGCTGCTGAAGCTCCAACAAGGGGTGGAATAGCTCCCGCAACTCCCCCAAAAACAATATTCTGTGTAGTTCTTGGTTTAAGGACGATAGTATACAAAAGTACATAACTGCATAAACCTAACAATGTAAGTCCTGCAGCAAGATAATTAACGCCGCTTACTAAAAGCATTGAAGCAGCTAATGTACAAGATACTGCCCCAAAAAAAACAGAATTAAAAGATAATTTGCCAGATGGTAATGCTCTGCTACTTGTCCGGTTCATTCTCTTATCTAAATCCATTTCCCATAAGCAATTTAATGCTCCAGCTGCAGCAGCAGCTAATGCACCGCCTCCTAGAGTACAAACTAATTTAGGAGATGATAATGGCCATTCTTCACTTAATGCCATTCCTCCAAGTGTTGTAGCAAGTAGAAGTGGTATTAATCTTGGCTTAGCGACCTCTAACCAAGGGGGAAGTTTAATTTTTTTTCGGGATGGTACTACTTCTTCCCTTATAGAGGATTGCATATTTAGGTTTTCAAAATTACTTTTCATTAGTTGTAACTAAAAATGATTTTCTTTTTAAGAGCGTTAACATTAAAAGTTTCATATTGATTTCTAAAAACTAAAGTGGACAAATTGGCTATTAATAATGAAGCAACTATTTGATGACTAACAATTAATAAAGGTTGATTTAAATTTGTTTTTAAGCTTAAAACACCTAAGGTTATTTGGGATCCTAGAAGAATTAGTATAGAAATTAAAAATTTCCAATTATTTATGAATAAAATTCGATCAATTGCCGCAATAATAATTATTGCCAAAATTGCAATGGATACAGGCAATGCAAATAATTTATGGGAATTTAAAATAAAGCAATTTTGATTCCCTGATAAACATAAATGAGCAGACCATGTAGAAGAGAGTCTTACACCAATTGCAGATTGAATAAGTGTCAAAATCAAAGGAATACTTAATAAAGCCCTCCACCATAATCTTGAATTTATCGAATTTTCATTTTGAAGATTTTGATTAATATAAGTGGCCGTTATTAGGAGAGAGAAAGCTATTAATAGATGACTAATGACTGCGTATGAAGCCAACGTATTTATAACGGTTAATGCTCCTAAAGAACCTTGAAAAATAACCAAAAAAAGTAAAAATGAATATATTTTTAGCAATCCTTTTGGTAAAAATCTTCTCCAAAGAATAGATAAAGAGAATTGTACAAGAATTAATAAACCAACTAAAAATGCATCTAATCTATGAAACCATTCTAAGAATACCCTCATATTCATATGACCAAGAGGAAGAAAAGTTCCATAACATAGGGGCCAATCAGGACAAGCCAAACCAGCTTCCATAACCCTGGTTGCACTTCCGATGGCAATTAAAGCTATAATTGCCAAAACAGAATGATTGCCTAATTTAATAAGTGTTGATATATATTTTGTTTGATAATCTTCTAACTTATTCACAAAGAATAAAGCTTACTTATTTACGCATAATAATTTAATTTCAAAGATAGAATATTAATAAAAACCAAATCTTTTTAATAGTATTATATTTACTCTTTCATCGTTTCCCTTTCCTGACATTTATATTAAAAAATCAATAGATAATGAATATTTTTTTTTTAATTATTAAGAAGTTGTGAATTTATAGATTATTCCATTTAAAAATAATGCAAAAATCTAAAAAAGTAATAATGTGAAAATATAAAAGTTTTAATCTAAATTTGTTAAGTAAATCCTCTTATTTAATTTTTATTATTTCTGGAGTAATTGGTATATCTTTTTGGATTGGATTTAATGTTAATTTACTGCCAACTGAAGCTAGTATTAATGCTCCGATTTATGATGAGTTGTTCAAGATTCTTTTTATTATCGGTCTAATATTATTTATTGGAATGTCTCTATTAGTTGTATACAGTTTATTCAAATTTAGAAAAAGAAAAGGCCAAATTGGTGATGGAATTGCATTAGAAGGAAATTTAAAGTTAGAAATAATTTGGACAGTAATACCTTCAATCATTGTTCTAGTAGTGGGTTTATACAGTTACAACATTTATGACCGAATGGGAGGCATGAATGAACTTAATCACGATCACAGTTTAATGGGAAATAATTCAGAAAAAATTTGGGCCGGAATAAGTCAATCGAACAATAATCTTGGTTTGATAGATACCAATATTGAAGTTTCTGCAATGCAATTTGCTTTCTTATTCAATTACCCAAAAGGAGATTTTATATCTGGTGAGCTTCATGTTCCTGTAAATAAAGAGATATCGGTAAAAATGGAATCGAAAGACGTTATTCATGCATTCTGGATTCCAGAATTTCGTATAAAACAAGATATTATTCCTGGACAGCCAACTGTTTTAAATTTTACTCCTACAAAGGTAGGTAAATATCCAATAATTTGTGCTGAATTATGTGGCCCCTACCATGGAGGGATGAGAGCATCAATAATTGTTGAAGAACAATCTGATTATGAAGATTGGTTTAATCAAAATAAGAAAGATGAGTTAATAGCATGACAATATTAATAGATAAAAAAAATCAAGTTACAGAGAAAATCCAACCTAAAGGTTTTCTAAGATATTTTAGTTTTAGTTTGGACCATAAAGTAATTGGCATTCAATATCTTGTTTGTGGATTCCTTTTTTATTTAGTTGGTGGAACATTAGCTAGTGCCATAAGAATTGAGCTTACTAGTCCAATGTCTGATTTCATGCCAAGAGATGTATATAACCAGGTTCTAACATTACATGGAACAATAATGATTTTTCTATGGATTGTTCCAGTAGTAAATGGTGCGTTTGGAAATTATTTAATCCCTTTTTACGTGGGTGCAAGAGATATGGCTTTTCCCAGATTAAATGCAGTCGCTTTTTGGTTAATACCACCCTCTGGTTTAATGCTAATTACTAGTTATTTTATCGATGGTGCTGCTCAAGCAGGTTGGACGGCTTATCCGCCTCTTAGCATAACCACTCCTCAATCTGGGCAAATTGTATGGATTTTAAGTGTCCTTTTACTTGGTGGGAGTTCCATTTTTGGAGGGATTAACTTTATAGCAACAATTTTAAAATTAAGAAGACCAGGTCTTAAGTTAATGCAATTACCCATGTATTGCTGGGCTATGTTAGGAACAAGCATACTTGTAGTTTTATCTACACCTGTCTTAGCAGGGACTCTTATTTTATTAAGTTTTGATATAGTTGCAAATACTGGTTTTTTTAATCCTGTTTTAGGTGGCAACGTTGTTGTTTATCAGCATTTGTTCTGGTTTTATTCTCACCCAGCAGTTTATATCATGGTGCTACCAGCATTTGGCTTGGTAAGTGAAATCCTTCCTATCCATTGTAGAAAACCTCTCTTTGGATATAAGACAATGGTTTTTTCAATAATGGGGATAGTAGTTTTAGGGCTTGTTGTTTGGGCTCATCATATGTTCACAAGCGGAACACCTCCATGGATGAGGTTGTTTTTTACGATTGCGACAGCATTTATTGCCGTTCCTACTGGAATAAAATTCTTTAACTGGGTAGCTACTATGTGGGGCGGGAAAATTTCAATAAATAGTGCAATGCTATTTTCTTGCGGTTTCATAATTAATTTTGTTTTTGGAGGCATAACAGGAGTTGCTCTTGCACAAGTACCTTTTGATATTCATGTCCATGATACATATTTCGTAGTAGCGCATTTTCACTACATCGTTTATGGAGGTTCTGTCTTTGTGATTTTTTCATCTATTTATCATTGGTTTCCTAAGGTAACAGGAAAACTTTTAGATGAGAAATTAGGTATACTTCACTTCGCCTTAACTTTCATTGGCTTCAATTTATGTTTTGCACCTCAACACTGGCTTGGATTAAATGGTATGCCAAGAAGAGTAGCAGAATATGATCCTCAATTTCAATTTGTAAATCAGATAAGTAGTTTAGGTGCTTTGTTCATGGCAATAAGTACTATTCCTTTTTTAATCAATATTTTTTTAAGCGTTAAAAATGGCAAAAAAGCAGGGGATAATCCATGGGGAGCTCTAACTCCAGAGTGGTTAACTTCTTCTCCTCCCCCAGTAGAAAATTGGAAGGGTGAAGCACCCCTAGTTACTGAGCCATACGGTTATGGAATTGATACTACGGATAATTAACTATTTCTATGACCACTATTAATCCTAAAAAACTGGAGAATTCATCTAACGAAGATAATGGACATCACGAAGATTTTCGATTATTTGGATTAATTACTTTTTTAATTGCAGATGGAATGACATTTGCAGGCTTTTTTGCGGCTTACCTAACCTATAAAGCAGTAAATCCTCTTCCTGATGGTGCTATATACGAACTTGAATTACCAATTCCTACAATTAATACAATTTTATTGCTTGTCAGCAGTGCCACCTTCCATAAAGCGGGAAAAGCTCTCTTTAAAAAAAATAATGTTGAATCACAGAAGTGGCTATTAATTACTGCCGTTTTAGGAATATCTTTTTTAATTTGTCAGCTCTTCGAATATTTTCATTTGCCATTTGGATTAACAGATAATTTATTTGCAAGTACTTTTTATGCTCTTACAGGATTTCATGGGTTGCATGTAACATTGGGGACTTTAATGATACTCATAATCCTTTGGCAAACAAGAATAGAGGGCGGTCGAATTTCTTATAAGAATATGTTCCCTTTTGAAGCCGTTGAGTTATATTGGCATTTTGTGGATGGTATTTGGGTGATTTTATTTATTATTTTGTATCTCTTATGATACGAAAATTCAACTCATTACAATATATTTTTTATTAAATCCATATCCCCACAATAATAATATTATTGATAGGAATAAAACCTATTTAATAATGCTTGTAGGAAAAGAACTCCTTGAAAAATCAAAATTATTAAGTAAAAAATCTGAGGACGAAATAGCTAGAGGATGTGGTTATGTTGGTCCTAGCGGAAGGGTATTAAGAAAAAGTTTTTATAGGGCCTTAGTCGAAGCCAAAGGATATAAATTGGGAAATAGCGGACCTGGTAGAGCTGGAAATAGATCAGTCAGAGGAAGGCAAGCTGATTTTAAAACAAAAGTTCATGGCAATGGAAATCTCTTAATTGGTCACGCCTATACAAAAAAACTAGGCTTAACTCCAGGACAAGAATTTAAAATTGATATTAAAAAAGATTCAAAAACTATTTATCTTATTCCGATAAAGTAAATATTAATTCCAACCATTATCTTTCAGCCAATTTGAATTAATAATTTCAGATGATGGAGATTTTTTATTTTCTCCAGATAATAAAAGTCTCTCAACATATTTTATCAATGTATCAGCTTCAAGATTTACTTTTTGCCCGACACTAAGAAACTTTAAATTAGTATTTTCCCAAGTATGAGGAATAATTGCTATTGAGAAAATCTCACCGTTATTTTTCTGATCAGCAATTGTAAGACTAATCCCGTTGACACAAATACTTCCTTTTAAAGAAATATATTTAGAAAAATCTGAATCCTCCCACTTAATGGACAATAACCAAGATTTTTCCAACTTATCTATTTTTACAATTTCCCCTAAACCATCTACATGTCCACTTACAATATGCCCTCCTAACCGGTCTGATATTCTTAGTGCAGGTTCAATATTTACTATCCCATCAAAATTAGATTTATTACCTAATGTAGTTTTTTCTAATGTTTCTTCACTTACATCGACCGTAAAAGTATGCTCAAATATTTCTTTGGCTGTGAGACAAATCCCATCCACAGCAATGCTATCTCCAATATTTATATCAAAGTAATTATCTAAAATTTCTATACACAATTGATTATTATTTTTTTTTAATTTACCAATTGCTTTAACTATACCTGTAAACATAAATTAGAAGAATTTAAATATTTTTTATTTACTTTAAATGATAAACCATTATAAATATATTAAGAGATATCCAAAATTCTTATTTGCTAAAGAAGTGATTGTTAATTCACAAAAAAGGCTTTATGGGGGAAGAACTAAAGTTAGTTCATTTACTCTTGGAACAATGAGGGCTGTAGATAATGCTGAAAAAATGTATCAAGTTATCAAACATGCCTATTTTGCAGGTATTAATCATATAGAGACGGCACAATCTTATGGGAGAGCAGAATATTTTATTGGGAAAGCACTAGAACAGCTCCAAAATAAAAATAATTTTAATAAAAAAAATTGGATTATCACTACAAAAGTTTTACCAAAAGGAGATTTTAATTATCTTAAAAAAAATTTTTATCAGTCATTAAGTGATTTAAATTTAAAAAAAATTCATAATTTAGCTATCCACGGAATAAATTTAAACGAACATCTTGATTGGGTCCTTAATGGCGAGGGCAAGCAATTTATTAATTGGGCTAAAGAGATGGGATTAGTTGATCAAATAGGATTTAGCTCTCATGGAGGATTTAAGTTAATAGAGGATGCCATCGAATCAAATTTATTTAATTTCTGTAATCTCCATTTGCATTTATTAGATAAATCAAAATTACCCTTAGCTCAAAAAGCTTTAAAAAAAAATATGGGTGTTTTAGCAATTTCTCCAGCAGATAAAGGAGGGAAACTTTACCTACCCAGTCAAATACTTCTTGAAGCATCAAAACCATATCACCCGCTAGAAATAGCTTATAGATTTCTTTTCTCTGAGGGGATAACTACTCTTTCTTTAGGAGCTAATAAACCAGAGGATTTTGATTTAGCAATAAAACTAGCTAATGCAACTCATAAACTTACTAAAGAGGAGATAAAGATTATAGGTAATATTGAGGATCTTTCTGCTTCAAGATTGGGTGATACTAAATGCGAGCAATGTAGAGCATGTCTACCATGCCCAAATGATGTCCCTATTCCTGAAATATTAAGATTAAGGAATATATATATTGGAAACGGTCAAACCGAATTTGCTAAAGAAAGATACAATTTAATAGGTCGGGCTGGACACTGGTGGGAACTGAAAAATGCCAATTCTTGTGATAGCTGCAATATTTGTATTTCAAAATGTCCACATGAATTAGATATCCCTAACTTATTGAAAGAGACTCATAATCTATTAATTGAAACGCCCAGAAAAAGATTATGGGGATAATTATGGGTTTAATAAATTATTTCCTAAAATTTCCAATTCTTTTTTTTCTTGGGGATTCAAAGGGGGAAATGACCAACTATTATCCCAACATTTTTTAGAGGGACGAAGATTCAACCCAGAAAATTGCTTTATATTTTCGTTATAAAGTTGATTTATAGTAACAGTTTGGAAAGGGAGATACCATCCAGCCTTAACCAATAAATTTGCTGTTTTAGGCTCCGATAATAAATCTATCCAGTTATTAAATTCTTCAATATTCAAAGAAGATTTAATCATTGCAAAATTCCATAGCAATGGAACTCCATCATCTGGAAAAAAGATAGAAAGTCTGGAATCAATTTTTAAATATTTTTGGGATAAGCTAAGAGGAGTGATTGCGACAGCTGCTTCAGTATTAACTAACAAATCTAAAGAATTCTTATCATCATAAATAAATTCTTGATTTGCGATATTTTTTAATAGATCTCTATTTTTAATCCTATTCATTATTGAAAGGACAATTCTTGCGCTCTTGGGTAAAATTATTTTTCCTTTGAAATCGTTTGAAAATAAGAAATCCCAGGAATTATTTTTATCAATTTTATAGTTTTTATTATTTTTAATTATTACTACGTAAGGATTGATGCCTATGGGCATTAATTTATCCTTCTTAGATTTATCATAATTACTAAGATAAGTTTTTGATCTATCGTCTAGTTTGGAAAGTAAAGAAGGATTGATATTGTCAAAATCATCGAAATTTATTTTGTTCAACCAACCATCAGTAATAAGTAATAAATCTATTTTTTTTAAATCTTCAAGATTACCTTTTTTAGAAAATTTATTTATGCTAATAGCTTTTTGATTCCAAAGATTGGGAATTAAATCTATAAACTGCAGAGGATAAAATTGTTTTTGAAAAGCGATATTAACCTTTTCAGAAAAATTCCTACAGGAACTTAAAAGGAATAAAAAAGATAATTTTGCAACATTAATAAATTCTCTTCTAGATAAAAATTTATTTATCATTTTTTTTATCATATTTAGAAATTTGACCAAACTTCTTCATCCTTAAAAGGGAATCTTCGCATTTTGAAACTATTTCTTCATATTTAAAACCTTTCAAATAAGCCAACAATGACAATGCACCAGCTCCTACTCCTTCTTTTACATACCCAATCTCATAATCTTTCAGTTCTTTTAACTTCGAAGAATTAAAATTTAAACAGCTTGCAAAACCATATAGATTTACTTTATGTCTTTCAGAAACTAAATCTAATAACTTATTCAAGGCATTATCTCGTACCAACCAACTAGTTGTAATAATAAAAGTCTGATCTACAAAATTTTGTTTGTCTTTAAAGTCTAAATATTCTAAAGCAAGTAACAAAACAGTTATCATTTGACTACCTCCAGCAAGTATGACTGTTTTATTTTTTTTTCTAGCACCTATTAATAAGCCCATAGAAAATGCTTGAAATGGATCTCCTAATGATGCGATAACATCAATTGAATTAAAATTTTTTTTTAAATTTGAATTAAGAATCCCCTTACTGATAATTTCCTTTTTTAATTTTCTTGGGGGCTTTAGTAAACTACTCCCGACTAAATTAGAAACATTTAATCCGAAAGCTTCCATAATTGCCTGTGCAGTAGTGGTCCCTCCTGGAACTGATTCAGAAATAAAGATTGGTCTATCTAAGTTCTTTCCCATTTCATAACCTTTATCAAAAAGATTCTTAACTCTTTTTTTTTGCATTGCATTTCCTGAAGAGAGGCAATTTGCAGGCTTTATCAAATAATTATCTATACTTAAATATTTAAAGTAAGGTTTTTGATAAACACCAATTGGCACTATATCAAATTTTGTTTTTAGTAAAGCGGCGCACACATTACTTATAAGTGCTGGAGTAACTCCAGCTTTAAGAGATGGTAGTGTGTACTTATGATTTTTAGTTGGTCCATAAATCAAAAATTCTGCATCCGCTAAAGGTGTAATTTTTCTTGATTCTGAATCAATCCCTGCAGATGATATTCCTTCTACTTGTGATGTATTAGTACCAGCAATTATTAAAAAAAATTTATATTGATTTATTTGATTCTTTATTAAATTTATTTTGCTGATAATTTTATTATTATCTAATTCGCTTCCAAAAAATTTTATTTTGAAATTCGTTTCGTCCATATTATAAAAATTTTTAAAGGTTTAAGTCTACAAATCCGCTCATTACTTCAGGAGGTTCGGGTATTTTAGATTTAAGTTTAGGAAATACTGCATATGCAATAATATGTATGGTCAAAACATATATAATTTCTTGAAATATTATTAATAAAATAGCAACTATTTGTATTGTTATTAAGGAAGGTGAAGATGCAATATTCAATAATGAGCAAATTTTTTCTATTAGGGAATAACTTGCCCTAGTTATTACAACCCAAAGATTTTCTCCTACCAAAGTTGATAGAGCTAATACTCTAATGAGAAATCCAAAGGTACCAATTATTATTCCAAAAAACCAGCTAAACCACCAATTTTTAGATTTAAGCCATGACCAACCTAACCAAAAAGATAAAAGACCATATGGGAATAAGAATAATGGCCCCCTAATTGGACCCATAAGAATTATTAATAAAAAAAACTGAACAATTACCCCATCTAAAGCTACTCTTGTACCTCTTCTTAAGTGAAGAAGTGCAATAGGTAGAGGAAGTGCAAGTCTAAACAATGCTCCTCCAACAGGAAGATAGTAAAGTGCAATCCACAATAAAGCTGCTAAAGAAGCCATGTAAGATGGCTCGATAATATTTAAAGCTTTTGATTTATTTATTATTTTCATTTCTCTTCAGGATTATTATACATTCTTAATTTTTTAAATCATTTTCTTGAAAACGTTCAATTTTTTCTATTTCAAAATTAATATTTGCATTTTTAAGAACATTTGAAAATTTTTGTGAGGGATCTGTTGGATCAACTCCTTTTAGAATAATTACGACCCTATATGATTGAGGCTCATAATTTA
>CACOIV010000023.1 GCA_902627335.1 uncultured Prochlorococcus sp.
ATTCAATTGATGAAGCATTTATTTCTATAAACAGGCCTCATAATAATGATTTATATCCTTGGGCAAGAGAAATAAGAACTTCTATATATCAAAAGCTAGGGATAAATATAACAGTAGGAATAGGAAGTAACAAATTAAGATCTAAATTGGCCAATAAATTAGCGAAAAAGATCAATACCTCTTCTGGCATATTTGATTTAGAAAAGATCAATAATGAAGATGAATATTTAAGAGAAATTAAGATAGAAAATATATGGGGAATCGGCTATAAAACATCAGAATGGCTACAAAGTAAAGGTATAAAAAATGCTAAAGAATTGAAAGAGATGAATCAATATGAGATTAAAAAAAAGTTAGGAATAGTAGGAGTAAGAATTCAATTAGAATTAAAAGGTTATAAATGTCTTCCTATTGAAAGGGTAAAAAAATCAAAAAAAGAAATTCGCGTAAGCAGAAGTTTTGGTAAACCCATCACAAGATTAGAAGATTTAAAACAAGCATTAGCCATATATACAATAACAGCAGCAGAAAAAATGAGGCTTCAGAATTTACAAGCATCTACTGTTACTATATTTACGAGGACAAGTCATTACTCAAATTCTAAATATCAGAAAAGTGCCCATAAAATTTTAATAGAGTCTACTAATAATACAATTTACCTCTTAAAAATAGTTCTTGAATTATCTAAAGATATTTATCATCCTGACTATAAATTGGCAAAAGCAGGAGTCATCATGCAAGATTTAACTCCATATACTTATTCACAAAAATCAATTACAAATTATCCTTTAAAAGGTAAATCAGAAAGAGAAAGAGATCTAATCAAAACGATTGATTTTATAAATAAAAGATTTAAAAGTGAAAAGATTACTTGGGGAATTACAGTTAAAAAAGGATCATGGAAAATGAATAGAAATTTATTAAGTGCTATATCAACAACAAATATCAGCCGAATTCCAACTATAATAGTTTAAATAAAATTAAAAATGGAATTTATAATTTTTTTAAGTAAAATCGATAGGGAAATAATTGAACTTATAAAAAAAGCTAATTATTCAATTGAAGAGAATGCACCTTTATGTTTAATAGATAAAAGATTTATAGGATTCCACAAAAAAGTTGAAAAGAGTATCGTTATTTGCACAAATAATGCTAAAAAAATAAGTAATTACAGAGAAATTAAAAAAAATAATAATGATAACCACAAAACAAAACTTTATATAAGAAGAGGATTAAGACATGAGGCGACTCATATGGCTCAGTCTTGTAATAATAATAAAACAACAGGAATTATCAAAAATCTAGACCAAAGAATACATAAAAACAAGTTAAACGCACTGTATTCTTCAGTAAAAATTTCAGGAAATTTAGAGAAAGAAGTAGAAGCTTATGTTATGGAAGACAAGCCAAGAAAAGTTAAAGAAGCCATAGAAAAATATTGTCTATAAAGAAGTCACTTATAATTACAAATTATTTCCACATCTTTGCTTATCTAGAGAAAAAATATGATTTCTTTCCGTATAATATAAATTTTGAAATTTAATTGCATCAGAGTTAAGTTCCTTAAATAGATCATCAATTTCATCAATAGAATCAGATAATTCCGGAGACTCTTTATCAATTAAAATTGATATACAATTCTCTAATGTTTTTAATCTTTGCAAACTCCATGACTGAATAAGATGTCTACAACGTTTCATTGATTTACCTCTTTCAAGTAACGATAAAGTACCAAGCAAATTATCTTTAGCATTATTTAAAGTGGTTAATAATAATTCATTAGGATTTATGAAGTGATTAATTTTATCGATAATTTCAGGATGATTAATTGATAGGAAGTCAGGTAAATGAGAGATCAAATCAATATTAATAAAATCATTATATAAATCTTGATCTTTACTATTATTAATAAGATTTAAATAATCGGAGCCAAGTTTGGACTTTTCAATATCATGAATTGAAGACCAAATAATACTAATTTGCTTTGAACTAAATCGATCAATTTCTCTTTTAATAAGCTCATCTCTAATAAGTCGTCTCAGATTTGGACAGTTAACATAGTAGAAAATAACTTCAGATTCATTCTTATCCCTATAAGAAGAATCTTTAGGTAAATCAAATTTTTGAGATCTACCATGCCATCTGAAGCCTTTAACTTGTTGTCGCAAATCCTCCTCGAATTTGATAGCCAATCTTGCCTGTCCTCTACTCAATCTTTCAGAAACTTTTTGTAAGTAATGAGTCCTTGTAACAGATTGTGGCAACTTACTTAAAAAACGAACTAATAAAGAAACTACATTTTGAAAATCTTCAGCTTTGGATATATCTTTATCAAAAAAGATTTGATCTATTTCCCAATCAATCCAAAATGAGGCATTCTCAATCAAATTAAAATAATCATCTGAAGTGTTCTTATTTAGATATTCATCAGGATCTTTAAATCCTTGTAATTGTAAAATTTTAAGATTAATTTGTTCATGCAGAGATAAAGTTTCTATTTCCTTAATGATCCTTTTTGTCGCTAATTTGCCTGCATTATCAGAATCAAAGTTTATTACTATATTTTTATTATCAGTACATCTGCACAATTGAGAGATTTGATACTTATTTAATGCTGTTCCAAGTGAAGCGACACAATTATTAACTCCCTTAGAGTGAAGAGAAATTACGTCAAAATAACCCTCTACAACAATAGCCTTATCTTTTTTTCTTATGTTACTGGAAGCTTTGTCAAAGGCAAAAAGCATTTTCCCTTTTTCAAAGACTTCTGTTTCTGGGGAATTTAAATATTTTGGTTCCTGACCATCAAGACTTCTTCCACCAAAGGCAACAGTCCTGCCTTGTAAATCAAAAATTGGAACGATTAATCTATTTCTAAATCTATCAAAAATTTTTTTATCATTTTCTTTTGAAATAATTAGTCCAGCATTTTTTATAGATTCAATACTAAATTTCTCAACTTGTGTTAAGTACAAATACAAATTATTCCATGAATTAGGAGCATAACCTAACTCAAAATCTTCGATTATATTCTTATCAAGATTTCTTTGATTTACTAAATAATCTAGAGCATTTTTTCCTAATTGATTATTAAGTTGAGATTTAAACCAATTCTTAGTAATCCTTAGAATTTTAAAAAGTTCCTCCCTTTTTGTTAACTGTTTTTTAAAAGCCTCATTTTGAGGACCATCTAAAGTTAAAACATTAATATCATTTTTCTTTGCTAAAGATAGAACTACATCTGAGAAATTATTTCTGGTAAATTCCATTAAAAATTTAATTGAATTACCACCAGCTCCACAAGAAAAACAATAATAGAATTGCTTTTCTGGAGAAACCGTCATTGATGGTTTACTATCATCATGAAAGGGGCATATCCCGACAAATTCTTTACCTCTTTTTTTTAAAACAACATGTTCAGATATAACCTCAACAATATCTGCCTTATCTTTTACAGCATTAATTGTATCTGGATGAATAGCAGGACTCATTAATCTATATTTGTGTAGTATTAAGCAAATTTGATTATGTTATAAATCATTATTAAAGAAGAATCTACTTAAATTCACAAAATAATTAACTTTAAAAATAAATGCCAGAATTGCCAAGTTTATTAAATGTAAATTCAAAATATAATAGGTTATTTCTGTTACTAGCTTCCCTATTCTTTAGTTTGATGACTGTCTGTGTTAAAAAAATAGATAATAGGATTCCTATTTTTGAAATAGTTTTTTTTAGATCAATATTTAGTTTAATAATAACTTACATAATTATTAAAAAGAGGAACGTTTATCCTTGGGGTAAAAATAAGTTTCTTTTAATATTAAGAGGAGCACTGGGTACTTTAGCTCTTATATGTATCTTTTACGCAATTAGAAATATGCCATTAAGTATTGCGACTGTAATTCAATATACTTATCCAATATTCATATCAATATTTTCTGTGATTTTCATTAATGAGAAATTGAACAAATATATTATTTTTGCTTTATTTATAGGTTGGTTAGGAATATTAATAATTTTAAATCCATATGGATTAAACTCACTCGATATTAATCTTAAAAATATAAGTATATTAATCTCTTTCATTGGTGCAATCTCTACTTCGTTAGCATACATTGCAGTCAAAAAATTATCATATAAAGAAGATATATTTGTAATTATCAAATATTTCCCTTTAATATCAACCATCTTTTTATTTCCAATAGTTATCTTTAATTGGGTCCCTCCTCAAGCTTCAGATCTTATTTGGATTTTAGGAATTGGCTTTTTTACTCAATTAGGACAAATATTCTTAACAGTTGGTCTTAAAAATTTACCTACCACACAGGCAGCGACGATAAATTATTTCCAAGTATTATTTGGATCGTTATGGGGCATATATTTTTTTAATGAAAAAATTACAATTAACTTTATTATTGGTTCGATACTAGTTCTATTAGGAACTATTATATCCAGTAGAAAATTTCACAAAAAGATTTATAATAATACTAAATTTAACTAAAAATTATGAAAATATTCCTTTTAACTATTCTTAGTCTTATGCAAATCCAGCAGGCCATAGCTTCAACACCTAAATCAGTTACCTGTACTAGAACAGAATACAGAGAAGAATATATACCTGGGACTAAATCAAGCCCAGGCTATGTAAAAAGTTACGAAATTGATGTTGTAATACCTTGTGGTGGATCGGTTACAAAAAAAGTTGACAACAATGATTGTAGCGAAGGTTCTGTAATAGGAGGATTGCTAGGCGCTGGATTGGCTCTCTCAAGTACTAGAGGCAAAGACAGATGGTGGACGGTACCTGCGGGGGGGTCAGCAGGTGCTCTTATTGGCTGTCAAGTTGATGGTGGTTAATTGATAAGTTGGATAAAAGGTGAAATAATATCATCTTGGCTTCAAAATCAAAAGTTATTCCTTCTAATTAGTTGCAATGGGGTTGGATATGAAATTCAGACACTAAATAGTGTAGAAACTGACTCTATTGAAAAAATTATCACCCTTTGGATTGAACATATTAGAAGAGAAGATTCAGAGTTTCTTTTTGGTTTTATTCAAAAGGAAGAAAGAGATTTTTTTAGAGATCTTTTGAAAGTAAGGGGTATTGGCCCTCAAATAGGAATGTCATTATTAAATAAATATTCAGTTGATGAAGTTAAAACTTCACTTATTAAAAAAAATAAGGACTTGATAAGTTCAGTTCCAGGTATTGGAAATAAAATGACTGAAAGGATATTTCTTGAACTAAAAAATAAAATAACTGTAGTAGAAGAAGGCTCTAACAAAAAGGGGAATTATAATGATAATGAAGAAATAACTTTTATTTTTAAAGATATTGATATTGCTCTAAGGTCATTAGAATACCCAATAAAAGATATTAAAAATACAATTAATTTAATTAGGAGTGACTTTAGTAAAAAAAAATCTACAGAATTAAATGAATATAAGATAAATTTTGAAAATATATTAAAAGAAGCAATCTCTATTTTAGAAAATAATGATAGTAAATTTGGATAATTAAGTAGTATTATATTATTAAGAAAAAAAATTTTTTATGCCTTTAGATACCGCAGAGAAACAGAAATTGATCGAATCTCATCAAATTCATGGTACTGATACAGGATCGGTTGAGATACAAGTAGCTATGCTTTCAGAAAGAATATCAAAACTTAGTGATCATTTACAAAAAAACAATCATGATTATGCTTCAAGACAGGGTTTGTTAAAAATGATTGGTAAAAGAAAAAGGATGCTTTCATATATAAAAAATAAAAACATTAAAACATACCTCGAACTGGTTAAAAAATTAGGAATAAGAGGATAATTTTCATTAATGAAGAAAAAACAATCTAAGAAAAATAAATCTAAAAAAAAATCTATTGAAACGAAAAACGCATTTCAAAAATTAGAAAATAATACTCTTAATAACCCTAATCCTAGTGTATCTAAGGGCATTCCAAAATATGTTGCCGATAGAATGGCTCGAAGGATATTTTTTACTGCTGGTATTCCTACTATACTTGGAATGTCAGTATTCGTTATTAGTTATTTTATCGTAACAAAAAATATTGCAGAGATTCCTCCATCATCAACTATCGCAATATCTGCATTATTTTTTTTAATTGGTTTAGCAGGATTGAGTTTCGGAATATTATCTGCAAGTTGGGATAAAGAACCTGGAAGTTTGCTTGGAATAGAAAATATACCTCTTAATATACAAAGAGCAAAATCAGCTTTTAAGCCTGCCACTCAGAATTTTGAACCCAATAGTGCATCAAGCAACAAGAGCTCTTAAATTAACTTTAAAAGAATTTGATTCTAGTAATTCGGCAGCAGCATTAATATCATTAACGCAAAATTGATCTCCAAACTTCACATAAGTTATTTTATTCTCTGATTTAACCGCTGCAACTACTGGTGTTTTTATACCGCATTTATCTTTATCTGCCTTAAATTTTATTAAACAATTCCTTATTTTATTTTGAACTCTTATGTCTGAAGCTTGAGAACCTTCAAGATGAATCATAAGTAATTTTAAATTATCAATTCCTCTACAATCATCAACAATTAACTGAGTTCTATCACTTCTTTTATCGATAGTCCCCCAAACCAAAAGTCTGGTATCAGTTAGAAGAAACTCAGACAACCTTAAATAGGTTTTTGGAAATACTACTGCTTCACATACTCCAGAAAGATCTTCCAACTGTACTATCGCCATCCTATCACCCTTTTTAGTAGTGATCTGCTTCAATTCAGGTATCATTCCTACTAAGCTCACTTTACTTCTATCTTTAAATTCCTCTAGATTACAAATGCTAATAGGAGATATTAATTTAGCTGGAGTAGATAAATGTTTTAGTGGATGATCCGATAAATAAAAACCTAACAATTGTTTTTCTAATCTCAATTTTTCTATTAGAGAATAGTCATCAACTTTACTTTTATTACCTAATGATAATTCTAAGTTATCTGAAGTACTATCAAGATCAAATAAATTACCTTGACCAGAAAGACGATCTTTATTTCTTGATGAAGCCCAATCTATAACCGATTCAATGTCAGATAAAAGTTGAGCTCTATTTTTATCTTCTGAAAACTCATCAAGAGCTCCGCAATGTATTAAAGACTCTAGATTCCTTTTATTTAAAACATTAACTGGTAATCGATCACATAGATCTGCGAGGGACCTAAAAGATCCAAATTCGTTTCTGTTATTAATAATATTTCTTATAGCAGAATCACCTAAATTTTTTATAGCTGATAATCCAAATAATATTTGATTATCTTTTATAGTAAAATCAGTTCCTGAAAGATTAATACTTGGAGATATAACATCTATACCCATTGAATAACAGTTAGATATATATCTTTGCATTTTATCAGTGGAACCAGAATTTACAGATAAAAGTGCTGCCATATAAGCAACGGGGAAATGTGCTTTTAAAAATGCTGTTTGATATGTAACTGCTCCATAAGCTGTTGAATGGCTTTTATTAAAACAATATTCAGCGAAAAGTACCATTTGATCAAAAAGATCATTAGCTATTTTCTTGTCAACGCCTTTGCTTATTGATCCATCAATAAAAATATTTCTGTGTTTAACCATTTCAGAAACCTTCTTTTTACCCATTGCTCTTCTTAGTAGATCTGCATCCCCTAAAGAATATCCAGCAAGATCTTGCGCAATTTTCATAATTTGTTCTTGATAAACCATTATGCCGTAAGTCTCTGTGAGAATTGACTTAATAAAAGGATGCGGGAAGTCAATTTTTTCTGACCCATTTTTTCTTTTTATAAATTTTGGAATTAATCCTGCATCAAGAGGACCCGGCCTATATAAAGCTAGGATTGATGAAATATCTTCAAGAGAATTTGGCTTGAAATCCTTTACTACTTGCTTCATTCCTGATGACTCGAGTTGAAAGATACCCTCCAAGTCTCCTCTCCCAATGAGATCAAAAGTTTTATCATCATGCTCCGGTAATAAATCTAAATTAATTTTTTGCCCCGTGGAGGATTCAATTAAGGATACCGTTTTATTAAGCATAGTAAGATTTTTTAATCCCAAGAAATCCATTTTTAAGAGACCTAACGACTCAATATCATCCATCGAATACTGAGTGATAATTTGTCCTTCATTGTTCCTTTGAAGAGGTACTAATTTATCTAATGACTCTGAGGAAATAACAACACCTGCTGCATGAACTCCATATGTTTTATTAGTACCCTCTATTCTTAATGCTAAATCTACCCACTTCTTAACCTTATTATCATTTTTGTACTTATCTCTAAATTCAGGACATGGAGTATCCTCATTAATCATTTCATTTAGTTTATGTGGTTTACCTCTAACAACAGGTATTAATTTAGCTAGTTTATCTGATTCTCCATAGGGAATATCCATAACTCTTGCTACATCCTTGAGAACAGCTTTTGAGGTCATCTTATTAAATGTAATTATTTGAGCTACTTTATCCTCTCCATAACGATCGGTAACATAATCAATCACTTCATTTCTTCTATCAATACAAAAATCTGTATCAATATCTGGCATAGACTTTCTTGCTGGATTTAGAAATCTTTCAAAAAGTAAACCATGCTTAACAGGATCAATATTTGTTATTTGCAATGAATATGCAACCAATGATCCAGCAGCAGAACCTCTTCCAGGACCAACTGGAATAGAATTATCTCTTGCAAACTTTATATAATCCCACACTACAAGAAAATAGTCTGGGAAGCCCATATCATCAATGATTTGAAGTTCTGAAAATAATCTTTTTTTGTAGACCTCTTCTATTTCATTAAAAGAGGATTTATGAAGTCTCTTCTTTAAACCTTCTTGAGAAATACCTTTTAGAAAATCAATAGCTTTCTTATCACCCAAAAGTGGATATTTTGGCATTCGATACTCTCCAAACAAATCAAATTCTTCCACTTTTTGAGAAACTTCAAATGTATTTTCTATAGCTTCTTTAATTGTTTCTTTATCAATATGATCATTAAATAAATTAAGCATTTCATCCTCACTTTTAATATATTCAGTGCCTGTATATCTAAGCCTTTTTTTATCACTTATTAATTTGCCCGTAAGAACACAAAGTAAAGCGTCATGAGCCCCTACATCTTTATTTGAAATATAGTGAGCATCATTAGTTGCAATAACTTTTATATCAAGAGTTCTTGCTATTTTAATGATCTCTATATTAACAATCCTATCCTCCATAGAACCGTGATCTTGAATTTCTAAATAAAAATCATCACCAAATATACTTTTAAACCAGCTAGCAGTTTTTGCCGCAACATCTTTTCTACCTTTTAAAATTGCTTGAGGAATTTCTCCTCCTAAACAGGCAGTAGAAATAATAAGACCTTCCTTATATTTTTCTAATAATCTTTTATCAATACAAGGTCTGGAAAAGATTCCTCTTCCCCTCATACCCTTAAGATGGCTAATTGTTGTTAGTTTTACGAGATTTTTATAGCCTTGCAAATTTTTAGCCAAAACTACAAGATGATATCTTTTTTCTTTTTTCGGTTGAGGATCATCAATAGAACCATTAATTATGTACATTTCATTACCAATTATCGGTTTAATGCCAAATTTTTTGCAATTTTTAACTAACTCTAAAACACCATACATAACACCATGATCAGTAAGAGCAATACTCTTCATGCCCAAGTTACAAGCTCTCTCGACAATCTTTGGAACCTGACTCGCTCCATCTAATAAGCTGTAGTCACTATGGTTGTGTAATGGTACAAAACCCATTCTCTTATTGATACATATATATAAGATAATGAAATATCTAAAAAGATCTATCTTTTTTTTAAGAAATTAATTTTTAATACAAATTTAAATATGGGGTTTTTTATCCATAATTTTTGCATCAATCTCAAAGATATTGGCTGCATTTAATATTCTACTTTCTTCCAAAACATTTCCGATAAGCTGTAGACCGATAGGCAAACCCTTACTATCAAAACCACATGGAATACTTATAGCTGGTAAACCTGCCAAATTTACTGGAACAGTTAGTAAATCAGAAAGATACATTGAAAGTGGATCATTTTTATAATCCCCTTTAATAAAAGCAGTTGTAGGACATGTAGGTGTAAGTAAAATATCTACTTCATTAAAAGCTTTATCAAAATCTCTTTTAATTAATGTTCTTACCTTTTGTGCTTTTTTATAATAAGCATCGCTATAACCTGCTGACAATGCATATGTTCCTATGAGGATTCTTCTTTGAACTTCATCGCCAAAACCTTCAGATCTACTTTGCGATGTCATCTCTATTAAATTCTCTGAATTTTCAGATCTATAACCGTATTTCACTCCATCATATCTAGCCAAATTTGCGGAAGCCTCTGATGGAGCAATAACGTAATAAGTAGCTATTCCATCAATAAATCTAGGGCAATTAATTTCCCTTATATCTGCTCCTAAAGCAATAAATCTATCAATACTCTTTAAGACAGAATGCTTCACTTCAGAATCAAGGCCTGGATGATCAAAACATTCTTTTATAATCCCTATCTTTAAACCTTTTATAGAATTGTTCAAATCATTTATATAGTTAGGAACAGGAAGATCTAAAGAAGTTGAATCTAACTTGTCTTTTCCTGAAATCGAGAAAAGAATTTCTGCCGCATCAGAAACTGTATTTGTTATTGGCCCAATTTGATCTAGAGAACTTGCAAAAGCAATTAATCCCCACCTACTTACTCTGCCATAAGTTGGTTTTAATCCAACGACTCCACAAAATGAAGCTGGCTGTCTAATTGAACCACCCGTATCAGAGCCTAATGAGGCCAGGCATAAACCTGCCGCTACTGATGCAGCGCTGCCACCTGAACTGCCTCCAGGGACTCTATTTATATCCCATGGATTAGAAGTGACACCAAAAGCTGAAGTTTCTGTTGAGCTTCCCATTGCAAATTCATCTAAATTTGTTTTCCCAAGACATATAGCTCCTGAGTCCCATAAATTTTTAGTAACACTTGATTCATATGGAGGAATAAAATTTCTGAGCATATTGCTAGAACATGTTGTTAAGGTACCCTTCGTACATAAATTATCCTTAATTGATAAAGGAATGCCTGCTAATAAGGGTAATTTATCTTTATTAGCTATTTTTTTGTCTATTAGATCGGCTTGAGATATTGCTTTCTCTTTGGTAATACAAATATAAGCATTTAATTTTTGATTAGAGTTATCAATCTTCTTAAAAAAATCACCTATTAAATCTTTAACAGATCCATTACCAGATAATATTTCCCTCCGAAAAGATTTAAAGTCCATTTAGCTTAAATTAAAATTTTATAAAAGGATTATATCTCTATTCAATAGTCAATGGCTCAGTTCTTTTGCATCTGATTAATGTATGAGTGATATTATTTGATCCTTCATTATTTAAATCTTCTAAAAAAGTATTTAAACTACCTTTAAGACTTCTTTTAGTAAGAAATGGGCCAAACCAATATATCACCTCGGGAGATTGAGTCTCTACTTTGGCCCACCAAGCCAAACCAAGTTTGTTTCCAAAAGATCTAATCAATTTATCTGTTCCAAAATATATAAGTATTTCGTTAAATTCTATACAATTCTGCACTAACTTTTCAACATTAAAGTTTTAAATGGTACTTAATGTATGGAAATTACAATATTTGTTAGCAAATTATCTAAAAAAAAGAAAAGGAGCTAAGAGATTTCTTTATAAAAGCCCTTAGTTAATTGATGTAAAGATATGGCTGCAGCTACTGAAGCATTTAAACTCGAAGTTCTTCCCTTTAGAGGAATTTTAACCAAATAATCACAATTCTTTTGAGTTAGAAGAGATAAGCCTTTGCTTTCTGAACCTACAACAATTACTAATGGGGTCTCTATAGAAAATCCTGAGATATTAATTTGACCACTTTCCATTAATCCAATCACGGTAAATCCCTCTTCTTTCATCACCTGTAAACTTCTATTTAAATTAACAACCCTGGAAACTGATATATGCTCTAAGGCTCCAGCTGCAACTTTTGCAACAGTTCCTGTAATCCCAGCTGATCTTCTTTGAGGAATTATAATACCTGTACATCCAAAAGCCTCTGCAGATCTAATTATTGCTCCTACATTATGAGGATCAGTAATTCCATCTAAACAAAGAATAATTGGCATTAGTTCTTTTTCTTTAGAATTAGTTATTAATTCTTTTAAAGTAACAGTCTCTGAGTGTGAAATTTGTAAAGCAATACCTTGATGAACAGCGCCAAATGTTATTTGCGAAATTCTAGACCAAGGGACTTCCTCTATAAGAACACCCTTACTCTTAACATCTTTCAAAATTTGGAAGAACTTTTCTGAAGATCTAATCTCTGAAGTACACCATATTCTATTTATTGGTCTTTCTCTTTCCAAAACTGAAAAAACAGAATGTTTACCCCAAATCAGATCTTCACAATTTTTTTCATTAAAAATTTTTGGACGTTTATCAAAGTTTTTGTTATTTTGATCAAACTTTTTATCAGTTTGATTTGGATTATTTTTATTTGATCTTGTATATTTTGAATTTTTATTTCTTTCAGATTCACTAAATTTATTTAATGGATATGACATTGGAGATTTTTTTTGAGATTTTTGAAATTTCCTACTACTATCATTATTCTTTTTAGAGCTAACATTTCTCTTGAAATTATTTAAAGATTTTCCTTTCATTTTCATGATTAATTTATTTAAACTCTAAATGATCAAAAAGTGTAGATAATCTTTTTGGATTATTTAAAAACAACCAACCTATTAAAGTCTCAAAACCTGTTGATTTTGCATAAATAGAGGGATCTATTGATTTTGGTGCCCTTTTAGTTTTATTTCGAGCTCTCCTAATTAAATCAATCTCAGAGGGTTCCAATAGATGCTCAATATAGTGTAAATATTCAACTTGAGATACAGCTTTTACTTCTTCAACTACAGATAAATGCAATTCTTTAGATTTTGCAGGTTTATTTATATATCTAAGTCTTTGATGTAATTCCCATACTGAATCACCAAGCCAAGCAAGTTGTATAACTCCAATTTCAAAGTTGGACTTTGTGGGGTTTTGATTTTTAATCCAATTTGTCAACTTTTTAATTTTTTTATAGCGTCATCTAAACTTGACTGTAAGTTTAAGAATTCACCAAGCCTTACCAGTTTAATAGTCTGAACAACCCTAGAATTACCAATTACAGAATAATTTAATTTTAATTTCTTACACTCCTTAGCGGTTTGAACAAGTGCTCCTAAACCAGAAGAATCTAGAAAATCAATTTTAGTAAGATCAATTACAAAAGGCAAGGGATTTTTCTCTAGATTACTAGTAACAAATGTTTTAAATTGCTTTTCAGAAAATGCATCTAATTGCCCAGTAAAGGTAAAAATCATAATTTTTACCTTTACTGTTATGTTTCCCCTTAGAGAAACTGTTAGTCTTTGGTAGTCCTCTATGATTTATTCCTCCAAAAAATAATTTATTAATGTAATTATCAAATCAAATGAAAATGATATGTCAACATCTTTCTAACATTAGAGATACAAAATTTTTAAATAAATAATCTGAATCATGAGGTCCTGGTCCAGCTTCGGGATGATATTGAACACTAAATATAGGTTTATTTTTAACTTGTAAACCAGCCACAGTCTTATCATTTAAATTAAAATGGGTTACTTCTGCAATATCCTTAGGAATAGTTTCAGCATCTATTGCAAAACCGTGATTCTGGCTTGTGATCTCTACGTTATTATTTAAACCACAAGGGTGATTTAAGCCACGATGCCCAAATGGCAATTTAAATGTTTTACATCCTAGAGCGAGGCCAAAAATTTGATGGCCTAAACAGATCCCGAACATAGCTATCTCTCCTTGATTTATTAAATCTTTAGCTAAATTAATCCCTGAAACAACAGTTGATGGATCTCCAGGACCATTTGAGAAAAAGACGCCGTTAGGGTTATGAGATAAAACTGATTTTAAGGATGAATTAGCTGGGAGGACAGTTACTTGGCATCCATAAAAAGTTAATCTATCTAAAATAGATTTTTTTATTCCAAAATCAATGACAACAACTTTTAATTTCTGCGATGAATAAAGTTTATCGCTAAATCTGAATTCAGATGAAGAAATATTTTTCCAAAAGTATTCTTTATTTGTTGTGACTTGATTAGCTAAATTCAAACCCTGCATTTTTGGACTTTTGCTTAAGATCTCTAAACATTTATCAGTAGTTATTTTTTCTGTTGTGATTAATCCATTCATAGAACCATATTTTCTAAGAATTTTCACTAAAGCCCTGGTATCAATTCCGTGCAAGCCAACTACATCATTTTTAACCAACCAATCATTAAATGTTTGTTTTGAACGCCAATTACTTAAATTATTTGAATAATTTCTTACAATTATTGCCTGCACTATTTTACTTTCTGATTCTGAATCTTCAAAATTTATTCCTGTATTACCAATTTCTGGATAAGTAAAAGTAATTATTTGTCCAAAATAACTTGGATCAGTCATAACTTCTTGATACCCTGTCATTCCAGTGTTGAATACAACCTCTCCAATAACAAGACCTTTTGATCCAAAAGAATACCCTTCAAAAATGAAACCATTTTCAAGAATAAGTTTTGCATCTCTTTTTAAATCTTGATGATTCATAATAACTTTTATTTAATCATTCAAATAATTTTTTAAATCTTGGAATTTTTCCCAAGGAACACCTTGATTCATTTTTTCCAAAGCTATATGTATCCCTTTCTCAATATTTTCTTCTTTCCCCGCAGCCCAAAGAACTAAAGCTGTATTAAGGGCAACCACATTAACTTGGGATTCAAAAGCTTCACCCTTCAAAACTAATTCTAATATTTCTTCATTACTGGTTTCGTCTGCGACAGTAAGATTATTATTTTCAAAATTTTTGTAACCAAAATCAGAAATATTAATAGAAGATCTTGTTATTTGTCCATTATCCACAAATATCAATTTATTATTCCCCTCTAAAGAAGCTTCATCTAAAGATCCATGACCATGTATTACTATAGCTCTTTTCATTCCCAATTTATCTAATGCAATAGCCATAGGATAAAGAAGATCCTCTGAAGCGACTCCGAGAACCTGAGCATTAGGCCTAAGAGGGTTAACTAAAGGTCCTAATTGATTAAAAATAGTTCTAATACCAAGATTTTTGCGAATAGGCGCTAAATTTATAAGTGATTTATGCCAAGCAGGTGCAAAAAGAAAAGTAATCCCA
>CACOIV010000024.1 GCA_902627335.1 uncultured Prochlorococcus sp.
CATAAAACCCATCATTGCTGGACGTCCTAATGCCTTATCGAAAATGTCTTTGTTGGAATTCATTTTACTAAATAGTTGTGTATGTAAAGAAATATAACTTAAATATTAATATTTGTAAAGCAATTACCGTAGATTATGTATAAATAAATATAATTAATCTTTTTTGTGCAGATAATGTATCAGTTGCGTGTATATTCTGTGCAATAAAATTAAATCTGCTCGTTAATCTTTATAAGTTCAATGATTAGGATTTCTAGGAAACTATTCCTTGGGTTGATATTTGTTTAATCTCAAATGATTAATATCTGCGTAAGCAAGTCATTTTTAATTCTCGTATAAATTAATTTTAATCGCAATGCGTAAAATGACTGATTTACATCTGCCTTTTTCCTTAATATATTGAGATTGTTGAGTTATAGGAGGTCTTCCCTTATGGTCGATAGCCTGCCAGAAATTTTATAAAACACACACTAGCTATAATTTACTGCTCCAATTATTTTTTATTAATGTCTAAACTTCCTTCCTTTGCATCGTTTAGGTGCCCTTATGGAAACAAGTTTAATTCTTTTTATAAAGGCCCCAGTTAAGAATAGTTAGTTACTTTTTTTAAACTTCATTAAAAAGTACATTTTTTATTTAGCAACAAGGATCAATGATATAGGTGCGTTGTTAAAGGCAAGATAAGAGGACTTTAAAAGGTCCTCTTATTTTTATGTATTTAGTTGAATTTTTAAAAAGATTATTTATTAAACTAGTTTTGAAAATCATTTTTTGATGTTCTAGCAATTGATTGGCAACTAGATGGATGCCATTCTTTTTGTATTGCTCCGACAAATTTATGTATAAATTCATCTGGACAATCGGTCTTAGCTTTTAGGTAATGCAGTTTTGCATTAATGAATTCATATGTTTCTGTAATAATTCCATTATTTTCTTCATGAGAAGGGGTCCAAATTGAACTTATTGGGTGCATATATATGAATCTAAATTTTTATAATATCGTATCCAGGTAAAACTTCGTAATCAGTATCTGAACAACATAATCCGCCCAAAAGATTTTCTAATGTTTTGTGGGCCTCATCATAGGACTCATAAATATTTTTTGTTAATCTATCATCTTTTCCATCAAGTCTAATAATTTTAAATTTCATTACCAATCAGGATAAATATGCTCATCCCCTATTGGCTCCTCATAAAACTCTCCGTCTCTAATACCTTTTTTATAATTATCTATTATTTTCTGATAGTTCATAACACTTGGTATTAAGTTACCTATGTATGTGGGGTTGTTTTCAGTCATTAATTAATTGGCTTATGAACATATATCATTAAAAGATGATAATAAATCAAAATTCATTTAAAGGAGGAAGGATAGAGCTTATCTATTTTTCGTTTCTGCTTTGTTAATTTACTTTCTTCATAATTTTGAGCCATAATTCGTCTAATTAATAACTGCGGAATTAACCATACCATGGCAATGGCAATAGCCATAAAAGCAGGGTTTCTCCAAGTCATTTGGATAATTTTCTCTATTAACTCTTCATTAAATAAATTCATTAATTTATTTTCCTTTAATTTAAAACAACTGTTAATTTAGTAATTTGAAGAAATCATCTTAATACTAGCTTAATAACTTCTTTTGTAAGATGCTAAGTTCGATTTTTAATAACTGATTAGGATATTAAAATAAAAAATTTTATGGAAGTATTGCTGAGATCTTCATGAACACTGGTTTGCCAGTAATATCAGAATATTGTAAAAACTTTATTACCAAGCTTACATATCATTTATTTAGAGTTACTTTTGTAAAAAGCGATATTAATTTAAATATTCATAAAATTTAAAAATTTTAAAAAGGTGATCTAAAAAAATTACATAATAATGATTTTGAAAATTTAACTTACAATAAAATTATTTAAGTCATGAAAAATATTGAAAATGAAATGGATATTTACTTCGCTGTTGGAAATGCAAATACTTTAAGACAAGAAAAAGAAATTAGGGAAATTTTAAAAAGAAGGAATTATTTAGGATGGAGAATAGTTTCTACTTCAACCGCAATTGTTGATATAAAGAATCAATTCTCAAATCTATATATTTTTTGGGAAAGAGAAAAATTATCTTGAGAAATTTCATATAAATTTTTCAGTTAATGTGTAAAATTATCTTATTTAAATATCATTTTGTCTACTTTTCTAATTACAGGTTCAAATCGAGGCATTGGACTACAATTATCACATCAACTCTTCCAACGCGGACATAAAGTTATAGCGACATGCAGAGAAAGTTCAAAAGCTTTAGAAGGAATAGGTGTTCAAGTGATAGAAGGTATTGATATTTCATCTAAGCATTCTTTAAACAAATTGGAAGATAATATTAAAGGTATTAAGTTAGATTGTCTTATTAATAACGCTGGAATAGCTCAATATAATTCTCTTGATAATTTAGATTTAGAGAGTATAAGAAATCAATTTAATATTAATGCTCTAAGCCCTCTAAATTTTACTAAATCAATGATTAAATACCTTAATTTAAATTCTAAAATAGCATTCATCACAAGCAGAATGGGTTCAATAGCGGATAATACTTCTGGTGGTTCCTATGGCTATAGAATGTCAAAGGTTGCTTTAACAATGGCAGCTAAGTCTCTTTCAATTGACTTATTAAAGAAAAATATTTTTGTTGCTATCGTCCATCCAGGTTTAGTTAGTACAAGAATGACTGGCTTTACTAAAAATGGAATTTCGCCTGAGGTTTCTGCCAAAGGCATTTTGGAAATAATTAATAATCTTAATAGCCAAAATACTGGAACGTTTTGGCATTCTAATGGTGAAACTTTACCCTTTTAATTCTTATAAATTTATTATTTATTAAAAAATTTTTAAATTTTTAAGTAATAACTTTCTTTAATTTGTAGTTATCGTTATTCTTTAAGAAATACATTCAATAAAGGAGGTGATTCATTGTCGTATCTACCGAAAACTACGGTCCAAAGAGAGGCCATGAAATCAATTTCTACATTTTCAGAGGTCTCTCATTCTTTAATAAAATCAAAAGGTTTTATAATTAATCGTTTTATATAGAATATTTTTTTTTGAAATATCTAAGCTCCTTAAAATTTTTAAGGAGCTTTTTTATTGCAACAAATTAAATCTATTAATTTATTTATTAATAATATTCTTTGGTTAATCGTTTTATTTCCATAAAGATCATTTTGTTTTATTAAGATTTTTTGTCCTTCAGTTCCTAAAGCATTCTTGATGAATTGATAGTCTTCTTTAATCCATTTTTTTACCATCTTATTTTCATATTCAATATGAAATTGTATTCCAAAGCAAGAATCGGAAATCTTAAAAAATTGTTCTTTACAAAGCTTACTACTAGCAATTAATTCAGCTTGGGGTGGAAGTATTATTCTATCGCTGTGCCAATGAAGAGCATATAGAGGTTCTTTAAAAATTTGATTATATTTGCTGTCATTATTTACCA
Organism: uncultured Prochlorococcus sp.; assembly: GCA_902627335.1. Classification (GTDB taxonomy): domain Bacteria; phylum Cyanobacteriota; class Cyanobacteriia; order PCC-6307; family Cyanobiaceae; genus Prochlorococcus_A. Next base: position 3,490 of record CACOIV010000024.1, read on the forward strand.
AAATTTCTGACCATCCAACCTCTGAGATAAACTTTAAAGGATTTCCTCCTAAAAGTTTTTCTACCTTGCCTCCAGATGCATATGCTAGTAATTGAGCACCAAGGCATATACCAAGAATGCCAATATTATCTTTTATTGATTGTTTAATTAAGTTAACTTCATCTTTCAACCAAGCAAATTTTGCGCAATGAATATCTTCTAATCCCATTGGACCTCCTAGGATTAGTATTAAATCATTATTTTTTACTATTGGTAATTTATCGCCAAGATCAATACGATAAATTTTTGTTTTGAATCCTTTTTCCTCGGCAACTCTTTTAAAAAGACCAGGACCTTCTCTTTCCAAGTGTTGCAATACATGAAGAGTCCTCATAGTTTTAAGTAATTTGCAAGAAGTTTTAATGAATTATTTCATAAAATTTATTTCGATAAAAATAAACTTATTAGTAAGAATAAAAATCCAATAACAATTGCTATTATTGCGCTATCAACTAATAAATCCTTCCAATTATATCCTTTTAGCATTTTTTCTTTGTCTTTATCACTCATTAAGTTTTTAAGCCAAGACCAATCTAAAAGCTGGGTTAGAGCAAAACCAAAAATAATATGTCCCACAATTATCCCTATTAGATCTGTTCTTGAAATTTCCCTTGCAAGACTTGTAAAAAGAAAAAAATCCATTTTAATTTTCTTTCTTTTCGGAAGAACTATCTTCTTTATATTTTTCCCATACTTTATTAAGATTTTCCTGAGAAAATCTATTTTTTAATTCATCAAATTGTTTTTTAAAAGCACCATAGTTGTCATTGATCTCTTTTTTAGTTTGGTCATCAAAGAAATTAGAAGATAATTTCCAAATATACCAACTGGTGGCGATGAGAAGAATTAAACCTAATAATTGCATTTCTTAATCCTAAAAATAAAAACTTAACTTTTAATCTAAAATTTCCTTATAGATAAAAATTTCTTAACTACATAGTAATATAAAATTTAACTTATCACTTCATATAACTTTTTAGATTAACCGGTATAAACACTGATTTACTTTCTTTTGATCTAGTAAGAAAATATAACTAGAAAGCAAGGAGGAACCTATCACATGGTTTTTAATCCACCTGAGAATCCAAGAAAAGATTACCTGCTAAAGGAAAAGCCGAGAATGGGACTTCGTTAATATAAGCTTAATCAAATAGTCTGATAAGACTCTACTAATTTTTAAGGTAAATCAAGGAGCTTAAATTAATGGAATATGTCCCCATAAGTATTTAATTCAAGATTATATGAGATATAGAATAGCTTGTTATAGTCGCTAACAATTTTTAATATATTTAATTGTTAGTTAAAATTGAATATTATAAAAAGAGGTAAATTTGTTACCTCTTTTTTATTTAAAATTTCAACCAATTAAATAATATTTTCTGTAAAAACCAAATTGTTAGTCCACCCTCAAGGAATGCAAACCAGTACATTCCATAATCTGATAAACCTGTCTGCTCCTTAACGGTCTTAATGAGTTTTTTATGTTTCTCTATGATTTCTCTCATTGTTTTTTTAATTATCCATTTAATATTATTTTTGCAAATAAATCATAAAAATAGGAATTTATACTGTATTAGTAATATCTAGAAAAGGTGTAGATTATAATTGTCAGAAAACTCCTCACACATTAATTTCTGATATTAAAAAGCACAAGGATAGCAAATTATCTAAGTGCTTTTTTTTCTGTTTAATTAAAATTTAGTTTAATTTAACCATTAAAAAATTTATTAAATATCATTTATAAATTATTTTATTCATTCTCTTCTTTACTATATTTAGAAGGTAACTAAGAATTTAGAATATTTTTATTATTAATTAAAACAAAACCTTTTCCAAAACAAACAAGGCATGTTTTAGCTCCATCTATAGAAATTCTTCGATATCCATGACCATTACAATTAGGGCATTGCTGCTTTGATTTTTTAAATATTTTTGTACGAACTTTTTCAGCTTTGTGCAAGTAAGAAACAGTTTCCTTCCTTCCATTTGCGGACGCTGCACCTTTTATTAAATCTGCATATTTTTTTTGTAGCTGTTTTTCTGTCATTGTTGAGCAATTAAGGTCTTTTGTTTATAAATAACTAGAAAAATTGTATTACTAGATTTCTAATTAAATCGATTATTTGCAACAAAGTATCTCTGTCAGAGATTGTTAAATTCTATCTAGAATATAATTAAACTGCTTTTATATATTTTTATATATTTATTTTTTAAGAAATTTTTAATAATTTATTTTAATGAAAACTTTAGGTTGCTAAAAATTTATAAGCTCAAAAATAAAGAGAAACCTTTAAAGACTTCTTACTTTCTACTGGATCTGTCTTAACACATCTTTAATATAAATAATAAAGGTTAATGATTTAAGCAACCTCTTCTTGAATTTCCCCAGCTTTTTTTAAATTCTTAATAAGTAAATCATTTTCCCTAGTGAGATTTTCTAATGCGGATTGTGTAAATTGTTCTTTAGCTTCAAATTCAGCAGATTTAATTTTTCTTTTACTAGGAAGATTTTTTTTAGTTTTCTTACTCATTAATTACTTTTAAGTAAAAAAATTCTATAACTTTGAAAATTATATTTGAGTAAAATTTTTTACAAAATAAAAATATTTTTCCTAAATAACATTGCTAAGTAAGCAATGTACCAAGTTGTGGAAAAACCTGTTGAAAAAGGATAAAAAAGTGGATAACTTTTTAGGGATCATTGTGATTACCTTGATCTCGGATCTATTTATTAAACTCATTTAAATAATAATATTAGTTAATATTAAAGAAATAATTGCTTTAAGTAAGTTGTTATGACAAGGGGATCAGTACTAAATAAAGATTTGTTTTAATTTAAAGTTTATATCAAAGTACTACTTCAAATACAATTATTGAATTTTAATTTTTCGATTTTCTTCACAAAGAATGACCCAGTATCTAAAAATAATGTTTAGGGTATTTATAAATAAATTTAAAGAAAAAATTACCACATAAAATTTAGCTGATTACAAAAAAAAATGAAAGACCCCATCTTATATTTATCAATATTATTAGCATTAGGAGCAATTTTTACTACAATTTCATTATTTGAAAATGATGACGATGATGATGACGGAGATGGTGATAATATTGTGATTTTTCCCGCTTTTGAGTATCTAAAAGCAATTTAAATTTATGAATTGCTCTGAAACTGTAATTAAAGATTCAATTAAAAATCAATCTATTGGTGAAACAAAAAATTTCATATGGTTTATCTGTGATATTGGGATATTTGCGGTATTTAAAAGTAAAATAAGTATTCCTGAGATTGTAATTTTAAAAGAAGCTATGACTATAGCTTTAGATTTAAGTAAGGAGGAGAAGGAATTTTACTTGATTGATGGGAAAAAAATAATTTTATTTTATTCATAAACCTATCAAAATAAAAAAATTGAGCCTGCCTGTATCCCTACCAGCAAACTCCATTTAATCCTAAAAAGAAAATATTAAAGTCATGGGAATACTAATAGGTATAAATACTCCAATCTAAAAACTATTAAAATGAGTTCCTCTGTAAGGTATTTACATCTGGATAGCTTCTAGCTTATTTAAGCTATCAAAATTTGTTTAAATATTTTTTATTGGTTTTTAATTTTAATACGCTTGTATATTTATTTTATTTTTTTAAAAAGAGATACTGTTTCATCAAGGTTTAAGCATGGTTCAATTGTAATTTCCATAAGATGGCTCCATGGATTCCATTGTTGCCATATTGTTTCAAGAGAATCTGAGCTTACTACAGAATGACCAATCCCATTTTGAATCATAAATATCCATGAATGCACAATATAATTTGAGGGTCTTTTACTGGGTCCATTTGACTCGTACCAATCTATAAGCATTTCTCCTCCCTTATGTTTATCTACAGTATTATTGAATTCGTAGGAAATTAGAAAATTTTGCATTTTAAAATAATTTACTTTTAATATATTAATTAAATACAAATTTTTAACAAAGAAAATTCATAAATCTCTTAAAGATCAATTATTAATAATTGACATTTAAATTTATATATTAAATTTCTAATTATCAGAGTTTAACCTTTTTTCTCTCATAAACATAAATGCTCCAAATGAAAAAGCCAATGATACAAGAAATGTAGCTGGATAATATAAGCCCCAAAGTTTCATTTTTAATCTTTTTCCTTCAGTAAAATAAAATATAAATATTGCAATTAAAAGAACTGCAGTATCAGCGGAAACAAAACCTGCGGTTGGATTTGCCCAAGCCCCATCTAAAAAAGATTTACCTATATCTATAGCTGAACCATTTAAAGTTCCATCTATTACTTGAGAAACAAATTTTGAAATAAAATAAAATGGCCAAATTAATCCTGCAACGCAAGTTAAACCATAAGCAGTTAATCTTAAATTTACCCACATAGTACTTTTTGTATCAAAGTTTATTTATAGCAATAAAAATAATAATTTTGTTGTAAAAAATAATTCTTCATACTGATCAATACTGTAAAAATTTATTATTTAAATTCTTAAGAATCTTATTTTTAATAAAGACAAATTAAACTTGTAATACTTCAATACATGAATTCTTAAATAATGGCAAATAAAAATAATTCAGAATTTTTAGATAATGTTGAATATAAAGATGTCTTGCAAGAAGAGATACGAAACTTTCTTGAAAAAGAATCAGTATTTGATGATAGGGTTAATAAAAAACAAAAAAAATTCAGCAAATTTAAAAGAACGCCATTAGAGATAATTAATAGATTATTATTTTTCTTGTTTTTAGGCAGCTTTATCTTTTCGTTTGCATCTGTTTACTACGAGAATAAAATTTGGTTTGTATTTTATGTAATTAGTGCATTCTCTTGCATTTTTTATACCCCAAATAGAAAGGCATTAAAAGAACTAATAGCTGCTTGGCCAAATATAGAGGATATTATAAGGGGCAGAAGTTTATGGAAAAAAAAATGAATCCGATTGATGTTTTAAAAAGGAAGATTCTTGATTTCTTAGTGCCCTTTATAGAGGGATCTAAGAAAAAAGAGAAAAGTAATAATAATGGATAATAAATTTCTACTTATTGGAATTAGTATTGAATTAATTCTCTTGTATTTAGTTTTAATAAAAATTAAAAATTCAAAAAAAAGGAGAACTTTACAACCACCCTTACCTAAGGAAGTTGTAAAAAATCTAAAATTTAAGTAATTTTTAAAGATGCAGAAGTTTTCAAATTTTTAAAAATATCGCAAAAAGTCAGTGTTTTAGTTTAAATATAAATAGTTGGTTTAATATATGGATACTCCAGACAAACTTCCCTCCATAACAAATCCTCTCAATAGTTTTTTGTTTGAAAGGGAATTTGATCAAGTAGATCAAGTATTTAGAGAGCTTTCTAAACTAGCTGAAAATTTGCCAAGAACTAAAGTTTTAAAAAAAGATGACAACTATTGGAAAGGAGTATGCAAAAGTTTAGTTTTTAGATTTCCAGATGACCTAGAAATATTAAAGATAAAGAACAATCATGAACTTAAGTTCTCTGAAGGAACAATTCAAATAAGATCAGCATCTAGGTTTGGCCAATCAGATTTAGGGGTCAATCAAAGAAGAATAGCAACCTTGGTTTCAAAATTAAAAAAATTTAATTAATAACATATGTTGACACCTATTTTTTATTAAATAATTTTTAAGTTATGGATATACTTAATGTGCTGGCTTTAAGAGAGAAAAGATTTATTTTAATGTTTGTAAACATAATTTCTGTAAGTTTATTATTTAAAATTTTTGATTTACTTTTTAGATTTGTAAAATTTAGTCTAATTTATTACAAGCTTTACTTTTATTGGGATCTTTATACAACATTCTATTCATTTATAGCTTTTGTTTTTTGCTCTTTATGGTTATTTACATCATTCCGTTTTTCTATGAAATTTTGGAGCAGAAACATCTCATAAAGAATTCCTCAAATAATCAATATTTATAATTTTCAATTAAGTGAATTAAAAACTTTGAATTTCTATAATTCATGCTTTAATTCTTATTAGTAATAAAAACGTTATGGTAAAAATTATTTTAATTGGGATTATTTTAGCCTTGGTATATTCTCAACCAGATTTAAGACTAACTGTTGCAGATTGGCTAAAATCTGCATCTGATTTTTTAGTGGAATCTGTAGAAATAAAACAATAAATATTGTTTATAAACGCTTATCTTTCTTAAGAAAAATTAGAGAAATTACACAAAGGACGCTTATAGCTGGTCCTGGGGATAAATTAAAGACTAATGAAATAATGAAACCCAATACTGAAATAAATAATCCAAATACTGAAGATTTAATCATGGCCACACGTAAACTAGGTGCCTCTGATACTCCTAATAATGTTGGAGTAGAGAGTAAAGCAATTACAAGTATCACCCCTACTGCTGACATTGAACTCACAATAACTAATGCTGTTGTGAAACTAAGGGCCAAATTTAATAGAGAAACATTTATTCCATTTGCTGCAGCTCCCTCGCTATCTAACCCCACATATACTATTTTTTCGTAGCCAAAAATAATTAAAGAACAAAATATTGAGAAGGAAATAAGAGTTCTTAGTAAATCTCCCATATTGGCGGTCAATAAATCTCCAAATAGGACAGCTTCTAAATCGATTCTTATTCCGAGTAAGGGAATTATTAATACTCCAAATCCAAGCATTCCAGCAAGGATTGTGTTCATTATTGCTTCATAGTTTTCACTTTTTTTATTAGTTAAGCTTTCGGCAATAATAGCACCAGTAAGACCACTGATCACACCACCGATAGAAGGGTGAATTCCTAATGCTAATGCCAGGGCTAATCCTGGTAAGACACAATGAGATATAAGGTTTACCTGTAGTAGTCTTCTATGTGTTATTAAAACTGTGCCCATAGCTGGACAAAGTATTCCAGAGAAAATAGTAATTATTAGTGGAACAATCCACCAAGTTAAATTAAAAAAAGACATTACACAAATGATTCGGTATGATCAAAATTAAGTCCGTAACAAAATCTTGATGATGGCAGCCAAAATAAAGATCTCTAAAAGGCAAGAGCAAATCCTCGAAATACTTAAAAATTGTGATGATGAATTGAGTGGACAAGAGTTGCACAGGGAACTAATAATTGGAGAGAAAGAAATGGGATTGACAACTGTTTATAGGAATCTTCAAGTTTTAATGAAGACTGGCCATATTCGTTCAAGACATTTACCTACAGGAGAAGTTTTATATACTCCTGTGGAGAGGGACATACATCATCTAACTTGTGTGCAATGCGGAGAAACTTCAAAAATAGATGGTTGTCCAGTGAAGGATATACATGAGCCCAAACAAGTGAACAAAAAGTTTCAACTCTTGTTCCACACTTTAGAGTTCTTTGGCCTCTGCCAAAACTGCTATCAAAAAAATGCCTAAAATACATATATCATTAGCAATCACAAAGAGTTTTATCTTTTAGGCAGCAAATATCATCAAGTCTTTCTTGAATTACATTAGGTGTTCCTGCAGCGAGAATTCTTTTGTCTAGTACTACAACTCTATCGTAAGCATTCAATGATGAGCCCCAATCATGACTACTTATAAATACTGATAAACCTGAATCTGCAATTTGTCTGACAATTTTTAGAAATTCCTCTTTTGCGGGAGGGTCTAAGGCAGAACATGGTTCATCAAGAAGAAATATTTTGGCAGAGGACATTAATGTTTTTGCTAGAAGAGCCCTTTGTTGCTGTCCTCCAGATAATGAATCAAGTCTTCTTTTCGCAAGATTAGAAATTCCAACTCTCTGCATACTTGCTTCAATTTCACAACATTTATTTACCCATGTTTTTGGCCTCGAAAGAAGATCCTTGATTTGAAATGGCAAACTATTTCTTGATTTTGTTTTTTTGATTTGACCTAAGGATACTAATTTCTCTACGGTGATTGGAAACTTCCAATTCATAGAACTTCTTTGTGGCATTAGTGCTACTTTTGTGTTGGATTTACTAAGAATTTCTCCGTCAATTGTTATCTCCCCGCTATCAGGCGCAGTTTGACCTTTCATTAATTTAAGGAGTGTTGATTTCCCTGCGCCGTTAGGCCCCACAAGTGCAGTAAGTGTGCCAGGTTTTATCTCAACTGAAACTTTAGTAAGAGCTGGCTCACTATTTTTTGAATAAGAGTAGGATAAATTATGTGCAATTAGTGATGACATAGAGTAATTTTTTCTAAAAGACCCTTACATAACAATACCAACAGTTTATTATAAGTCTTAATTTCATAACAAAAAGAATAGCACCTTGCGCTATAAAATGAAAATGATTATCATTTTAAGGTCAAACAAATTTTTATGTCAATTTTTAAAAAATTATTTTTCTCAAATAATAATAAATTAATTTTTAGAGGTTCCATTTTAGCTGGAACACTTTTATTTACAGCCTCATCTCAAGAAGCTTATGCAAAAGGTAAATCTTATGTTGCCGTTGAACCATTGGTATGCGACTTGGTCAAATCAATGGCAATCCCATCAGATAAGGTTACTTGTCTTGTTGATAGAAAGGCAGATGTTCATGACTTAAAAATAACTCCCAGGCAAGCACAGCTACTTAGCAAAGCTGATAAAGTATTTACCCTTGGTAAAGAAATGACGCCAGCGATGAGAAATTGGGAGGAGAAACCAAAAACTGTTGTTGTAGGTGTCAATGCTATTGATGTGGAAAATCCCTCTCCTGAAGAAGGTGGTGCTTTTGAGTGGGCAGGACTATTTGATCTCTCAGCGGGAAGTTACACATGGTCATTTGCAAAGGTTGATGGCGAGTACGCAGATCCAGCAATGAAAATGGTCATTCTTGAGTCTGATGATATAGAAGAATCTGAAGAATTAGCGTCAGATTTACTTGGATCTGATGATTCAATTAATAAAAAAGATAATGCAAGTCTTGTTCCAAGTGATAAAGCTTACACTTTGAAATTCAATCAAAAGAAAGATAAAACAGTATTTAATATAGAAATTAAA
>CACOIV010000025.1 GCA_902627335.1 uncultured Prochlorococcus sp.
TATACTCATTCTTAAAATGATAAAACTAAATTTAGTTAAAAGATGTGAGTGCGAACATTGCCTAAGAAAATTAAAACAAATCAGTCAATCAAAGAAATATTGGGATAAAATCATAATTTCAGAAAAAAGAGCGGCTTAAAATTTTATCTGTTGCTAAAAAAAATAATAGAGATAAATTTTTAAGTGCTACATTTTTTGTTAATGTCTTTTGATATGTTGCTCATACCTTTTTGTATATTAGGAGTGTTCTATTTTATTAATCACAAAAGTAAGATTAAAAGAGCTAAATAATTTTAAATTGTAAGTCCAAGCACAAATTTATATTCTTTAAACTGAATATAAATAAATTATTTTTCTTTTAGAGCCCCTAATAGAATCCTTGTTAAATATTAAATAATAGATTAAAGCTATTCAATAAAAAGTTTTTTGCTCGTATCAACCAAATAGCTAATCCTGTGTCCAGTTATAAAAATTTGTTAACGGATGGGGATAAAGATAAAAACCAGTAATATAACTAGTAAAACTGCTGGCTGTTTATCACTTTACATGCTGCTAATGTTGAATATTATTGTTTTATTAAATCTCTCCACAAGCAAGCCATTATGTAGATGATAGTTAAACTTGAGAAAGTTAAAAGAAAAGTAGAGATTGACAAAATAGCTCCTAAATTAATCCAAAAACCTGAAGACAAACAAACAACAAACAGTAGTATAAACTCCGTTAAATCTTGTCGACCAGCGTTCATAAGCAAATCAGTTCGATTTATTGATTATGATTTAATTGCCTGTTTAAGATCAAATTTTTCAGTATTTTTTGTCTGGCATTCTTTATCATCATTGTCACACTTTATTTCAGAAGTTTTGTTACTACGACTGCTACAACCACCTGCCATTACAGGTAAACCACCTGTTACTGAAAAGGCAGTCAGACAAGTAAAGGTGATAAATGGTAATAATTTTTTCATGCTATTGTTAAGTTATGTAAACTTATTATGTTTCATAAATCAATAAACTGTGGATAATCAAAAAACGTTTAACGCTATCACTCATGGATAAACAATTATGTACGGCATAGCAATTATCTACTCAATCGCTAGTTTGTTATTACTTGGTGGATTTGCGTACGTAACATTTAAAATGAATAGCTACAAATAAATTCTTACAATCAAAAAATGAAAAGTATTACCTTAAAAAATAAGGGCATTAAAACTTTTTTGGATTTTGGCAAGAGTGGCAATATCAGCAATATTCATATCAGCCATCCCTGGATAAATTGCAGGTTTTGGAAGAACAGTCGAATATATATCTTCAAAGGGTATCCCCAATCCAATCGCATCCATTCTTTTAGTTGGAGCAATCATTTATCTAACTTTGGGTTCTGGATTTTTATCTTTGGAGGAAACAAAAAAATTGGTTCGGCTTTCTTATTACTTTTCCTTATTCCCACAACATTAATTTTTAATATATTCCCTTTCAATCAAAAGGCGGTATTAATGAATCTCGGATTAATAGATTAATAAGTGGATTACTTATTTCTTCATTAAGGGAACCAAAATAAAATAGCTTTATAAATAGAGAATAGTTTTATCTTGAAATAATTTATGTTTTTTCAATTGGTGCCATAGTTAGTCCTTTGTTAAACAGTTGCTGATGATATAGCTCTGCCTGCTCTAAAGGTCCTCTCCATACTTCTGCCGAACCTATCTTATCTACTTTCACTGCAAGATCCCACGATCTTTTTTCACTCATTCCTGGGATGATTGTCAGGAGACAATTTGCTACATGTTGAAACGTATTAAAATTATCATCTAATACGATTACTCTTGCTTCTGGATATTTTGCTTTTGCAGTCTTTGGATTTAAAACTGTACTATTTGAATTTTCCATCATTACTTTTGCTGAGGTTGATTTTGCTGTAGGTCAACTACTGACGTCTTAAATTCTATTTTTCTTGCAAGTCTATGAATGGCTTGCCATAAAGTGGTATTCATTTTAGACAGTAAAACTAATTGCTATTTATTTTGTGGAGTTAAATTGTACTTTTCAAAAATTTCCCCATGCTCAAAAGTCATTGTAAGTGATTATATCTCCTGAAAAGGGGTGAACTTCCTTTTCCAGGAAGAGTACAAGGAATAACCCTATTTCTGAGAACAAAAAATACCTATCAAAAGCCAGTCATTACAACGGTTCTAATAGGTATTACCACCTTACCGTTAACCCTCTGTTGCATCGACCTGGAAAAGCCAGAAGAGGAGTCAAAGTTCTGCTTCCATTTCCATCTACAGGGATGGTTTACTTCCACATAACGACAGACTCCACAAGTCGATAAAGAGTCAGATCAGAGCACAAGAAAAGAATTGAACCAATAAAGCAGTATTTTAATAATAACTTATTTGATTAATTATAAGGGGAAGGCCAAATTCTATTTACCTCATCAATTAGTTTTTTTGATTTCAAAAACCTTTCCTTATAACTTTTCTCATCTAAAAGAAATGTAATATGCCCCATTTTCCTTCCAATAGTTTCTTTTGATTTGCCATACCAATGAATATACCCCCCATTTATATTGGATAATCTCTCGATTCTACTTTCAATAGAAAGCGGGAAATTCTTCTTAAGACCTAGTAAATTTATCATTAATGACCCTTCAGATTTCATTTTTATCTCAGGAGGATTTATATCAGTTGATATACAAATATGTTGATCAAATTGACTTGAATTACATGCTTCGATTGAAAAATGTCCTGAATTATGTGTTCTAGGAGCTATTTCATTTATTAACAAACCCATATTTCCAAAAAAGAATTCAATGCTTAAAACTCCTACATAATCTAATTCATTTACAATTGAGGAAAATATATTCAATGCAAAAATATTGATATCATATGTTGTATTAGCAGGAGATAGAACCCACTGACATATATTATTTGATTGAAATGTCTCTACTAAAGGAAATAACCTAATTTTACCTGAAGAATCTCTTGAACCAACTAAAGCAAATTCTTTTTCATACTCCACCCATTCTTCAATTAACCATTCTTCTGGATTATTGTGATTAAAAAAAGAATTTAAATCTTCTTGATCAACAATCTTTCTATTACCCTTCCCGTCATATCCCCCTTTAAAATTTTTTGCCATAACCGGGAACTTCCAATCTTTAAATTGCTCATCAATCTTTTTTGATTCTTTAATTTGCATCCAATTTGGAGAGGGAAGACCTAATTTTTTAATAAATTTTTTTTGCGAAATCCTATCAACCAGAGGTGAAATAGAATCTAAATCTGGAACGAAGTTTTTATGGGAACTTAATTGTTTTAATTTATCTACTTTTATCCATTCATTTTCAAAGATAATTTTTTCGCACGCATTTAATAAATTTTTATTACCTTTAATCTGTAATGGATCAGCCTCAATAACAAAATCAGCCTTCAAACTCCCTGGATCTTTCAATGACTTTGTTTGAACGCAAACTTTTATATCTCGTTCCTTAGCTGCCTCTACAAGCATCAAAGCTAATTGCCCACCGCCAATTATGCCGACAGGATATGTTTTATTTTGTTTATTATTATTGCTTTTGTAAGACATATAAAAATTTTATTATGATTTTAAATTCTTAACAACAAATAAATTAATTGTGTATTTCAAATCAACTCATACTAAAGTTTATAATTAAAAAAAATTGTTTTAATTTCAGAAATTAATTGTGTCCAAGAACAAAATCTTAGTTCCGTTAGATAAAAAGTCTTATGAGGTTTTTATAGAATCTGGCCTTTTGGATGATATAGGGGACCAACTTATAAATCTTGGGATAAAAAATACAAGAAAAATATTAATAATCTCAAATAAAGAAATAGCAGATTTATTTGGTAAAAGAATATTAGATAGTTTAAGCAAAAATAATTATTCAGCAAGAATATTTTTAATAAATCCAGGAGAGGCTTTTAAGAACGTAAATACTCTTAATCAAATATATGATGCTGCCCACGAATATGGTTTAGAAAGAGGGTCGTTAATGATTGCTCTAGGAGGTGGAATCGTTGGAGATGTAACTGGCTTCGCTGCAGCAACATGGTTAAGGGGAATAGATTTTATCCAAATCCCTACGACACTACTTTCTATGGTGGATTCATCTGTTGGAGGAAAAACTGGAGTCAACCATCCAAAAGGCAAAAATCTTATTGGGGCTTTTCATCAACCAAAGGCTGTGTATATAGATCCTAATACTTTAGAAACTTTACCTGATAGAGAATTCCGAGCAGGAATGGCAGAAATAATAAAATATGGAATTATAAAAGACTTTGAACTATTTGAATTTTTAGAAAATAAAGAGAATCAAAAACAAATAATAGATTTAAATAACAAAAGTCTTATAAAAATTATTAAAAAATCAGTTGAAACAAAATCAGATATTGTTGCTATGGACGAGAAGGAAAATGGTATTCGAGCTATTCTAAATTATGGACATTCTTTTGGCCACGTAATTGAAAATTTATGCGGATATGGGGAGTTTTTACATGGTGAAGCGATATCAGTTGGCATGAGAATAGCTGGTGACATTGCATCAGATATAGGCTTATGGTCAAAAGAAGAGGCTTTAAGACAAAATGAACTCATAAAGAACTATGGATTGCCAATAAAAATACCTAATTTAAAAAAGGAAAGCATCATGAAAATATTAATGGGTGACAAAAAAGTAATAGATGGCAGAATGAGATTTGTCTTACCAAGAAAAATTGGAGAAGTAGAGATTTTTAATAATATAGAAGAAAAAGATTTTATAAATTACTTTAACTAATTAATACATTTTGATTTAAAGTTAAAATCCTTTTCTGCAACATTGAAAACGAACCATTTAAAATCGCCTAAACAAAGAGGATCAACCAATCTCAGCAATGCTTCCCTTTTTAATAAAGCTTTAGAAATATCGTTTTGATAGGAGTTTTGAATATCATAAAGTTTTTGTGCTAAACCTAGTAATAAAAGGGCTTCCCCTTGCTTTACTATTCCATTGAATCCAAAACCAATATCTTTTGCTTTTTCTATTAAAATATCACTACAAATATGACATGTTAAATCACAATCACCTGGTGAAAAAAGAAAGTCATTTATTGCTTTTTGATTCTTGTAGGCAAGTAAAGTTCCATCATATTTTTGGGATGAATAGTATTTTTTAGACTCTATTGCATAATCAATAATAAATAAAATACCAACGTTAAGTTTTTTATATATTTGTTTTAACCATTCTGATTGATTAACGTGCAATTCAGTAGCCCATCCTTCAGGCGCATCTTCTGGCGGAATATTTATCCCAAACTGATTTCTTAAATAATTAATTTTTCTCTTTAAATTTTCATCTAAATTATCTTTAGATAAGAATAATTCTCCAATCTTTTCATTAAAAGAAACATTTTGCTGATATATATTTCCTTGGAAATATTGAATTCTTTCAACGGGAAAAGCATCTAATACCTCATTAGCAATAATTATTCCATTTATTGACTTATCCTCAAAATCTTCTAATTTTATCCAGGAGATATCAACGCCACAATTTAAAAATTCTTCTAAATTATTTTTTTGTATTATTTTCATCCCTGGATTTAACTCAATTATTTTAAAGGAGATATCTTTCAAAATTTTCTCATTATTAATAAAAAAATAATGTATTATTCCTTTAATAAGGCAACCTTTTCCTGAACCGAATTCAATAATGTTAAATTTACCTTTAAATTTATTGCTATTTTTTATTTGTTCTAACCATTCTTCTATTTGTATTGATAGGAAATAAGAAAAATCATCTGTCAATGATGGAGATGTAACGAAATCCCCATTAATTCCTAGATTTGCTTTTCCGCTACCGTAATACCCATTATTAGGATCATTTAAAACAATATCCATAAAATCATAAAAGGTAACCTTCCCTCCTTTTTCATTAATTTTTTTAATTAGCCATTTCGGACTATTCGCAGGAAATTTATTCATCATTAAAATTATATTTAGTTGATATTTTTTTATGCCCTCAAAGATTAACTATTTATTGGGAATATTTCTATCATTAATGATAATTTTATTTAATAGTCCTTCTTTTGCAATAAGTAATCCCGATCTTTTACCTAAGAATGAAACACCTATTATTGATTTAGCAAAAACATTAAGTCCTAATCAAAAGGAGAATCTTGAAAAGACATTAAATAATTTTGAAATAGAAAGTGGATGGAAGATTAAATATCTATCACAATTTGAAAGTAGTCCTGGATCTGCCATTAAAGATTTCTGGAAGCTTGATGAGACGAGCCTTCTTATTATTGCAGATCCTAGAGGAGGGAATTTATTAAATTTTAATGTGGGTGATGCATATTTTTCATTTTTACCAAGATTATTTTGGGTAGAACTTCAAACCAGATACGGGAATCAATATTATGTTAGAGAGCATGGGGAGGATGGTGCCGTATTGGATGCAATTAATTCAGTTAAAATTTGTCTTGAGAGAGGAGGCTGTCAAGTCGTTCCTGGACTTCCAAAAGAACAATATTTATGGACATTATCAACTTCTATTTTAGGTGGTTTAATAGCAGGCTTTTCAGCAGCTCCAAGAAAGAAAAATGAATTAATATCAATTGGTTTTTTAGCACTTCTATCACCTTTGTGGGGAATGTTATTTGGAGTTTTTGGAATAGCTCCAATAATTACAAGAACATCAGAAATATTACCTCTAATAAAAAATGGCCTTGCTTTTAGTGCGGCAGCAATTGGGGGATATATTTTATCTCAGACTTTATTTTCTAAATATCAGAGTCCAAAAGTTTAAGATGAATATTAATTTTATAAATTAAAAAGCATTTCCTCACTTTCCAATTTTCCTGAGATTGAATACCACCTTTGAGCAATATAAGTTAACTCATTATCACAAAATTCAACCCATGAAAAATTAATAAGAGTTCTTCCTGCATTATCCTTTTTATATCTCGGTACTATTGCAGTATTTAAAAAAAAAGTACCTTCATTGTCAATTTTTAACATTTTTCTATTACCTTGATTTCTATTAAGAGTTTCATGCATATGACCAAAAACAACAAGATCTACCTTTCTATTTTTTTTTATTTCTGTTAAGGCAATATTTAAATCTCTATCTCCCCAATCCACGGGAGGTATTTTCCAATCCCTTCCGCAAATACTGTTAGGTTCTGAACCAAGGCCTGTAGGACCTGTATGAGAAATAATTATGAGAGGTAAATCATCACGAGCCTCAATTGAGCAATTAATTATTTTTCTAGCAGATTCTTCTTCAGATAATGGACCATAAACACCTAATACTTCTTTTGAAAGAAAATATCCTCCGCCCGAGCTACATGGCCTGCCTCCTACGATATTTATTTTATTTTCAAATATATTTAACTTCCATCCACAGAATTTCTCTTGAAGCACTCTGATTTGTTTTAGTAAAGTTTCTCCTGTCCTGTCTGAACCCCTGTCGTGATTTCCTAAAATCACATAAGCAGGGATATCAAGACGATTAATTTCTTTGATGGTTTTTATTTTACCTTCTGAAATATCTCCAACAAACAAAACAAAATCAGGTCTCGCTATAGATAAAATCGCAATATCATCCTTTGACCATAAGCCATGACAATCACCAACAATAGCAATTTTTAAATTTGGCAAAGATTTTTCTGTTTTAAAGCATATAATTAATCAAGATACATCCTCAATCCTGACCAGCACAACCTCTACTGCCAATAAAGAATCAACAAGAACTGAAGAGGATTTAATTTCTGAGATAAAGGAGTTATGTCAAAATTCTAATGCAATAATTTTAGCTCATTATTATCAAGCTCCTGAAATTCAAGACATCGCAGACTTTATTGGAGATTCTTTGGATTTATCAAGGAAAGCCGCTAATACCAATGCAGATATAATAATTTTTTGCGGGGTTCATTTCATGGCGGAAACTGCAAAAATCCTCTGCCCGGATAAAACTGTATTAATCCCTGATATTGAAGCTGGATGCTCCCTGGCAAATGATTGTCCAGCAGATGAATTCAGGAAATTTAGAGAAGCTAACCCAGATCATTATGTAGTTAGTTATATAAATTGCACTGCTGAAGTCAAAGCTCAAAGTGATCTTATATGCACTAGTAGTAATGCAGTTTCATTAGTTAAAAAACTACCAAAAGATAAAAAAATTATTTTTGCACCAGATCAAAATCTTGGCCGATGGGTACAAAAAAATTCTGGGAAAGAACTCAAGTTATGGCCTGGAAGTTGTATTGTGCATGAAACATTTAGCGAAGAAGCATTAATGAAATTAAAATTTGAAAATCCAGATTCAAAAATAATAGCTCATCCTGAATGTAGCCAAAACCTTCTTGTGCTAGCAGATTTCATAGGTTCTACAAGTAAATTATTGGATTTTATAAGCAAAGATTCCTCAAATACATTCATGGTACTAACTGAACCAGGAATTATTCATCAAATGAAAAGGAAAGAACCTAATAAAAATTTTATTGAAGTTCCTGACATTGAAGGTTGTAAATGTAATGAATGTCCATACATGAAATTAAATACTTTAGAAAAAATCCTACATTGCATCAAATATAAAAATCCTAGTATTGAGCTTGAATCTAAAATAATAAAAAAAGCTTATACACCTTTAAAGAGGATGTTAGATATGAGTCTATAATTGAAAATATATTCATTAATCATTCTTTCTTTTAAGAGCAGCATATATATTTGAGGATTTTGGATCATAACTTGAAAAAGATCCTTTACCTTTGATCAAATTAATTAATAAATTTTCTCCTGCTTTATATTGATTATCTTTTCTTGTCCCTATTTCTCTCTGTAATAATCTTTTAGAATTCATATTAACTTCTAAATCGGGAGTAATACCAAATTTATTTATATCCGTTCCATCAGGTGTTAGATATTTTGCAACAGTTACCGTTAAGCCAGATCCATCGACAAGTGCTCTCATCGATTGAACAAGGCCTTTCCCAAAAGTTTTCTTTCCTACTAATTTACCTCTCTGATTATCTCTAATAGCACCAGAAACAATTTCACTAGCACTGGCAGAGCCTTCATTAACGAGAACTACTAAGGGTTTATTAGTTAAAGCACTTCCATTAGCCCTCTTAATTTCTTTTAAACCATCTTTTGATAATGTGCTAACAATAATTCCTTCATTAATAAATTGTCTAGATATATCAATACTTGAATCAAGAAGTCCTCCAGGATTGCTTCTTAAATCAAGTACATAGCCTGCAATATCTTTATTTTCATAATCTAGAAGTGTATCCTTCATTTCTCTGGAAGCATTGGCATTAAATTGCTTAATTCTTACGTATCCAACCAAATAACCTTCTTTAGTATTATTTATCTTACTAACCACTGATCTTATTTCAATTTTTTTTCTCATAAGTGATTTATAAAATATTTTTCCATTCCTTGAAATACCTAGGATTACTTGCGTGCCTTTTTTTCCTCTTATTAAATTAACAGCTCTCTCAATATCCATTCCTTTCGTATTTACCTTATCAATAGAAATAATTTTATCTTTGGCTTTAATGCCAGCTTGATAAGCTGGAGATCCTTCTATCGGTGAAACTATTACAAAGTTATCTGATTCTTCATCCTTAACTATTTGAATACCTACGCCAGTTAATTCGCCTGAGGTATCAATTCTCATTTCATAAAATTGTTTAGGATCCAAGAATCTTGTGTAAGGATCATTAAGATTAGCCAACATTTCTCTTATAGCGTCATAGGCATCTGAAGAATTAGTATATTTTTTAGTTAATAATTTTTTTCTTAACTTTATCCAATTAGACCTATTAAAATTTCCATCTGAATCCAAAAAATCTCTATAAATTATCTGCCAAACATGATCGATTACCTCTTTATTACTATTTTTTAAAATAGAGGATTCAATAGAATTTATTAAAATTATCCCTGAAAAAACCATAGGGATAAAAAAGATTAATTTATTCTTAAAGATACTTTGTATTCTTAAATTCAATTCTTACTTCCTCGATTTAAAAAATATAAAAGTTAAAAATATCATTCTGGATCAATCCATTTACCATCATCTTTAATAAGCTGAATCAAAGCTTGAACTCCTTCATCTTCAGGAACCCTTCTAATTTCCTCTTTTCTTCTGTATAGGGCAATTGTACCTTTCCCTTTACCAACATATCCATAATCTGCATCAGCCATTTCACCAGGGCCATTAACAATACAACCCATAACTGCAATATCTAAACCAGTGAGATGTGAGGTTGCATTCCTTACTTTATTTACAACTTCTTCTAGATTAAAGAGTGTTCTTCCACAACTTGGACAACTAATATATTCAACCATTGTTTTTCTCAATCCCAATGATTGCAATATCGAATAGCCAACTGGTATTTCTTTCTCAGGAGCCTCTGTTAATGAGACTCTTATAGTATCTCCAAGACCCTCTGCAAGTAGTGTAGCAATGCCTGCAGTACTTTTTATTCTTCCATAATCACCATCACCAGCCTCTGTAACGCCTAAATGCAATGGATAGTTATAACCCTCACTATCTAACCTATCAGCGATCATTCTATAAGCAGCCATCATTACTGGCGCCCTAGATGCTTTCATCGAAATTATTATGTTATGAAAATCAAGCTCATCACAAATTTTTACAAATTCCATAGCTGACTCGGTCATACCTAGAGGTGTATCACCATAAGTAAAAAGCATTCTCTCAGAAAGAGATCCATGATTAACTCCTATTCTAAGAGCTTTATTTTGAGATTTTAAAACCTCCACTAAAGGAGTAAATCTTTTTAAGATAGTATTTTTAATTGCATCAAATTCGTCAAAGCTATATTCGGTTCGATTTGGATCTGATTTTTCAAAAACGAATAAGCCTGGATTTATTCTTACTTTATCAACATGCTTTGCCACTTCCATAGCAATTTTCATACCATTATGATGCACATCAGCCACAAGAGGTGTATTAATACCAAGATCTCTTAAATTTTTTTTTATTTCACCAACGGCTTTAGCATGAGCTACAGATGGGACAGTCAATCTTACAATTTCACAATCAACATCATGAAGTCTTTTTATTGCTAAGGTGGCATTGTCTATATCCATGGTGTCTTCATTTATCATTGATTGAATTCTTACTGGATGATCACTACCAATACCCACATCTCCAACCATCACTGTTTTAGTAACTCTCCTCTCAATTTGAGTAGAATACCTTTTTGAAAGATTATTTACTTCTTTTGATTTAGTTAATGACATCAAATCAATAGTATTCATTTATATCAGCTTAATTAATACTATATAGTTTTTTTCTCACTTTCTGAAGATCTTTTAACGTATGTGCATATGGATTATTAATATCATCCTTAGAAAACCTTAATAAATATGATGGATGAAAAATAATCATAAATTGTCTATCATCTTTTTTTATCCACTTCCCTCTTATATTTGAAATAGGTTCATTTAACTCCAAAATTGCTTTCATTGCAGTTGCGCCAGTCAAAATAATAATTTTTGGATCAACTAATTTAATCTGTTGTATTAACCAAGGTTTGTGATTGAAAACTTCAATTTTTGTTGGTTTTCTATTCTTTGGGGGTCTAGATTTTATTACGTTACAAAAGAAGACATCGGATATATTTATTTTTGAAATTTCTAGTAAATTTTTTAATAACTTTCCTGATTTACCAACAAAAGGTTTGCCCTCCAAATCCTCTTTAGATCCTGGTGCTTCTCCAACAATTAATAAATCTGCAAAAAC
>CACOIV010000026.1 GCA_902627335.1 uncultured Prochlorococcus sp.
TTGCATAATTTTCTACACCATTACAATAACCAACTTCTTTCAGCATTTCTAAATCATATTTTGTCCTTTGCTCTAAGCGTTGTGCTTCCAATAATTTCCCTACACTCTCGAAGCTTGCAAGCTGTAATTTTAATTCATTTTTTATAGCACAAATTGCACTATCTAATCTTTCTTTAGGAGTAACAAAGTGCTTAGCGGGATAAATACTAATTTGTTCAAGACTCTCAAGAATTTCACCGGTAAGAGGATCTACGTATCTAATAGCTTCAATTTCATCACCAAAAAACTCTATTCTTACCAATCTATCCTCATAAGCAGGTCCAATCTCTAAAACATCACCTTTAATCCTAAATCTGCCTCTACTTATATCAATATCATTTCTTGTATATTGATTATTCACTAAATCTCTTAAAGAAGATCTTAAATTAATAGATTCACCTACTTTAAATTTTACCGCTGCCTTAAGATACTCACTTGGTATTCCAAGTCCATATATGCAACTTATAGATGCAACAACAATTACATCTCTCCTTTCAAAGAGTGATCTAGTTGCAGAGTGCCTTAACATATCAATTTCTTCATTAATTGAAGCTGTTTTAGCAATATATGTATCACTTACTGGAACGTATGCTTCAGGCTGATAATAATCATAATAAGAAATAAAGTACTCGACAGCATTTTTAGGAAAAAACTGCCTTAATTCATTACATAATTGTGCTGCTAAAGTTTTATTATGCGCTAACACTAATGCTGGTCGTCCGGTTTGAGCTATTACGTTTGCGATAGTAAAAGTCTTACCAGTTCCAGTAGCACCTAAGAGTGTTTGATATTTTTTACCTTCATTAACCCCGCTTACCAAATCTTTAATTGCTTTAGGTTGATCTCCTTTTGGTTCATATGGTGCTTGAAGTTGATAATTATTCACTCAAAAATTATTAATTTTATCTATCCTAGGAGATTTTCTGCCTTATTAATGAATTATCCAAAGATTCTTTTAACGCTCTTACAGCTGCGATCATAGCAATTAAATTATCTTGCTTATTTACAACAGAGCCTACTCCTACTGCAGAGGCTCCCGATGTAATAGCTAGCGGACAAGTAATCTCACTCAAACCTGATGCACACATAATAGGAGTATTTATATTGTTCTTTGCAAATTCTTGACTAATAGAAAAAGTAGCTGATAAAGTTGGGACCGCTTTTTCAAAATGACCTTGAACTCCAGGACTTAGAGGTGAAGAACTTTTTCCTCCTTCTGTTTGAATGAAATCCGCTCCCTCTTTAACAAGTTTAATTGCCAACTCAACTTGTTTATCGAGAGTGAGAGTATGCGGCACAGTAACTGATAGTGGACTATCGGGTAATAAATCTTTTGTTTCTTTAGCTAATGAAATAATTTGTTCGGCAGAGAAAGTAATGCCTTTTTCGTAGAATGAATCAAAATTACCAATCTCCAAAAGGACTGCTCCTGCTTTAACAGAATCAGTGAATAATTTTGGTTCTACCGCACTTACACAAATAGGCAAAGAACTGATTTTCTGCACTTCCTCAACTAATTCTGGTTTACATGCTAAATCGATCATATCAGCACCCCCAATTAACGCTGCATTAGCAATCAATTTTACTGATTGTATATCAAAGTTATTCAAACCTGATATAACTTTTAGTAGAGATTTTTTACTAAGTTCTTTTTGAACTTTTTGTGGCAATTGATTAATCAGAGTCATTCACAAGATGTATTTATTCCCTGATTGTGACATTGTTTTAATAAAAGAGTACATTTTTTTAAAAAATAATTATTTGAGTTAAACAAATGTCAAAAAAAGAAAAAAATAATTGGACAAATTGGCATCATCTTATACATAAAGCAATCATTAAAGATGCACAATTTATTCCAAGTGGAATCAAATTACTAATTGCAGTATCAGGAGGACAAGATTCTATGGCACTATTGACATTATTTAAGGATATTAAGGATTATCATGATTGGGAAATATATGTATGGCACGGAGATCATCAATGGCATTCTAAATCTAGTAATTACTCAGAAAAATTAAAGGCATTTTGTATTCACAAAAAAATTAGTTTTTACTCAGATAAAGCTGAATACATAGAAGTCTCCACGGAAGAAAAAGCCCGAAATTGGAGATATCAAAAATTACATGATACCGCCAAAAAATTGATTGAACCTAATAAAGGTATGGATTATATTTACATCCTCACTGGCCATACTAGTTCAGATAATGCAGAAACTTTTTTATTAAACTTGGCTCGAGGAAGCAGCTACAAAGGACTTACAGGGATACCAAAGAAAAGATTATCTGAAAATAATTTTTATATTGTTAGACCAATACTTATATTTTCAAGAGCAGATACCTTGAAAATATGTAAAGAATTAAAAATACCTGTTTGGATTGATCCTACAAATTTAGATCTCAAATTAAAAAGAAATCTTATTAGAAAGGATATTTTAGAAAAGTTAGAGAAAATTTATCCAGGCTGCAGTTCAAGAATCAATACTTTTACTCAGAAGATGAATAAATATGAAACAGAAAGAACAGATTTATGTAAATTAGCATTAGAAGCATGCTTAGATAAACAAATGATTAAAAGAGATATATTCATTACTTTAGGTCTTGAAGCGAGGTCAACATTACTAAATCAACTTTTCAAAGAGAAATTCTCTAAGCAAATTAGATCAAGTAATTTAGATGATATTGCAACAGAAATTTTCAAGAAAAATAAGGGTAAGGTAGATTTACCTAACGGCGCAAAAATTGTGTGGAATAAAAGCTATATAGAATTTACTAACTAAGTTGTTAAAGCAGAACGTCTTCGTCTAGTTCTTCCTGAAAGTTCATCTTGCTTATTTGAATCTTTATTATCTTTAAAATCTTTATTTTTATTATTCATATTATTATCTTTTACTTTATTTACATGTTGTTGATTATGCCGATTCTTTTTTGGGGTTTGTTCATCACTCAACCTTGGCTTATAGGCTGGAGTCCCACTTGGGGCAGGCTGAACCAGGCATAAAACTAAAGGTTCAATTTGTAATTCTCTCCTCATTCTTCTGTTTAGACCTGACTCTATTTCTCTTTGAACACCAATCCAATCAACTTCAAAATTCTTTGGTCCTGTTTGTCTTGATAGTTGTTTCCATCGATTTTCTAAAACCCAAGTTATTTCTTTCTCAGTCCATAAAGACATCTTTCTCGGGTCCGCTGAAGTAACAACTCCCCTAAGACTTACCCTGGGAGGGGCAACCATTTTGCCATCAGTACTTATTGGAGTTAAAACAGTAACGATTCCATCATCGGCAAGCTGCTGTCTTTCCTTTAAAGCTCTCGCATCGACAATACCTGTTCTTGTATTGTCTAGCATCTCAACTCCTGATTTAACTGGTTGACCTTGAATCATTTTTTCAGGAGTAAGTTCTATCGTATCGCCATTATCAAGTACTAAAATATTATTAGGATCAATACCCATTGTGACAGCAGTTTTACCATGTAAAACTTGCATTCTGTATTCTCCATGAACAGGAACAAAAAACTTCGGTTTTATTAACGCAAGCATCATTTTCTGATCTTCTCTGCATCCATGGCCTGAGACGTGAATACCATGCTCTTTACCATAAATAACTTTCGCACCTAAGTGAACTAGCTTATCAATAGTATGAGAGACAGAAATTGTATTACCTGGGATTGGACTTGATGAAAATATTACCGTATCAGTTGTTTTTAATTGCACATTTGGATGCTCACATCTGGAAATTCTACTTAATGCAGCCATTACCTCACCTTGGCTACCAGTCATAAGCAATAAAGTCTCTCTATCAGGTAAATCCCTTATAGTTCTTATCGGAAAAAATAAGTCATCGGGACAACGTATATATCCTAATTCTCTACATTTACCTACTACATTTAACATTGATCTTCCTAATAAACCAATCTTACGCCCATGTTTCATAGCTAATTTGATAATCATTGCGACTCTATGAGTCGAACTAGCAAAAGTAGTTAACATTACTCTTCCTTCTGCTTCACTAATTAAACGATCCAAATTAGGAAAAACTGAACTTTCTGAGGGTACAAAACCCTGCACTTCAGAATTAGTTGAATCAGAAAGCATACATAACACCCCCTTGTCTCCATAAAAAGCCATGCGCTCAATGTCAGCAAACTTACCATCGGGAGGAGCATGATCAAATTTAAAATCGCCTGTAAAAAACACTACCCCTACAGGTGTTGTTAAAGCCAAAGAAAAACTATCAGAAATAGAGTGCGTATTCCTTACAAACTCTATAGAGAAATGCTGCCCTAATTTAACTATTTGCCTAGATTCTATACTTTGCAAAGTGGTTCTATCTGATACTCCTGCTTCCTCAATTTTTCCTTTTAGCATAGACATTGCTAAAGGAGGACCATAAATTACAGGGATATTAAACTTTTTAAGATGATGTGAGATACCTCCAATATGATCTTCATGACCATGGGTTACTATCATCCCACGAAATCTATTTAAATTTGCTTGCAAATATGTAGTATCTGGCATTACGACATTCACTCCATGCATCCCATCAGAAGGGAAAGCTAATCCAGCATCAATTAAGATAATGTCATCTCCATATTCAAAAAGGCATGTATTTTTTCCGATTTCATGAAGACCACCTAAGGGTATTATCTTTAAACAGGGGTTTTTAGGATTCTTTGATGTATTCAAAGCAGATTTATTTTTTTGAATTAATTGTCTTGATTGCATTTGGAGTAAGTATAAAGCAAATTTGTTGATTAAATAAACTGATAAAAACTTAATTAAAAAATGATTAATTGGTTAGCTTTCAAACAATTTATTAATTAGGATTGAAAGTCTTTGGGTTTTGTCATCATTAAGTTTCACTAATGGAGGTCTTGGGGGTCCAACTTCCCAACCTAATTGTTCTAAAGCGGCTTTGATAGGAATTGGATTAGTTGTCTCAAAAAGCGCTTTAAAGAGAGGTTGTAATCTTTCATGAATATCAAGAGCTTTCAAAACATTTCCATTCTGAAAATTTGAAATCATATCTTTCAATTGCAGCCCAACAATATGGCTTGCAACACTTACAACACCTACAGCGCCAACAGATAACATAGGTAACAACAATGAATCATCGCCGCTATATACTGCAAATTCAGAGCCGCAGTTAGCTCTCAACTCGGTCACTTCCTCTATTCTACCGCTTGCAGCCTTAATACTAACAATATTAGGAAATTCCATAAGTTTCTTTACAGTTGCAGGTAAAAGGTTACTACCTGTCCTCCCAGGAATGTTGTAAAGCATTATAGGAAGCTTTGGAGCAGCATTTGCAACATCTTTAAAATGCTCATAAAGACCGTCTTGAGGTGGCTTGTTGTAGTAAGGGACCACCACTAGAGCACCATCCGCACCTGCCTCAAAAGCTTTTTGCGTAGCCTCAATGGCTTCAGAGGTGCTATTACTTCCTGTCCCTATGAGAATCTTTGCTTTTGATTGTAGTGAATTTCTAATTACGACAAATAGTTTATGTTGCTCATCCCAAGTTAATGTAGGAGATTCTCCTGTTGTTCCACATAAGACTATTCCATCTGATCCATGCTCAATAATATAGTTTGCTAATTTCGCAGCCAGTTCATAATCTACTTTGCCATCTTTTTTAAATGGAGTAACCATAGCGGTTAATATATTTCCAAAAGGGGGAAAACTTTTATTTAAGGTCATGATTTTTTTGTAATAGTATTTCTGCTATTTGAACTGCATTTAAAGCGGCTCCTTTTCTGATTTGATCACCACACAACCATAATTCTAATGCATTTGGATTACTTAAATCTTCTCTGACTCTCCCAACTGCAATATTATCCTTTTCCTTAACATCTTCTGGCATAGGAAACCTATTTGAATTAATATCCTCAATAAAAGTTATGCCCCTAGATTCTTTTAACTTATCTATTGCCTCATTAGTATAAATTTTATTTTCAAATTCTATATTTACTGCCTCTGAGTGAGATCTCAAGATAGGAACCCTAACACAAGTTGCAGATAATTTTAAATTAGGAATATTTAAAATTTTTCTAGATTCATTGATCATCTTCATTTCTTCTTCACAATATTTATTTTCTAACATTGGAGAATTATGCAAAAATAAATTAAAGGCTAATGAGTGAGGTAATATTTGACTTTTTTGTGGGTCACCCTCAAGATATTTTTTTGTTAGAAATTTTAATTCATCCATTGCCAATTGACCTGCACCGCTTGCAGATTGATAAGTTGATACTATTACTCTTTTAATATTCGAAATACAATTTAATGGAGACAAAACAAGCGCAAGTAATATAGTAGTGCAATTTGGATTAGCAATAATGCCTTGATGTCCTAAAACAGCTTCTGGATTAACTTCTGGTACTACAAGTGGGACATGCTCGCTCATCCTAAAAGCACTGGAATTATCAATTAGAATTGCATTATGTTTCTTTATTGATTCAACCCATTTTTTAGAAATTGCACCCCCCGCAGAAGCAAAAACCAAATCAACTCCAGAAAAA
Source organism: uncultured Prochlorococcus sp. (assembly GCA_902627335.1). Lineage (GTDB taxonomy): Bacteria > Cyanobacteriota > Cyanobacteriia > PCC-6307 > Cyanobiaceae > Prochlorococcus_A. The sequence continues at coordinate 6,558 of CACOIV010000026.1, forward strand.
CTATTAGCCACAACTTCCTTTGTAATAATCTCATTACCTTTCCAAAAAACCTTTTTCCCCGCAGATCTGGAGGAAGATAAAAGAATTAAATTAGAAATTGGAAAATTCCTTTCATCAAGTATTTTCAATAGTTCGCAACCTACAGCTCCTGAAGAACCAAGAATTGCCACTGTTAAAGGTTTATTTGGTAAAAATGGGGACTTTCTCAAACCGTCAAATAGTTTTTTGAAATAATTTTAAATATGTTTCTTACTTTATCAAAAAAATCTATTTTCAACTAATTCACTTAATGTGAAATAATTAAGTTTCGATACTTGAAGATTAAAATTAAAAATGACTAAAGATTCATTAATCGTACAAACAAAGCCTTTGCCTCAAAGCAGAATTTCTATAGAACTTGAAATCCCAGCAAGTTCTTGCAAATCATCCCTTGACGAAACAATAAACAAAATCAGTAAAACAGCTACTATCCCAGGATTTAGATCTGGAAAAATACCTAAACAAATCCTTATTCAAAGAATAGGTCTTACTCAGCTGTACGCTTCAGCCTTAGAAAAAATAATCGAAAAATCATGGAATGAAGCATTAGAGAAAGAATCAATTGAGCCATTATGTGAACCAGAACTTCCAGAAGGATTTGAATCTTTATTAAAAAAATTTGATCCCTCCAAAAGTCTCAAACTTACATTAGAAACTGAAATAGCACCAAAACTAAAACTTAAAAGAACAAAAGGATTAAAAGTTTCAATTCAAAAAAATAAATTTAATTCTAAGAGTATTGATGAAGAGATTGAAAAATCTAGGAAGCAGTTAGCCAACATAGTTCCAGTCACAGGAAGAGCTGCAAAATTAGGCGATATTGCGGTAGTAAGTTTTGAAGGAATTTATAAACATTCAAAAGAAAAAATTGAAGGTGGATCAAGTGAATCAATGGATCTTGAATTAGAAAAGAATAAGATGATTCCTGGATTTGTTGAGGGAATTGTAGGCATGAAAATTGACTCCAGTAAAAAACTCAATTTAAAATTTCCTGATGATTATGCTCATGAGGACTCAAGGGGGAAAGAAGCAATTTTCGAAATCACTTTAAAAGACCTAAAAATTAGAGAATTACCTGATTTAAATGATGCATTCGCAAAACAATCAGCGAATAAAGAGACGTTAAAAGAACTTAAAAAAGATATTGAAACGAGACTTAAAGAAAATTTTAAGGAAAATCAGAAAAACATTAAAAATGATGCTCTTATTGATGCACTTGCTAAAGAGTTAGATGTTGAAATTCCTAAAACATTAATTGATAAAGAAGTTAGAAATAATATCGAACAAACAGCTCAAAGGTTCGCCCAACAAGGTATGGATATTAAATCGACATTTACTCCTGAAGTAATTAAATCATTAGCAGAATCTACCAGACCACAAGCAGAAGAAAATGTTATAAAAAATTTAGCTCTAAAAGCTCTTTCAGAAAGTGAAAATATAACAGTAGCAGAAAAAGAAATTGACTCAAAAATAGAGGAATATAAAAATGAGATTGAAAAATCACCTAATAAAATAGATATAGAAAAATTCAGAAACGCCATTCAAAGTGATCTTCTAACAGAAAAATTAATATCTTGGCTAGCAGAAAATTCTCAAGTAATTGAAACGTCAGAAAAATCAGAAAAAATAACAAAAGAGAAAAAATCAACTACTAAATCAAAAGAGGTTATTTCAAAAGCAAAGGAGAAAAAATCAACTGCTAAATCAAAAGAGGTTATTTCAAAAGCAAAGGAGAAAAAATCAACTACTAAATCAAAAGAAAAATAATAATTTCTAAAATATCTAACTAATTATCAAAAAAACTTTTAGATTATATTTAGTGTCTCTCCTAAATCTTGATTAATTCAATAACCAAACATTTTGTTGCTAATTCAAAAATTCAAAAAAATATTAATCCTATTTCCAACTCAGCTCTTCCAACAGTTATTGAACAATCTGGAAGAGGGGAAAGAGCTTTCGATATATATTCAAGACTTCTTCGTGAACGTATTATATTCTTAGGAACTGAAATAAATGATCAAGTTTCTGATTCCCTCGTAGCACAATTACTTTTTCTCGAGGCTGAGGACCCGTCTAAAGATATTCAAATTTACGTTAATTCTCCTGGTGGCTCAGTAACGGCAGGATTAGCAATCTATGATACGATGCAGCAAATTAGTCCCGATATTGTAACTATATGCTTTGGTGTCGCAGCAAGTATGGGTGCATTCCTTTTATCAGGGGGAACAAAAGGGAAAAGATTAGCTTTACCTAATTCAAGAATTATGATCCATCAACCATTAGGGGGTGCTCAAGGTCAAGCAGTGGAAATAGAAATCCAAGCCAAAGAAATTCTTTATCTTAAAAAAACATTAAATAATTTACTCTGCGAGCATACAGGACAACCTCTCGAAAAAATTGTAGAAGATACAGAACGGGATTACTTTTTATCCCCCTCTGAAGCTGTAAATTATGGATTAATTGATAAAGTTATTAAAAATGACAACTAGAAAGATTAGTTTAAGATTTTGATGACGAATTGAAGTTTATAAGCAATCCTTGTATAAAGGGCATATACCCTAATTCTTTTTTTAATATAAGTAGTTAACGATGGCTAAATTTGACGCCCATCTCAAATGCTCTTTTTGTGGAAAATCTCAAGACCAAGTGAGAAAGCTTATTGCTGGACCTGGAGTATATATTTGTGATGAATGCATTGATCTTTGCAACGAGATTCTTGATGAAGAATTAATTGATTCTCAAACAAATACAAATCATAACACTCCCTCAGTTAAGAAAAAATTACCCAATAACAACACTGAGACATGTGAGCCTCTCAAAATAACAACTATTCCAAAGCCTATAGAGATAAAAGGATTTCTTGATAAACAGGTCGTTGGTCAAGAATCTGCAAAAAAAATTCTATCTGTGGCAGTTTATAATCACTATAAAAGGCTTGCATGGAAAAACAGTAAAAAAGATGATAATAATGCCCTTGAGGATTTACAAACTACAAAACTACAAAAATCAAATATTTTACTAATTGGGCCAACTGGAAGTGGAAAAACATTATTAGCTCAAACTTTAGCTGAATTTCTAGATGTTCCATTTGCTGTGGCAGATGCAACAACTCTTACAGAAGCTGGTTATGTAGGTGAAGATGTTGAAAATATTCTTTTAAGGCTTTTACAAAAATCAGAAATGAATGTTGAGTTAGCTCAGAGAGGTATCATTTATATTGACGAAATTGATAAAATTGCGAGAAAAAGTGAAAATCCATCAATAACTAGAGATGTTTCCGGGGAGGGAGTGCAACAAGCTTTACTTAAAATGCTTGAAGGTACAGTGGCCAATGTGCCTCCTCAAGGTGGACGCAAACACCCTTATCATGATTGCATTCAAATTGATACTAGTCAGATATTGTTTATTTGCGGAGGAGCCTTTATAGGATTAGAAGATATCGTTCAAAAAAGGTTAGGTAAGCATTCGATAGGATTTACCACCTCTGAAGAAACAGAATCAATTCCTACAAAACAAAAACTAGATCCTAGAGAAGCTTTAAAAAATTTAGAACTTGATGATTTAGTTAAGTATGGATTAATTCCTGAATTTATAGGGAGAATCCCAGTATGTGCAGTACTAGATCCATTAAATGAGGATACTCTTAAATCTATATTAACCGAACCAAGAGATGCTCTTGTAAAGCAATTTAAGGCTCTTTTAAGTATGGATAATGTTAATTTAAACTTTGAACAAGGATCAGTATCTGCGATTGCCAGAGAGGCTTTTGCAAGGAAAACAGGGGCAAGAGCACTTAGATCAATTATTGAAGAACTTATGCTCGACTTAATGTATTCATTACCCTCTCAAAAAGAGGTAAAAGAATTCACTATCACAGAAAAAATGGTAGAAAGTCTTTTTTCTTCAAAAATTGTCAAACTTCGTACCTCAAAAAATAGAATCAGGAAAGAATCTGCTTAAATAATTTATTTATAATCAAATACATTTTTCCAAAATAATTAATAATGGCAACGATTCATATACCATTTCATCAGAAATATAGACCAAAAAATCTTGATGACCTTGTAGGACAAGAAATTATTTCACTTACTCTTAAGCAAGCCTTATTAACCAATAGGATTGCACCTGCCTACTTATTTTGCGGTCCACGTGGAACAGGAAAAACATCTAGCGCAAGAATATTAGCTAAATCTTTAAATTGTCAAAAATATAATGAGCCAAATCCTCAACCCTGTGATTCATGCGAGCTTTGCAAAAGTATATCTGAAGGAATTGCTTTAGACATTATCGAAATTGATGCTGCATCCAACACAGGTGTTGAAAATATAAGAGAAATAATCGAAAAAGCAAGATTTGCTCCCGCTCAAGCAAGATGGAAAGTATACGTCATTGATGAATGCCATATGTTATCTACTGCTGCCTCAAATGCATTATTAAAAACCATTGAAGAACCTCCAGCAAATGTAATCTTTATTCTTGCGACAACAAATCCTGAGAGGGTTATTAAAACTATTCAAAGTAGATGTCAGAAATTTGATTTTAAACGAATTAGTACAGAAAAAATTTATAAACATTTAGTTGATATTGCAAAGAAAGAATGCATAACATTTGAAGATATTGCGTTACGACTCATAGCAAAACGATCTAATGGAGGAATGCGAGATGCGCAAAGCTTATTAGATCAATTAAGTTTACTTCCTAAAGGTATTGAAAAAAATAACGTCGAAGAATTAATTGGTGAAGTATCAGAAGATGAATTACTTGGACTTATAAATTCACTTATTGAAAATAATCCTGAACTATTACTTAAAAGTTGCTCTAAACTTTATGATTCGGGGAATGAACCAATATCAATTTTAGAGGGATTATTGAACATAACACGAGACTTATTAATTAAAACAAGTAATAGTGAATATTCAGAAATATTTTATACATCAAAAGATTTTCATCATGAATTGGAGCGAATCTCCAAATCAATAAGTAAAACAAAAGTAATTAGTTGGCATAAGAATTTAAAAAATATTGAATATCAAATGAAAACCAGTAATCAACCAAGATTGTGGCTTGAAATAAATTTAACCAGCCTGCTAGATGTAACTAGCACAATCGATATTAAAAAAACATCTGAAACTAAATTAAACTTGGAT
>CACOIV010000027.1 GCA_902627335.1 uncultured Prochlorococcus sp.
AACATTTAAAAATACCAAATAAAATAATAGTTTTTGGAATAATGATAAATATCTTATTTTCATCTTATGTTTCTTTTGCAGAATCTGATTACTCATATCTTTTTTTTAGGTTAATAGCTGCTTTTCTTGGATATATCGGATTAGAAATAATTATCCTAATTTTTTTCTTATTTACTAATAAATATGCTTTTGGAGGTGGTGATTCAAAACTTTTTGCATACGTAGGATCTTTTTTTGGTTTTAATGGATTGATAAATACATTTTTCCTCTCAATTTATTTATGCGGGCTTTTTTGTATTTTTGGAATACTATTAAAGAAACTTAAAAAATCAGACAAAATTCCATTTGGACCATTTATTGCATTTTCATCTTATTTAATTTCTTTGCTATATCTGAATTCAAATAATTTATTTATGATATTTTGACTAAAAATGGGTTATCGAGATTTAATTTGATAATTTGTATAAAGTAGATAATATAAAAGTATTAAAAAACTCATAATGAAAAGATTTTGTAGGTTATTTTTGCAATTAACAATATTCAATATTACCTTTTGGATTTCTTCAGATTTCAAAGCTTTATCTTCTCCTCTAAATTGTGAAAGTGATGTACTTTTTGACTCAATGAATAATCCATCTAAAGAGATTATTATTTGTGAAGAATCTAAAACTCTTGATTCAGTTTTTAATGATGTTGTTTACAAAAATTCTTATACACAAGAGGAAAGCCAATTAATTCAAAATCAAATAGAAGATTTATTGGGAACTAAAAATTTATTTAAAGATAAAAAAGTCGTATTTGGCTATCCTGATCAGAGAATAATAAGAGACTCACAACTTCTATGGCAAACATTCAATTATTATTTAAATAAACAATTAAATCCTTTTTCAAAGAATACGTCAGATATTTTTAATGGATATGATTCAAGTCTTATGCAGTGAATTTTAAAAATTATCTTAAATCAAAAATCTTTAAATCTGGAGGTTTCTCAATAGTAGAGCTAATAGTTATTCTTGCAATTATTGGATTTCTAGCATCTATATCTGTTCCCTCGGCACTTAAATGGATATATAAGGAAGATCAAAATGCTTACGTAAGAGAATTAAGTGGATTTCTAAATTTAGTCAGAAGAGAAACAAGAAGGTGGGGTGGTAGTTGCACAATTAAGACAAAAGTTTTAGGACCTGGTATTGAGGGTAAAGGGTTTGATTTGAATTGTTTAGGTATGAACAAAGCAAGTAGAAATAATTCTTATTCGCAAATGCCAATCTTGAAGAAAACAGTTTTTCAAGAAGTAAATACCGATTTTACCTTTACACCTAAAGGGCAACTATCGACAAGTAATAACTATACTTACGTTGTTATTGTTGTTGGTGGACGGCATGATCTTTCTTCTGGAGGAGACAATCCAAAATGTCTAGTTGTTTCAATGCCCTCAGGCTCAATAAGGATTGGTATTTACAGTGGAGGCTATAAATATTATTCAAATAGAGTCGCAAGTAAGTTTAATAATTATATAAATGATAATTCTTGTATAACTTATTAAGTTTAAGTTAGCTTTGCAACATATTAATTAATAATGTTCATTGGGGTTGTTTATTACATAGAAAATTATTATAATTTTTTTAATGTACTTAAAATTTTATGTTTTCTCTAAAGAAAAAACTTATTGAATATTTAGCTACAAGAGATGAACGTCAAAATTCAGCATTTACTCTTGTTGAACTTATTGTGGTGGTCGTTATTATTGGAATTCTATCTGCTATTGCCATACCAAGTTTCCAAAATGCAGGTGATAAAGCTAAGCAAAAGGAGGCCTCTACACTTGTCGCCTCATATGCTAAAGCAGCCCAAGCTTACTTCACTGAATATAGTATGAATGCTGAAAGAGCTAGAGATCTTGGTCAGTATGTAGCTGTTACAGGATGCTCCAAGTTAGATCCTAATTTTTGTAAGACAGCAGCAGCATCAAACTTAACTAATAGTACTGCTACAAATTGGAATTCACCAAGTGGATATTTTCAGATTTATCTACAGAGAAGTGGTACAAGACTTTATATCAGAGCTTTACCTGGCGGTCAATATGCTAATGCAGGTTTTGGTGTCTCAGGATGTTATAACTCAGCTACCGGTGCGGCAAAAGTTGTTGAAGCAACTGTTAAAGGTAGAAGCGTTCCTAACGTGAACTGTTAATTTGATTCCATCTTCTTTTTGGAATTTTGAATAATAAAATTTTTGATAATATTAAAAATCTCAATAGAAAGTTAAGAAATGAAGAGGGTTTTATTTTACCTCAGATACTTATACTTTCTATTGGATTAGCATTAGGTATCACTGCTTTATTAAATGCTGCAATTAATAAACTAAATGAAAACAAAATAGCTACTTTAGAAATTCAGGCTAGAAATTCTGCTGAATCAGGAGTATCAACAGTTAAAGCTTTATTAAATAATAGTAAAGAAGGTTTTCTTTACTATTATTGGCTAGCAAAAACTTGCTCTTTAGATTCTCAAAAATCATCAGATTGCTACAATCCAGGAAGTGGGGTAAATCCAAGGATTTGGCCTGGTGTTCCTATACAGGGATATTTTCCTAATCTTTCTTCTTTATATTGGGCTGATGCAGGAGCTCAATGGTGCGATGGTGTAAGAAATTGCTATGGAAGACAAATTGCTCCTAAATGCTCTTATGCTGGCAAAACAGATGCTAGTGCAATTTCATGGCATAGCTACTCTGGTGGGCTTTCATTATTATTAGATAAAAATAAAGATAAAGTTGGGTTCGATATTCCTTCAGCTAAAGCCTCTCATGAACAAAGTTTCTCACTAAAAGCTACTGATTATGTTGGTGATGAGCAAAATGGTGTAACGGGCCTGTTAATTGAAGGTTATGCACATCCAAAAAATAACCCTAATATTGATATTGCTTCAAATAAGCTAAGAGTAGATATTTCAGTAACTAAAGTTGTCACTCCACAAGCTTTTGCAGTATTAAGTGCTGGAGAGACTGAAAGAGATGGTGATACTGCGAACGGCCAATCTCTATATTTGGGTAATTTTGCAGTAAAAGGTGATAAAACAGGCTCAATTATTTGGAGAAAAAATATTTATACTGGTTCAGATTGTAAAAAAATAAAGCCCATGATTGGTGCAATTAGGGCAACTCTCCCAGATAATACAAAAGGAGATGGGGGGTTAATGACTCAACCAATTTTTTTACCAGAGAGACCCAAAATTTCTGCCGCAAATGTAAATATGGGTTCTACCTTTTGTTATGGCGGTAATTCCCAGAATTCTCAATCGAATTGTGATTTACTCAAAAGATCGATTAATACATTTCCCACAAAAGAGAGGATCGTAACTGTAGACGATATATTTGTGTCTGGTAAAAATGCAAAATTTGATATCGTAACATCTGATAAATCAAGAGTTAAATTAATAGTAAGAGGTTCAATATATGTAGCGAACGAAGGTGTAATTTGTCATAGAGACGCGACTTCTTCTGCAAAATGTGGCACAGGTAAAGTTGAAAATCTAACTATTATGTTTGATCAGCCAGGGCAAAATTCTTTGCCTATAGTAGGAAATATTAATGCAAAACAAGAATTGGCTTGTTCCCCACGGGGAGGTTTAATGCTTCGTGAAAACAAAAGAGTACCATTTAATAGTTTCATAATAAGTAGTACTGGTAAAAATAATACAGAAAAATTTAGTGGCTTCATTTATGCTCCTAGAACTACTTTTTCTACTTCTAGATCTTATTCAAAATACTTCCAAAATCCTAAGACTGGTTTAAGAAATCACGTAGTGGCGAGAGGCTTACATGCATTTATTAATAATCCAGACGGCAATAGTAGCGAAAAGTCCCCTATTTATTTTAGAAGCCCAAATGGTAAATTAATTCCTTTCCAGAATGATCATACTTCTTATTGGGATAATTCATTAAGGGAAGAAGAAATTATAGCTGTAGGGCAGAAGATATTACCTACGCCAGTAAGTTTTTATAATAATGTAGTTGTCACATACAATAAAAGCAATAAAAATTATTATCTTAGAGGATTTGATATAAAAACAAATGGATCAGTTACAGAGGGGCAAATAGTTAGTAACGCTACTATCGGAGGTTTTGAACCTCTAGGGCTAGATCCTCAAAAGGTAATTCCTAATGGAAATACTTGGTTAAGTTATTTTGGTATAGAGTTACTTAAAAATGATCAAAATCCAATTAAAAACTTCAAAACAATAGCATGGATGAAAAATGTTTGTTTTGATAAGAATGGTTTCGTACATTGGGATTTCAATAAAGATTTTAATAAAAAACTTGTTGAACGGTTTGCAAAAATTGAATTTAACTATGGAGTTCCTTACTATCGGGGGCAATCAGTTAAAGTTTGGGATACTTTAAGAAGTTTTAATTAAATGCAACTAAAAAATTTAAATAAAAGAATTAAATATCATTTGATCAATAATAATGCTTTTGGACTTACTGAAAGCATAATCTGCATTGTTATTTTAACTACTATAATTTCTTATTCCTTGACTTTTGTAACTAAAAGGCAGTCCTCTCTATATGAAGCCAATCTTGCATCAGCAATTAACGATGAAATTAATAGGGATATAGAAACAATTAAAAATAGTATTTGGCAGGAGCACTTTATACCAAAAGATGTCAAATTAAATAGGCCTGCAAAATATGATATTGGAGGAATTTTTTGTTCAGACATTATTAATACATTTAAGAGATTTACAAATACTAATTATTCGTGGATACCTGGTTCAAATACAGGAAATTATCAGGGGCAGAAAAGAAATAAAATTTTTACAGGTCAACCAGTTATAATAAAGAGGAAGATTATAAGCGTTAAACCACTTGGCTTAGGGACTAGCACAACAATGGATAGCAGTATTGCGAAGATTGTTTACATTGTAAATAGGAACAATCAAGATATTCATTGGACTAGTTTAGATTTAACAACCGAAGCCCATAGTTGGTGCAGTAAGAACTAAAGCCATGTTGAATTTAAAAAACAGATTTTTAACAGAAAGAGGAAAGACCTTCTCTGATGGATTTACATTAGCCGAGTTACTTGTAGCCTCGGCGATATCAGCAATTGTCATAACGGCGGCATATGCTTTCACAAATATTATTCTTACTTCAAATAAAGACGATGATAAAAATATTAAATTAGGTTCACAAATAGAGAATACGCTTGATTTTGTTGTTGATGAAGTTAAAAGTAGTAAAAAGATATTGTCTTCTTGGACAGGAGTACGGACAAGCTGTAAAACACCACCAGGAGAATTTGTCATCGGATTAGAGTTACCTGATCAAGCCTTAACTAATATTTCTTATAAAAACAAACAAAATGTGAATTGGAAGGCTGTAGATTGTCCTGTCGCATATTATTTGGAACAAGATAATGCATATAAAGGAAGAGGAGGTTCATACAAACTTTATAGACATGGCCCTCAATTAGATGAAAAAGGGTTTTATATTCCTACAAAAGTTTCTACTACATTAATGTCAGATAAAATTAGATATGCACCTGATGACGTAATGCCTTGTGACAGTGCAAATGGATGGACTCAAAGGCAAATTAAAGGTATAACAATTTGTACTTCTCCTTATAATAAAGCTGCAGAAATAGGTATTTCAGCAGAAACTATTAAACAAGGAAGCAAATACTCAACATTAACAAAAACATCTGGTGGCTACACAAGAATACAAAACGAAGAATTGGTAGGAGATATTGGGAGTTCTTTTTTCTCGATTAATAAAAAAGGTCAATACTGCCCTACAGGAAATTGCTGTCTTTTTGGGGCTTGTAGTAATACTGCTGAACAAACATTTTTTATTGATGTTTCTGGATCAATGGGTTGGTGCTACGTAAAAGGCAAAAATTGCATGGATGCTGCTAAAGAGGAGGTTATTAGGAGTGTGAGAGGATTAGCTGATGGAGTCAAACTTCAAGTAGTTGCATTCAATCATTACAGTAGACCTCTTTGGCCAACTGGACCAAAAGTTCTTGATCCAGCGACTAGACAACAAGCTATACAATTTGTTACTTCTTTGAGAGCAGGAGGAGGTACCAATCCATGGGCTGGATTATGGCAGTCAATGCAGAGTCAAGATGTAACACAAATTATTTTAATCTCAGATGGTTATACAAGTAGTTCTGGGTATTGCAATGGTAAATATCGGAGATATGCTGATTGCTTCGCAGACTATAATAAAAATGTAAGATCTAATACAGCTGCTGGAACTGTAAAAATTGATTCTATCTCTCTTGGATATGATTTTTGCAGCGGAAGTGGTTGGATGGGAGACGTAGCAACAAAAAATAATGGTAAATGTAGCGTTATAAGATAAATAAGCCTTTATTTAAGGTTGTAAATCTTGTGAGATATTTATAGCATTATTGCTCTTTGCATATTGACCATCTGATCCATCTAAAATCCTCGGTGTTACTAAAATTACTAATTCTCTTTGATCTTTACCAGAAATTCTATTTCTAAAGAAATGTCCAATAATAGGAATATCACCTAAGAAAGGAAATTTTGTGATTGTTTCTTTATCTGTAGCATTAAGAACACCTGTCAATATTAGAGTATTTCCATCTTTAACTCTTATAGAGCCTGTATCTAGTCTTCTTACAGATAATAAATCAATTTCTCCACAACCTTCTATTTCTCTAATGGATGATGAAGCACTTACTGAGGGTGATATCGCAAAAGTTACATATCCATTATCATCAACTCTTAATACCCTTGCACCAAATGTAAGACCTGCGATTCCATATTCAAAGGAAGGTGTATCCCCATCAGTTGATGTGCAATTAATAGGAACTTGATTACCTACAATAACAAAACCTTCATTCCCAAATGTTCTACCAATAGATCCTGAAGATAAGGCTGCTGAAATATCAGAAAAAGCTACAGTTTCTCCGCCTGATCTGCCAGGGAATTCATTAAGAATAAGAGTTGGATTAGCCAATATCTTTGTATTTGCTGAGACAATTTGTGCTCTTAAGAATTTAATAAAATTTTGATTAGTGTATAAGCTTACTGGATTTAAGCGAAGCCTTTGCGTACCACTCACGGTATTATTTGGAGTTGCAGTACTATCAAAGACTGTTGTTTGTTGAGTAAAGGGATCTCCTTCAGATGTACCAAAATCAGGGCTTTCAGCTGGAGGTAGATATTTACCAAAAGCACTTAAAAGTTTACCGTTATCATTAACTATAAAATTATCATTTTGCCTTAGTGCCCAGCTATTACTCAAAGCGGTACCATCTTCTAATTGTACATCAAGAATTCTTACGGTTAAAGCGACTTGTCTTTGTCTCAAATCAAGCTGTTTTAGATAACCTTCCGCAACAGTTATTACATCAGGAGAACCTATCATTGTTACTGTTTGCAATCGATCATCTGTAGTGGCAATAAGTCCCAATAATGGCCCAATATCTGAACCATATACTTGAACAGAAGTAGTAGTACTGGATGTTGTTGTATTTGAACTAGTGGCTCCACTTACAGTTTGTGATTGCGTCGCACCTTGAGTTACAGCTGTCGATAACGTTGAAGTTTGTGTAACTTTTGCTCCTAAATTTGCTAAATAAGATGCAGCTGCATTTGCAGTTGTTTGATTTAATCTATAAACTCTTGAAATTCTTGCATTAAAGACCGAGTCTCTAACATTAGGGCCAACATAAACAATACCATTCTCTAATTTAGCCTGAAGACCACTCGCCATTAAAACAGAATTAAAAGCATCCTTAAAAGATACATCTTTAATAGTAAGAGTTATATATCTATGAGTATCTGCATTTTTCTCTTCTGATGAAGGTGCAGAGGAAGAGGCAATTCCTTGTAAGGATGGAGCCAGTTGGGACGATGATTCTGAATTTAGGCCTTGAGCTGATAAACCTCCAGACCCTCCATCAGGATCAAATGATGGGTCTTGTTGCACCCAAACAAAACCATAATTAGCCTTTGAAAGTAGAAATTCTAAAGCCTTTTTTGCTTGCGTTTGTTTAAATACCAATGATACCTTTGGTCCATCAAGATTTAATAAATTTGGATTAGGAATTAATGTTGTACCTATTGCTATATCTCCCAAAGGAGGAGCTTTCGCTCTAGATTTATTAGTAGTGATTTCTCGCAAAGCATTCTTATCAATTTTGAAGATGTTTTCTTCAGTAAGTTCTTCTCTTTGTATTTTAATTTTTTCTATTTTAATTTCAATATTCTTTCCTTTATTGAATATTTGAACATTTTTAAGATCAATTTCTTTGGCTAGGGTTAGCTCTAGATTGAAGTTTTTATTAATTCCATAAAGTCTGGCATTTGTAATTCCAGCAGAGGGGATAGATAGATTTTGTTCTTTTTTAGCAATAAACTTTTTCGAAAAAGTTTCTATTTCTAAATTTATTTTGTCATCATTAATTTTTTTAAAAAATTTAGCATTATTTCCTACATTAGAAATCAAGAGACTTATCTCTTTATCAGTATTTGAAATTTTAAATCCTATATAACTTTTTTTTAACGGAAACTTTCCAACTGAAATTGGCTTTAATAAGGAACTATTATTTTTTTTTAAATTAATCTCTTCATTAATATGATCTGCATATAAGGGTAAAAAATTTGGGAAGGCAGTTGATAAAGTAACTACAAGTAAATAAAATTTTTTATTGAATTTTATATTCACTATTAGTGTATTTATATATATTTTACATTAGCAGCGATTTGATTTTAATCCATCTTTATTTAAGGTTATTTGGAAATAATGATATTTTTATTTAGTAGGTACATTTATTATTATTTTTGTTTGCACTTGTCCTGAAGTATTTTGCAATTGATTAAATTCCATGCTGCCTTCGTTTGAAGAAATTCTTGGTTGGAAACAATATGGAATTATAAATGCTTGATATTCTTGGATAGATCTCATGAAATTCATTATGTTTAAATAGTCTGCCTCTACGCGAATTTCAAAAAAATTAGAAGAATATTTTCGGTCTAAATCCTTTCCTAATTTTGATAATGGATTATCAATTAAATAATTGTTATTAAATTCTTGAGCGAATAATACATTATCTATTTCTTCATTTGTAATAAACTCCTCAAAATTATCAATACCCATATTCATATCATCTAAAGGTAAATCATCAACGAAATCATTGTTCCCAGAGTCAAATTCATCCATATTATTGGAAAAATTCAGTTCCATTTGGCCAGATCTTTCTTCTTCTGTTAAAGAGGAACAAGCCTCCAATTCTTGTGGATTAATTGGCCTAAATTGAGAAATCTTTATAAGTGATCTTTTTGCTGATTCATCAATAATTCTTGTTAGATAAATAAGATTTTCATTCCTCATAACTAATTCAGAAACTTCTGGATATGATTCGTTAAAATTTTTTAAGGTTTCTTGGTTTTTATTTAATTTTTCCTCTAAAATTTCAAGATTTTTAGCTTGATATGAATATCTCTTAGACTTTTCAATGATTGATAACATTGATTTTGAGGATGGAATACTAGAGAAACCTATTATTAATGAAGCAAATAAAATTCCTGTTATTGGATAAAAGAATTTATTTTTTCTAATATTTAAAATATCCGATAGTTTTAATTTTTTTATATCATCGACTTTAACTGTTTTTGCTTTTACTAATAGTTCTGCAACATCAATCTTTTTTAATTGCTGAATTAAATCTTGTATTGAATTGCTCATAAGTCAGTGTTTTTAGTAATGTCTGTTAAGTTAATGTATTTTTCGATTTTATTTATAAGGCCATAATTATATGATTTCTTGAAAATTGGCAATTTTTCTGATATTCCTACAATATTATTTTTGCCTGATATTTCAACAATAAATAATTCATTAGTATTTCTTGATAATGGTTGAGCTTGAATTTGCTGTTTAATTATATTTCGCACTTTAATAGTGTCATTTTTAATGATTGGCCAAGTTAGTAAATCATCAATAAATTCATTTATTGTTTCAATCTTATAGGCTTGAACATTCATTTGAAATCCATCTTTATCGAGTGTAAGTTCTGAAACTTGGACATTTTTTGGTATTGTTTGTTGGAGAAAGAATGAAAAAGTATAAGTAGGAGAACCTAAAACATAAAGTTGGTAGTAATTCTCAAGATCTGTAATTTTTTCTTTTATTAAACTCTGTGTATTTTTAAATTCTTCAAAATTAAAAACAAAGTTTTGATGTTTTGATTCAAGCCTTAGTGTATTTAGATAAGAGGGTAAACCAATTAAATTAAATATAAGCGTAATGCCAATAGCAGATAATGATGGAACATAAAATATTTTTTCTTTTCTTAAAAATTCTTTAAATAAGATAAAAATTTCTTTTTTATTACTTAAGGATTTATTTTTTGAGTCAATTTTATTAGGATCCTTTTCCCATAATTGAATATCTTGGTAATTTTTTATGAAATTATATTTAATCATTTATTTGCTATTTGGGTTATTGAAGAAAGTCTTATGAAATTTGAAGTGTTATTATTGATTGTTTCGGGATCAATTTTTTTATCTAACTCAAATTTATTAAATATCTCTTTAGGATATTCTTTAAATTTTCCAATTAGTTCTAAACTTTTGATGTTCAATTTATCAAATCCTTGACCAATAAGATAAATTGAATTTGGCTTTTTATATTTCAATTTTTTTAGTATAGACAAAATTGATTTTTCTAATCTTTGAAAGAATTGAAGAGCTAATTCACTATCTTCTGAAATATAAATAGATGTTCCAAAAGGTAATTTTATAGTGTTTAATTCGCAGTTTTCCATCTCAATATAAACAGTTGTATAACTCAATTCAATATCACATAATACCGTTAAAGCTCCATATTTATTAGTTAATTCCTCCACTAGATGGATAGAAGAACATGTTACTCCAGCGATTGGATTATCTAGTTGTGAAATCACTTCTATCCAGCTATCTAATATAGTTTTATTTACATAAACGACTCTATGAAAAGAGGTTAATTTATTTCCTGATACTCTAGAATATTGTATTAAAGTATCATCAGGTAGAAATGGACTTTTGGAAAGTAATTGGGGATTGTTTTCTGAAAATACTACTAATTCTGCATCATCAAAACTATTTATTGAAAAGAAGCCTGAGCTGAGAAGTAAGATTATTGGTTTACCAACCATTTCAAACAATTCAATAATATCTTGGAGGATATTTTGTAGTTCAAGTGGGTTTTCAACTTTATAGTCTCCCACAATAGCTGTAGGCATATTTATATTAATTATTTGATCAATTTTATTGAGTTTATTATTAGAAAGTACTTTTGAAACAGTTAATATATGGTCAGCATATTGAATTACTAAAAAATAATCTTTTGGTAAATCTTTTGTTGGAGATTTATCTTTAGGAATATATCTTTTATAAAAAACTTTTAAAGTTTCTAAATAAGAATTTTTAAAAATAAAAGAAAAATATTTAAATGATTTCTTTTGAAGTGATTTTGATCGTTTTTTACCTTTAGACTTTAATGATTTATTCTCA
>CACOIV010000028.1 GCA_902627335.1 uncultured Prochlorococcus sp.
TTCCAAGCATCAATCTTTATGAGCATTCTTGCATGCTGGACTTTATTTGCAGGTTGGCTTCACCTACAACCCAAATTTAGACCTTCACTAGCTTGGTTTAAAAATGCGGAGTCAAGACTCAATCATCATCTATCTGTTTTATTTGGATTTAGTAGCATCGCTTGGACTGGTCATTTAGTCCATGTTGCAATTCCTGAATCTAGAGGTCAGCATGTAGGTTGGGACAATTGGCTTACTGTACTTCCTCATCCAGCTGGACTTGCACCATTTTTCACTCTCAACTGGGGAGCTTATGCCCAAAACCCTGATTCATTAGATGCTGTATTTGGTACATCACAAGGAGCAGGTACAGCTATATTTACCTTCTTAGGGGGATTACATCCTCAAAGTGAAGCTTTATGGCTTACTGATATAGCTCATCATCATATAGCTATTGGTACAGTATTCATTATTGCTGGCCATATGTATCGAACTTCATTTGGTATAGGCCACAGTCTTAAGGAAATTACAGAAGCTCATAACACTAGGCATCCAATTGATCCCCACAAAGGTAGTTTTGGAATAAATCATGATGGAATCTACGAGACATTAAATAACTCTCTTCATTTTCAACTTGGATTGGCCTTAGCTGCTCTAGGAGTGGCAACTTCACTTGTGGCTCAACATATGGGGGCTCTTCCTTCCTATGCATTCATAGCGAGAGATTATACGACTCAATCGGCTTTATACACTCATCACCAATACATTGCTATGTTCCTAATGGTTGGTGCATTCGCCCATGGTGCAATCTTCTTTGTAAGAGATTATGATCCTGAACTTAATAAGGATAATGTTTTAGCTAGAGTACTAGGAACTAAAGAAGCACTGATAAGCCATTTAAGTTGGGTAACTATGCTCCTAGGTTTCCATACTCTTGGTATTTATGTTCATAATGATGTTGTTGTAGCCTTTGGTAATCCTGAAAAACAAATTTTAATAGAACCAGTTTTTGCTCAATTTGTGCAAGCTGCTCAGGGCAAAATGATGTATGGTTTCAATGCTCTACTATCTGATCCAACTAGTGCAGCTAGTGTTGCAGCTAATTCACTACCTGGCAATCATTATTGGATGGATTTAATTAACAGGCAAGATGCTTTAAGTGCATTTTTACCTATTGGCCCTGCTGATTTCTTAGTTCATCACGCTATTGCTTTAGGACTCCACACAACAGCTCTTATTCTTATTAAAGGTGCTCTAGATGCAAGAGGAACTAAATTAATTCCAGACAAAAAAGATCTTGGTTATGCTTTCCCTTGCGATGGCCCTGGTAGAGGCGGTACTTGTGATAGTTCTTCCTGGGATGCAATGTATCTAGCCATGTTCTGGGCACTTAACTTAATTGCATGGGTTACTTTCTATTGGCATTGGAAACATTTAGCTATTTGGCAAGGTAATGTTGCTCAATTCAATGAATCCGGAACTTATCTGATGGGATGGTTCAGAGATTATTTATGGCTAAATTCCGCACAATTAATCAATGGATATAATCCTTTTGGAGTTAATGCATTATCTGTATGGGCTTGGATGTTCTTATTTGGTCATCTCGTTTGGGCTACTGGATTTATGTTCCTAATCTCTTGGAGGGGATACTGGCAAGAACTTATAGAAACTCTAGTATGGGCTCATCAAAGAACCCCAATAGCAAACCTTGTAGGTTGGAGAGATAAGCCAGTTGCACTATCAATTGTTCAGGCAAGGCTTGTAGGTTTAGCACATTTCACAATTGGAAATATTTTAACCTTCGGCGCTTTTGTCATAGCATCAACCTCCGGTAAATTTGGTTAATAAAATATTGAAAATAGTCATCACCATATGGTGATGATTTTTTTGGTTATTATTAAATTAATTTAAGTTAAACTTAATAACTAAATTGATTATTTTATATGAATAAATTAAATAATTTGATTTCAATAGTAGTTCCTGTTTATAACGAAAGTGACAGCATCAGATTATTAATTAATGAAATAATTAATGTTATGAAAAGCCATCAGCTACTATTTGAGTTGATAATTGTGAATGATGGTTCTGTTGATAGAACAAGTAATGTTCTAGAAAATTTATCTCTAGAAATTAAACAATTAACAGTAATAAATTTAAGGAAAAATTATGGACAAACAGCGGCACTGGCTGCTGGATTCGATCATTCAAATGGAGATATAATAGTTACTTTAGATGGAGATTTACAAAATGATCCTAATGATATTCCTAAATTAATAACAAATATAAATGAGGGTTATGATTTGATTTGTGGTTGGCGTTTTCAGAGAAAAGACAAATTATTAAACAGACGTATTCCGTCCCAAATCGCTAATCGATTAATTGGCAATGTAACCGGTATTCACCTTCATGATTATGGTTGCTCATTAAAAGCTTTTAAGCATGAAATCATTAAAGACATAAAATTATATGGGGAATTACACAGGTTTCTCCCCGTTTTAGCCAATATAGAAGGAGCAAAAATTAAGGAAATTAAGGTGAATCATCGAAGTAGAAAATACGGTCAAAGCAAATATGGAATTGATAGAACTTTTAGAGTATTAATGGATTTATTAACTGTTTGGTTTATGAACAAATTCCTAACCAGACCAATGTATGTTTTTGGTTTTATTGGCATTATCAGCATCATTAGTAGCTTTATAATGAGTTCTTATTTGATAGTTTTAAAATTTCTAGGAGAAAGCATTGGTAATCGACCATTACTAATTTTCGCTTTAATTTTGGGTATTGCAGGAGTTCAACTTTTCAGCTTTGGATTATTAGGTGAATTATTAATGCGCACTTATCATGAAAGTCAAAACAGGCCCATTTATAGAGTAAGAGAAATTAAAAGTATGAAAACAAATAATCCATAATTTATTTAAATTTATCTATTAAATCTGCAGAAATCTCAACAATATCAGAGTCCATATCCTTTAGTCCCATCCTTAATATAGGAAGTGTTGATTTATCAGATAAGTCCTTGGCAATTTTTAATGCTTTTAACTTATCTTCTTTAGAACCCTTGAAGAGAGATTCCATTTTTCTTTTTAAAAAAATTCTCTCACTATGCGAATATACTTGTATATCATTTGTAAATGGAAACTTTTTTTTCAAAGGAGATGAAGAAATATTAGCCTGCGTTTCATGTGCATTATTATAAAGTTCAATCTTTTTTTTACTAAAAAATTGTATTATTAAACTCCTTTTAAATATTAATAAAAAAATTAAAATAGATAATATTAGTATTATTGAAAGTACCCTAAACATAAAGAAAGTTAATAAATTTTATATCATATAGTAATGAAAATACCACAAAATAGATATATTCATTTAGAGTAGTTGAAATTATTATACAAATTATGTCTACTGACATGGTCGCTAGCTGGTTACCCTCTGTATTTGTTCCACTCATAGGAATACTAGTACCTGCTGTGTTTATAATTTTGATTGGTAGATATATAACGGCAACTGAATAAAACTAAAGTATTAAATTAAAGAACAATGAACACTCAACAACCATCCTCTGACGCTTTAAAATCTGAAGATTTCCAAACAGAAGAAAATGATTATGGCGTAGCAAAAGATTGGGCTATAAAAACAGTAAGTGACCCATGTGTAGGTAATTTACAAACTCCCGTTAATAGCGGTTACGTGACAAAGGCATTTATTAATAATTTACCTTTTTATAGAGAAGGAATTTCAAATAATTTTCGTGGCCTAGAAACTGGAGCCGCATTTGGATATCTTTTATATGGACCTTTTACTATGACGGGTCCTCTAAGAGAGTCTGATTTTGCATTAACAGTTGGACTTTTAGGAGCTATAGGAGCTGTGCATATACTTACAGCACTATTATTGTTATATAATTCTCCCGGTAAAGCTCCTAATGTACAACCTGCAGATTGCACAGTAAATAATCCTCCTAAAGACTTATTTACTAAAGCTGGATGGGCTGACTTTACTAGTGGTTTCTGGTTAGGCGGATGTGGTGGTGCAGTATTTGCTTGGCTATTGTGTGGTACTTTACATCTGGATACTGTAATGCCAATGATTAGAAGTTTAGGAAATAGCTAACTTATATAATAATTTATATTTGCAAAATCATCTTATGGTCTTATTCCATAAATAAGATCTAGTTACCCTTCCAGCAGATATTAGTCTTGAACGATAATATCTAGAAATTCTATCACTATCTTCGAGATCTAATATACTCTCAAGAGCTATACCATTCCTTCCATTATCCTTACCTGAAGAATGAAAATATTTACCTTTGGAATAGTAAATTCCAACGTGATTACACTTTTTATTCTCACCAAAAAATAAAATATCTCCCATCTTTAGAACTGATATATCTTCCGGAAAGTTAAAAAGATGCTCACAAAATTTTTTCATTTGAAAAGAATCTCGAGGAATAAAAATATTACTTTTCAAAAAGGCTGTTTGAATTAATCCCGAACAATCATAATTTGGCCCAGCTGTGCCTCCCCATAGGTAGAAATTAGATTTTCTAAATTGTTTTTTAATCCAATCTAAAATCTTTGGAGTTTGTTCCTGTATGGATGTTTCATCATTCAAAAATAATCTATTCGTAATAGTCTCATATTTTTCAATTACTAAATCATTAATATTAACCCAACAGATATAGCCATCTTCAAAACATTGAATAAATATTCTATGTTTATTGTGCCAATTTTTTTGTATTAAATTAGTCTCAATGATTCTAAAAAGTCTATTTTTTATAATCTCAGTTACTAATTCATTTCCTGTTTCATTTTTATAACCCCTAATATCATTATTTACTCTCCACCAAATTGTATTAGAAAAATTAGTTTGTTTAAATAAGTTTAGTGCCTCCATAGTTTTAATAAAAGATGTCTTTCTATTATCAAAAAGAAGAAATGGGTATATTTCTAAAAGAAATTTTATACAAGATATCAAATAACAGGAAAAATTTTTTAATTGATAATATTGCTATTACCTGGATTAACTATAGTACAAATATTAATTTTAAAAAGGGGTTTGGATGCGGTATAAATCAGAAAAAACAATATTATCCTGCAAGCATAGTTAAATTGGTTTATGGGCTAGCAATTTATGATTGGATTGAGAAAAAAAGAGTGATATTAAACCAAGAAATTGATGATGCTGTTTTTAATATGCTCCAATACTCAAGTAACGATGCAACTAGTTTTCTCATAGATCTACTTACTGGAACAACAAGTGGTTTATCAATTGAAGGAGTAGCTTGGGATCAATGGAAATATCAGAGAGAGATAATAAATGATTGGTTAATAGGTTTAGGATGGGATGAAGTTAAAGAATTTAATTGTTGTCAAAAAACATGGGGAGATGGACCCTATGGAAGAGAAAAAGATTTCTATGGTCAAAACAATCAAAATAGAAATTCCATGTCAGCTTATGGGACAGCGAAAATCTTAGAGGAAATTATCCACCATAAAATTTATCATCAGAATAATCTAAATTTAAAAGATTTTCTTTTCAGAAATCTAACAATAGATCAATTAACAGAAAATGAAAATCAAGTTAAAGGTTTTTTAGGCGAAGGACTTCCTAAAAAAACTCCTTTATGGAGTAAAGCTGGATTAATGAGTAAAGCCAGACATGATGCTGCATGGTGGTTAAATAATCAATCCAGCCAGACTTTATTAGTAGTATTTGGTAATGGTCAAAATTTTGCGAATGATACTTCATTTCTTCCTGAAATATCGGATGCTATTTATGCATATAATCAACAAAATTTAGCTAGCTCATAATAAGTTGTCATCATTTATCTCTGTTTCATGTATATGTGTATAAGCTTCATAGGGCAACATTAATATTCTTTCAAAATCAATATCACTGATAATCCATTCTTTATATTCAGCTAATAAACTTTTTCTATCTTGATAGTCTAAATCATATAGCCTAATAGCTATATCTTTAAAACTTTCTTTAATTAATTTTTCGATTTTACTATTCATTAAATTACTTATTTTGATAAATCATATTCGACAATAATTCTTCTAATAGTTGATAAGGCGATACCAGTTTGTGCACGAATAGATCTGTAAGAGAATCCATCATTTCGCAAACGAATAACAAGATCCTCTTTTAAAGGATTAATCTTCGGCCGTCCTCCTAAATTACCAGCTACGATTTTTCTATTTTGTAAAGTCTCAACTTTCTTTTCGCTTAAAAAATCAAGTTCTAAATTATTTAACTCCAATAAAACTTTAAAGATAGGCCGTAATAATTCATTTGAAATATTAGCTTCTAATACTCCGGATAAAGTTTTTATATTAATTCCATTATCTAAAAGTTGATTAATTATTTTGATACACTCATCTTTAGATTTAAATGCTCTATCTAATTTATATAAAACGAATTGATCACCTCTTGATAAAGATTCAAGAGCTTTATTAAGTTGAGGCTTGTGATCATTGTTCAAACTAGCAATTTCAGAAAAAATTATTTTGCATCCATCATTCTTCAACTGCTGAATTTGCTGATTTAAATAATCAACTTCCCCATCAAGAGCTCGAGCATACCCAATCGAAGTTCTAATTTTATTTTTTTCCGAGAGAAGTAATTTATTTCGATAGAATTTCACAGAGAGTAAACTAATTCCTATAGTTTTTACTGTATCAATAATATATGAATAATACACTAATCAAAACAATAAATTGTAATATTTGCAGCTATATACAAAAAAATAGTAAGTTCTAATTACTATATTAAAAACATGTATTAAAAACTATGCTTATATTAGTTTACAGAACAGTCTTTTATAATTATTCATACGCAAATTTTCACTAAACAATATAATTTACAATTATTAGAAATAACATGGATTCGATTTATTATTGAATTATTGTTTTAGCTAATTAAATGTTATAAATCATTATTTTTCATAAAATAATAAGATAATAAAAAAAATTAAAAGAATTGAAACCAAAAGGATTAATTTTATTCGACATTGATGGGGTTATCAGAGATGTCTCAGAAAGTTATAGATTGGCTGTCAAGAAAACTGTATATTCTTTTTGTGGATGGGAACCCTCCTCTTTAGATATTGATAATTTAAAAAACGAAGGAATTTGGAATAACGATTGGGATCTTACTCTAGAATTAATAAAGAGATTTAATAAAGAAAGACATTTAAAAAGCATTCCTCCTATGAGGGAGGAAATAATTAAATGTTTTGAAAATTTATATTTTGGTTGTTCCCCAAATGAACGCTATAGTAAATGGTCTGGTTTTATTCAAAACGAAAAAATATTAGTTAGTAAAGAACTTTTTAATACTCTTACAAATGATGGGATTCTTTGGGGATTCGTAAGTGGTGCAGAAGTCCCCTCTGCAAAATTTGTGTTAGAAGAAAAACTTAATTTAAAAAATCCTCCCTTAATTGCCATGGGAGATGCACCAGATAAGCCTAATCCAGAAGGATTTATTTATTTAGCACAAAGATTATTAACCCAAAAGCTTGGAGCAAAATCACCACCCATTGCATATGTAGGTGATACGATTGCTGATATTAATACCGTGATTAATGCAAGACAGTTAATACCTGAACAAGTATTCATCAGCATTGGAATTGCTCCTCCACATTTACATTCTATTACTTATAAGAAAGAAAGAATAAATTACGAATCCAATCTTGAAATGTCAGGCGCTGATTTGGTACTTAAGTCCACAAATGATTTATTGAAATTATCCTCAAGTTTATTTTTAAGGTAGATTCTTTATTTTCAGAATATTCAATTATCCCCAGATTAAACCCTGAAGACCTCTTTTAAATGGCACTATATGGGATTTATGATACTGAATTCCGTTTAAAACTTCAGTTATATAATAATACTTACTAAGACTCTAGAGACTTTATGAGACTAATTAAGTACGGAGAGAGAGGGATTCGAACCCTCGACAGAAGTTACCTCCTGTAACTCCTTAGCAGGGAGCCGCTTTCAACCACTCAGCCACCTCTCCAACTACTATAGATTATCAAGTTTTGTGCAATCATACAAAATTTTTTATTTAATCGAAATGTCTAATTCATTAGAACTCTTGGAAGTCTATTTTTAAATGCACATAGTATCTCCCAAGGAATTGTTGAAGCTTTATTAGCCCACTCAAGAGGAGAGATTGATTCTTTTCCATCAGAACCCAGTAATAAAACGGAATCTCCAACTTTAATATCTTTAGAATGTGTAATATTAATCATCAATTGATCCATTGTGATTGCTCCAACTTGAGGATACTTAACTCCATTGTGAATTACAGAAATATTGTTTGATAATTTTCTACATATTCCATCTGCATAGCCAATACTAATAACAGCTAATTTTGTTTTTTGATTACTAATAAATTTTCTTCCATAACTTACTCCAGTATCCACCTCAATCTCTCTAATAAAAGAAATTTTTGATTTCAAGCAAAGGGCTGGTTCGAGTTTTAAATCTACAATTTGGTTAAAAAAAGGATTATAACCATACATAGATAACCCTACTCTGACCATATCAAAATGAAAATCTTTTCCTAAAAATGTACCAGCAGAATTTGCTAAATGAATTTTTATATCTGGATATTTAGTAATTTTAATATCTTGTAATAGCTTCTCAAATTTCAACTTTTGTATATTTGTATAACTCTCTTGATTTAGGAATTCATCTTCATCTGCTGTTGCAAGATGACTATAAATACCATCAATATATATATTTTGAAATGAATTTATAGCATCAAATATATTTATAAATTCATCTATACCAAAACCTAATCTTGACATTCCAGTATCAACTTTAAGATGTAGGTAAAAACTTTTTTTATATTTTTTCCCTATGTTATTACAAATCAAGCACTCTCTCATACTGCTAATAGTAGGCATTAAATTATTTTTAAAACATATTAATAAATCCTTTTTTGTATAAACATTACCTAAAATTAATATCGGAATTTTAATACCCTCAGAACGTAAATAAATACCCTCCTGCAAAGTTGCTACTCCTAATTGATCAGCACCTCCTCGAATAGCATATTCAGATACAAATTTTGCATCATGTCCATATCCATCTGCTTTTACAACAGCCATAAATTTACATTTTGATTTCAGACTTGAACAGATTTGGCGGACATTATTTGAAATAGCATTTCCATTTACTTCAATCCATGCTCTTTGAGTTGGATCTATTGCAATCAAATGATTATTATCAACTTTAAAATTATTTTTTATGTTTTTAAATCCTAGTTGCATGAATAAATTCTCAAAAATTTATGCGTTTATGTGAATATAGAGTTAGCATGACATTAAATTGGGATATTGGCATGAGCCAGACTCTCGTTTTAAACGCCTCTTATGAACCATTAAACATCACTACATGGCGTAGAGCAATTATTTTAATGCTTAAAGGCAAGGCTGAAAGTTTAGAAGAAGATTTTTCACATAATATACACTTTAATAAAAAACTTCCAACCGTCATTAGACTTCTTTATTATGTTAAGATCCCATACAAAGAGGTTACTTTATCTAGGAAAAATATCCTTTTAAGAGATAACAACTCATGTCAATATTGCAACTATAAAGGTAAAGACTTATCTATAGACCACGTGATTCCTCGCAGTCGAGGCGGTGTAGACATGTGGGAAAACGTAACAACAGCTTGTTTAAGATGTAATGTTCAAAAAGGAAATAGAACTCCAGAAGAAGCTAATATGCCTTTAAAAATTAAACCTTATAAACCTCTGAGTAATTTAAATTTTGAGGCTACCAAACAAATTCACTCAGGTAAGCATGAAGACTGGAAAAAATATGTAATTGGTCTAGCTGCTTAAACTTACAGAAAGATCAATCATCACTATTAAATCGCTCCATTTGTTTTTTTTGTTCTTGCGCAATACAAGCTTCTATGACTTCATCTAGCTGACCAGAAAGAACAGGTTCTAAAGAAAAATTGCAACCTAATCTATGATCAGTAGTACGATTATCTTTATAGTTATAAGTCCTTATCTTCTCACTTCTATCACCTGTTCCCACTTGCATAAGCCTTTCTGATCTCTCTTTTTTATTCGCTTCTTCAATTTGTATTTCATATAGTTTTGCACGTAAAATTTCCATTGCCCTCTCCCTATTCTGTAATTGGGATCTTTCCTGCGTACAAAAAACCCTTATCCCTGTTGGTTTATGTAGTAAATCAATTGCAGTCTCAACTTTATTAACATTTTGTCCTCCAGCCCCACCAGATCTCGCCGTACCAACCTCTAAATCAGTTGGATCAATTTTTACTTCCACTGGATCAACCTCTGGCATTACTGCAACTGTTGCAGTAGATGTATGCACTCTTCCTTGTGATTCTGTTGCAGGAACTCTTTGAACTCGATGTACTCCTGCTTCAAACTTCAATTGACTATAAACAGATTCGCCTTTTACTGAAATAACTAGTTCTTTAAAACCACCAAGATCTGACTCAGAGGCACTTATTGGTTTAACTGACCAACCAACTTTTTGTCCATACCTCTCATACATTCTTGCCAAATCACCAGCCCAAATACAGGCTTCATTGCCACCAGCTCCTGCTCTTATTTCCAACATTACGCTTCTATCATCTCTGGGATCCTTGGGAAGTAAAGCAATTTTTATT
>CACOIV010000029.1 GCA_902627335.1 uncultured Prochlorococcus sp.
GTAAAAAACTTTATAAAGCTTCTTAAATTTTTTATTAATTCTAATTTTTATGTATTTTAAATCCCTTTTAAAAATCTCAAGAAACATTATATTTACTTCCATTGGAGTTTCATTCCTAAATATAATTACAACAGATGTTGCTACGGCGGCACCATGTCCAGCTGAAGGATCTAACGCTGCTGCAGGTGCTCAAAATTCTACTTGTACAACAACTCCTAAAGCAATGGAGATTAAATTTTATGAACTAGGATTTTGTACAGGAGATCCATTATCTGGAAATGATTTTGATAATACAACTTGCGAAAAAGCTTGGCAATCGACTTCTGGAGAGACTACAGATTTAGCAAATTTTAGTTATACAGGCCTTACTTCTGGCCTTTCATATAGGGTACCAAGTAAACAATACGATTATGCTTATGTGGTATTCGACCCGACTTGGGGATTAAAGGGTGAGGTTTACTTTAATGGGACAACTTATTACACAGACGCAAATGGTTCAGTAACTACTACAGAAGCTGATTACGAAAAGTTTGAGATGAAACTAAACAATATCGATAGTAACTTTCCAAATGGAACTTGCTCTATTTATTCAGCGAGCACAGGGTATGGTCCTGTTAAGGCTCGTTTAGCAAATAACAGTTTAGTAAGCGCTACAAATGGAACTTCCTGCAATGCGGCAACAAGGATGGTTGGGAGTGTAGGTCTAAATACTCCACTTACCATTACTGATGATGTTAAAGCTTATCAACTTACATGGATAATTACTGATATGGGTATTGAGGCTACAGACGGAGGTGGAAGTAATGCACCTGTCGAATGGAAAGGAGGGCCATTTGTACCGAATTTTACCTTACTAAAATAAGAGATTAGAAAAACTTAAGAAGATATTATTAGCTTGAAGGTTAAATAACGATTTAGACTCTATTTTATTGGTTAAGACAAGAACAATTTTTAGTGACAAAATATTTATTTTTCTAGTGATAACATATCGACAAAATTTATTTTTAATATAAAAAAAGTGTGTTTTATAAAATATTCACAAATTAAGTCTTTTATAGATACCTGTTATGGATTAATATCTTATGAGCGGGGCGTGGCGCAGCTTGGTAGCGCGGGTGCTTTGGGAGCACTAGGTCGTAGGTTCGAATCCTATCGCCCCGACTCAATCAAATCCAAGTCATAGAGCCTATTCCCAAAGGCTCTTTTTTATTGTGAAGTTTTAAGGAATTTGAGACTTAGCGATTATATAGCGATTATCTGCTATGCCTTGCATAACTTTGCAACCTCATGTCGCTCAGTATCACTACCATTTTGGCTCAGTAACTTGCCATCCTGCGGTAATCAATTTTTGATACTCTTTGCGAGCATCTTCAATTTTAATTTCTTTTCTAGTTTTCATAAGCGGTGGTTTGTCGCCATGTGAACCAACAACAATTCCACTATCAATAAACATATACTCAAAAAACTTATCCTTATTATTATTATTTTTCGTAAAACGTCTTACTTCGGTCCAGTTTGGGCATATTAACCATGCCTCCTTAGTTACTTTCCTGGAATCTCTATCCATTAAATAATCAGCAATAAGCAAACCATTGAGCAAACACTAAATTTTAAACTCCAATCCTGAGGTTTAATTTTCAATTTATACAATTATATCTATATAAATAATTCTGAATAGCCCATTTAATTTTTCAAGTATTTTTAAGTAAAATCTATTTTTCGAAAATCATGAATAAAGCAGATGAATTACGATTATTAAAAAAGTCATCATTAGGTGGCCAATATATTTGTTGACTTGAGATAGGGGCTTTCATACCCTCAGATGCAAAACCTCTATAAATCACCTTAAAACCATGCCGTTTAAATAGTAGTTCTAACCCCTGAGCAGAAAAAAATAGAGTATGAGGCATGTGAACACCCTTTTTATTAATCCAAGTTAAAGCAGCATGAGGAACTTCAATAGCCAAGCTTCCGCCGGGGCGTAATATTTGAAAAAATGAAGAAATATGCTTGTCTAAGTCTTCTATTTCAATATGCTCTGTGGAGTGAGAAGTTAAAATACAGTCAATACTATTTATAGGTACTTCCCAGGGAGGAAGAACATCAATCTCCAGATAATCAGCAAATAAGGCAGTACTTTCATCTATGTCAAAACCAATCCTTTTGAGGGGATTAGTGACAAATAAAAAAAATCCTAACCCAAATCCAAAATCGTAAACCGAATCAAATTTTGCCCCATGCAACTTTAATAAATCTGCTTGATTTTTTGCCCTTAAATAACGTTTATCGGATACAAATTGTTTATCTGAATAAAGATTAATTGCATCTCTACTACGTCTTTTCCCAGTAAATGATGAATAATGTTTTTTATAATATTCTTTCATAACTTTTTTGGCATCTGGCATCCATCCACTTCCACATTGGTCGCACCATGCAACAATGAGGTCTTTAAAAAAATGATTCTTTGATGGGTAATTAGAAACATGACAACTTGCTAATTGATTACAAATTGGACATAAATATTTTGTTGATATTTTTTGAAAAGAATTTGGTGCTCCGAGTTTATTGTCAATCATCACAAAAAGCTATTTAATAAGAAAATTTTGCATGCAAGTAGCTAGCGAAGATTTAAATTGAAATAGCTTGATGAGTTTTAATCAAGAAATCTAAATCCATACTAAGAAATATAATAATTTTAAATTTTAATGAGTTATTTAAATAATAGTTTGAAACATCAAAAGTTCTTCCCAAATAATATCAGATACTTTTTCTCTGGAGGAAAGTTTTAAGCTTCACATCTTTTAATCCTTTTACACCTCCCGACTCTTAAAAACCAAGTCATAGAGTGAGTTCCCCAGACTCTCTTTTTTATTGCTTATAGTCTCATATTGCGAAAGGGGCACAATAGGGGGCACTCGTTGGATGTACTTTGATGTAAATTGTGCCATAGTTTTTTACGAAATAAAATTTTAATTCAACACTCAGATAAAAATATTTTCTTGCGGTGATATTCAAGATATCGAAGATGATTCTGATTGAGTTTGTTTGAAGTAATGCATAAATCCTTTGAGATCCCAAATCCTGAGGGAGTATTAAGTTGTGAAGAAATCAAAATAGCTCCTGATCTATCAAAGGTGATATACCCTCGATCAAATGCTTTATCGAGATTAGGAATCAACAAGAGTCCATTAAATTGGTCCATTCGTTCTGAATTATTACTATCTGCCCAAGGTTTAATGTGAGAAGCAATAAGAAGTTTTCCTTTGTTGCTGTCAGGTGTTCCAGTAATAGAGCATCGACTCTTCCAATATTCTTCAAGTGATTTTCGATATACTCCTTGACCCTTACGAGCATTTATCAATCCAACTGCTTCAGTAGTAATGATTGGATGAGCTTCCTTAAACCCTTTAATTGATGAAGAATCAATGGATGGCAAATCATCTTTAAGGTACTCAGTAAAATAGTCCATAGAACGCTTATACATATCGTTTCCTGTTTGATTCAATGAGATATATCGCTCATCTCCTTCTAAGCATTTTCTTATGTTCTCAAAAAGTACTGGGTCTCTTACTTCAAGAAGATTTGTTTTAATGACCCCATATTCAAGACATCTTTGAGAGATAGATCCTTTGATTGCTGCAACATACTTATATTGTGAACTATCTGACAATTTGGTTTTGTTCTTCAACCATTCCTCAAATGCGATCTCATAGCAACTTTTCATTTTTTGCCCTGCTTATAGATAGTTTCTATAGTTGATATCCACCAATATCCAAAGCTATTAGTTAATCTTTTTTGAATTTCTGGAGAGGGCTCTTCCATACCTCGAGCCTTAAATAATTTAGGTACTGCTTTTTCAGTTGCTTCTTTGCATAGAAAAGTTCTTTCTGCGACTTCATTTGTAATAACAGGTTTCATATTACCTTCTTCTGTAAACATAATTTCAGGTTTAATTTTATTACCTCTCATAATGCCTACAAATAATTGATCCGCAATATTCATTGCTTCATAAAGGTCTTTGCCTTGATTAACAGCAAACACATAAGTACAAGCAGCCATAGAAATAAATCTAGCAGCACAACTTTCTGCGCCATATTTCTGACATTCCAAACTTAATTCATTTTCTAATTTTTTAAATTGCTCTTGTTTGGTTGGTACTGCAAATGCAGTTGCAGGTAAGAAGAAAAATAGTGATGCGAGTAGTAAGCGTTTCATTTAAGGATTAAAGTCTCTACATTTTGATCTTTCGTTTTCATAATCTTTTATAGCAGTATCCCATTCTGATAAATCTGCTTCTTTTCCAGAAATATATAATTCCATTTGTTTCGAATAGTTTGCTGATTCAATCCGACTATTGAATGAAGTACGACAAAAAATTATACTTCCAAATTTTTCATAGTCCGTATAATCCCTATTCGCAGCAAATTCAGCATTTGCCCTTTTCTTATCTAATGATTTATATTCCAAATCCTCAAAACTAGGTTTTGGACGGAGTAAGAATGCTTTATATTCCAAATCCTCAATACTAGGTTTTGAAAGGAGTAAGGATGGTTTCTTTTGTGCATTTAGATATGCAATAAGGCAAACACAAATAAGAATAACAGCAATTACTCTAATTAACCAAGTGTTAGTTTTATTCATTAATTAATTACGAGTAGTAACCGTTTCATTTAATAATCAATTTTTACTTGTTCAAATTCTTTTTTAGAGACCACTCTCATTTTATATTCTGGATATCTTGTCTTCCACCATTTGTTTAAGGATATCGCAATACCAGTTAAGTCTTTAGTACATATATGCACCCAAAGAATTTTATTTTCATCTTGCTTGAAAAATTCCCAATTAGTAGGTGATTTCATTTTATGAAATAAATAAATAAACCTATAAAGGAACTACCGACTAGAAGTAAAACCATTAATAAAGCTACTAACTTTGCTAACCCCACTCTCTTAACCAATTAAAGAAATCAATAGGGTCATAATCTTTTCAGCAATAAATCTTTTATCCATGAATAAAGGATGTTCATCTTACTCTCTAGTTTAGATCGACTGTCAATCTTGTAAAAGTCACTACTAAGTTTTAACCCTGTGGTTATGTGAGAGGTTTTGATACAGTTTTACCCATACTTTTTTAAATAAAATTTGTTTTGCCTCTACCTTCTTTCCCAAACCCCAGCCATATAAACCATAGAAGCCAACCAATGAAAGGGACTAAATTAATAAAAATCCATTTCCAATCTTTACCAAAATTATTTAATCTTCTTAAATCAATCGCAATTTGAGGCAAAATGCAAATAATTCCATAGATATTAAATCCAGTTATTGCAACAAAAAATGGAAAAGTAATTATTGTTATGATTAAATTTGCTAATTGAACATACCACCAATCTTTCCTTGTTGTTTCTCCTTTGAAATTAGTTAAATTTTGCCAGAAACTCAAATAAGCTGAGTAAAGTTCAGCGAAAAATATATTCATAAAAAAGAGGGTCTTACCCCTCTAATTTAGATCAGCTGTCAACCATTAATAATTATAAGTTCAAGCATGATTAACATCATATGATCGACCTATATGACAATAAGCACTAGGTCGCTAAGGGGGGCACAAAAGGGGGCACTTAGCTTATGTATTTAGTACATAATGGTATATACTTTGTGCTACATTCAGACTCAAACCCATTTGCACCACTTATCTACTATCTAGTTATAGTAAGGAAATATTGATAAATCTCATATCTTCAAACAAGTGCTTTGGGAGCACTAGGTCATAGGTTCGAATCCTATCGCCTCGATCAGTCATAGTAATGGATTATAAATATTTGAGTTCGTCTTAAGTTGAGAAAGGAGCGCTAAAAGGAGCGCTAGATAGAAGTACTTTGTTTTACCTTGTGCCGATGAAACACTCACGGATAGAAAAGCTAGTAAGAACCTATTTTTGTTGATTCTTCAATCTTTCATATTCAACGTGCAGAACGCCTAAACGCCAAGCACCTATTAATCCTTTTATTCCCTTTAATTCTTTTACACCATCAGTTAAAAGTTTTATATCTGAAAGTGAATGAGATTTCATTTCCAAAAACTCTTTCTGCCAAGAAGTATCGTCCCATTTAGTACTCATTAATGAGTTACACTCCCGTCCATAATTGTGATATTTGTATCGGTTGAGTTAGCCCAGCGTAACTTGCTTAGTTCTTGATATTCAGAACTGTTGTAAGCATCAATAGCAGCTTGCTTTGATGGAAACTCAATAATTACTGATAATTTCCCACCCTTTCCTTCAACAGTTTGACCCTCTAGATCTTTCGCAAATACAGACCCTCCTACTGACTCGATCCAGGGTTGAAATGCTTCAACATATTCATTAAAAGCTGGATTTGTAACTGTGGTAGTAACAAGCCAAAATCCTTTAGACATAAAATTAAAAATAAATTCTTAGGACTTTAACATGAAATAGCGGTTCGATTTAGTAAGCGTTTCATTTTTTAAATTAGATTTTGAATAATAATATTTATTGTTTCATTAATCTACTCTTTATGATTTCGAATAGAGTTTAAATTTTATAGTCCTACTATTTATAAATTTATTTTGAAAAACTTTATTTCTCTCATTCCTTTTCTTTCGATAATAATTCTTTCGTTCGGATGTTCAAATAAACCCGTAGAGAAAGGAATGGAAATGCCAATGTTATTTGATACAAAAGAAAAAGCAGAAAAGGAGGCTTATAAATTTGGCTGTAAAGGGGCTCATCGAATGGGAGATAAATGGATGCCATGCAGTATGCACAAACATAACCATTAAAAAAGGTTTTATCCCTCTAATTTAGATCAGTTGCAAATCACTGAAAAGGTATCTATTTCGAGAAAAGTTTCAACAGATACGTTTTATATAAGTATTAATGGATATGACTTAAATGGGTAGAAGAATTGAACATTCCACGCCTTTTAGGTCTTTGGGTCTTACCTTTCTTTCATACCTGAAAGATAAAAGACCTAAGACCTATTTAGCTTAAGGCACTATGTCGTAGAGGGGAGCGCTAGGGGGAGCGCTAAGGTTATGTATTTAGTAAATAGAACTATGTACTTTGATCTATTTTGAGACGCAAACTCATTCCACCTACTTATCTAAAACCCAGTTATAGCAAGAAATTATTGATTAATCTCATATCAACGAAGGAGTGCTTTGGGAGCACTAGGTCGCAGGTTTGAATCCTGTCGCCCCGATCAGTTGAAGCAATAAGTCTCAGCTAATACCTGATTCACTCAAATTATTGCTTCACGCCAAACTCACGCAAAATGTATCAATTACCCTCAAAATGTATGCCAAATCTTCTAGTTTGTTTCTTTATCTAATTTTTTCTGGCCTTCTTTTCTGGCATAATTAATTCCCTTTTTAGCTAAAAAAGGTGTCGCTATTATTGAAGATATGTAATAAGTCTTTTCAATTGTTTTTACATCTACATTTGGAATAAGTATCCCTGAAAAGAATCCCAAAACAAATCCTAATAGAGTTGTACCGCCAAAGGTAAAAACAAAAGGTGTTAATGTTCTTCGAGTTATAGCGTAATAAATCCATACACCTGGAATACAATGAGCAAAAGAATATCCCCAACCAGCATCTTTTTGTCTGTTAGCCCAACCTTTTATTTTTGTTGTCATAATTATTTAATTGATTGCCAGAGTTTATCTAATTAGCTTAGGAGCGAATTAATTCTTAGTATTTTAACTTTATATTTACCATCAAATCAATTATTTTTCTCTTCTGAGTAGCCCCGTTCTCTTCCATACTCCAAAGATCCAATAGTATCCCCAGAATTTCTAGATCCCTTTCCAGTTACATTTCCTGCTATTGGATCAATTAAAGACTTATTGGTTGGCCAAACAGCCCAAATAAAAGCAGCCAACCAAGGAACCCCAGCAGCTATTGCAAATGTATTTATTCCCAAGATGACCCATTTATAAGTATGACGTCTTTGAAAAGCTATAAAAGTAGGAATAAAATATATAGCAAGTAAAAATATACCTATTATTAAAAATTCCATTTGTTAAATTTGTTTTCTCTACAATACCTCTTTATTAAAAAAAGAATATTTCGTGAGAAAAAATTTAAATTACTCACGCAAACCATAATGTATTAATCCAAATTAGACCACACTTATTTCTCTAAAAATATTGTTAGCAAAAAAAATCTCAATTATAGCTTTAATATTGCGGGTGCTTTGGGAGCACTAGGTCGCAGGTTCGAATCCTGTCGCCCCGATCAGTTATAGCAGTAAGTCTCAGCTAATAATAAATTACACCCAAAAAAGGTTGCACCCAAAATGCACCCAAAATAGTCATCCCTTTGTGATTTTCCATATTTTTATAGAAAATTCGTTTCAAAGTGTGGTACTTTAAAAAAAAATTTTTATAAGTGAAATTACCTAAAGCCCTATCTCTTATCCCCTTAGCTTTTGGTTCTATTCTTTCTGTTTCTGCTAACGAATACAAATTTGAAGAAATCAAATTTGATCGAACTGCAAACAAGCAAAATATATATGAACCAAAAGACAAATTAGACGAATACATAATCAAAGCAGCAACTTATTCAACTAAGTTTGTTCCATTAATGAACGATGGTGCAGAAGGCAGTGAATATCCTGATTTGATGTTTAGTGATGGTAAAAGAATATTAGCTGATGCCGGCTATGACTTTGTAAAGTCAACAGCTAATAGTTCAATTCAAAGTATTCCATTTTTTGCCCAGACCTCTGTCAACATTTCTGGAGGGACAGAATCAGATACAAGTTTCTCTTTAAATAGTTTGATGAAACTTGGAGAACTTGCAAAAGATGATGAGGGTGATATTAAAACACTTGCTTTTTCTCAAGCAAGATTAGCAACTGCAACTAATGCTGAGGGTTCCACTACTAACTTAGGTCTAGGAATTAGACATCGTCCCAATGATGTTTCTATGCTGGGAGCCAATGCTTTTTGGGACTATAGAATGA
Source organism: uncultured Prochlorococcus sp. (assembly GCA_902627335.1). Lineage (GTDB taxonomy): Bacteria > Cyanobacteriota > Cyanobacteriia > PCC-6307 > Cyanobiaceae > Prochlorococcus_A. The sequence goes on from CACOIV010000029.1 coordinate 8,983, forward strand.
CAGATTATAGTGATGCGCATAGCAGACTTGGTCTTGGAGGAGAATATCTATGGAAAGATTTTGAATTAAGAAACAACTGGTATATGTCTATAACTAATGAAAAAGATGTAACTGTAAAAGGTGTTTCTTATAAAGAAAGAGTTGTTGATGGTTGGGATGTTGAATTGGGATATAGATTGCCTAATAATCCACAATTGGCTTTCTTTGTAAGAGGGTTCAACTGGGACTACAAAAATACACAGGACAATTCTGGTTTAGAAGGTTCTGTTAGTTGGCAAGCTACTCCTCATGTTGGCTTAGAAGCTTATGTATCAAATGAAATATCTGCTGCATCAACTACTGTAAACACTTCTCTTCCAGGAACAGATGAAACATTCTTTGGATTAAGAGTGAATCTTACAGGCAGCCCTGTGACATTTGGCAAAAAAGATTATAAGAAAAATATGATCACTCAAATGACTCAGCCAGTTAGGAGAAAAAATGATGTACTTCTAGAGAGGTCAACTGGTGGATGGGCAGTGAGATTGGAATCTCAATAACTTATTTATTAACCTACTTTTATTAAAGAAATGAAATCAAAACTAGTCTCAAAACTTTCAAAATTAATAGCAAGTTCAGCTTTATTCTTTGGAGTTTCTGCAACTCTGGAAACAATTGCGAACCAAATCCCTACAAGACTTTCAATTACCCTTTACGAAATTGGTTTCAGAGATTCAACTTCAGGTAATTTAAACCCAGTATTCAAGGATTTATCTGGTAATACAATGATTGACCTAGTTGAATACAAAGGAAAACCTACAAATTTAACTAATGGTCTTCGAACTCCTTCAGATGGGACGTTTGATCAACTTTATTTTATAACCTCTAACAATCCTCTTGTTAGTGGAAACAACGGATCAGGTTGCTACATTAAACAGGGTACTTACTCTTATAATGACGGCGTTATAGTTGGTGCCGCTACAACAGATTCTGATTTGGCTGCAACAGTAAGCAATCCTGCATCTATTACAGAAACTGGGTTTGCAGGATCGGATGACAATTATGGTCCAGTTACTCCAGTGGTAACAGCATCTGTTAACGGTAGTTCAACTAGTGGTATGAAACTAGTTTTGGTGAACGATAATAATGTTTCAAGCAAACCTTATACAAAATATCTTCACTACGCTAATTTAAGTACATCAATTACGATTCAAGATAAAAAAGAAGGCACATTAATACTCACATATAATACTGATGAAGCAATGGGTTTTAGAGCCTCTGGAGGTGGTTCTGGATGTGATAATTATTTCTGGGACACTCTTGGAATTAATTTATCTGTTGACTAGTTTTAGAATTGATTGAAAATAGCACCCAAAACGCACCCAAAATATGTAATATTAGTCCAAATCAGGCCACACTTATTTCTTAAAAAGTCTTGATATAGCTATAAGTCTCAATTATAGCCTTGTTTGTGCGGGTTCTTTGGGAGCACTAGGTCGCAGGTTAGAATCCTTTCGCCCGGATTCAGTTATAGCAGTAAGTCTCAGCTAATAATAATTTTCCCTAAAAAAATCTCTCCCTCATATTTTCCTCAAACAGTAAGATAAACTTACTTTCCTAGCGCGTACATATATATAATCTTAGGAGATAAACATATTTA
>CACOIV010000030.1 GCA_902627335.1 uncultured Prochlorococcus sp.
GATTCAGAAGATTTATTAGCAGCATAATTATTAATTAAGTGTTTAAATTCCTTTATAATAAATTTTGGTATCCATTTTTTGGGAGCATACTCTCAAAATTTGTTTTTTTAATAGAAGGTTCAAATAATAAAAGATTTAAATCAAAGGATATCAATAAAAATATTAAAAAAAGAATTTAGTAAATCACTTATTTAAATATATTGAAAACCTCAAATTTTATTCCTAAAAAAAAATTTTTTTTGCATGTTTAAAATAGATATATTTTCGGACGTGACTTTCTTAAAAGAAAACAATAATTTAGATTGCTTGCTTAAGCCTTATACAGTTTATTACCGTAATTTTGAAAATATTAGAATAGAAAATTGTTTTTATGCAAGTGATGCATATGAAGCCAGAACATTGGCAATTAAATTTAATAAATATATTCATGATCATCCAAATAGCATTGATTTAATAAAATGCGAAAATGATTAGTTTTTTAATAGAGTTACTAATAAAACCTTATTTTTAGTTCTAATTAATATCTTTAGAGCCCGCTTTAGCTAAATTTTCTTGAAGTTTATTTTCACATGATAAAACTCTTGACCAACTTGGTAATTGTTGGGTAGCAGGATTTTCCAGAAAATTTTGAGTTGCTGGCTTTAGTAAATTTGCAAATTTATGTACAGAAAGTTCTTCTTCATGTCTGTCGTAAGGAATTTTGTTAACTGCGGAATCTAAACCAAATTGCTTTACTCTATCCTCTCCTACCCTTTTGTAAAGGACCTCAAGTGTAGATAGTTGAGTACTTGTTAATGTTTGTGCCTGATGTTCCATCAACCCCCTTAAAACACTAGATAATATCTCAGTACACATACGTTGTAATCCTTCTTTTTTAGTTTCTCCGATGGTTTTATGCTTGTGATCAAATAAGCCTAAATCAACTTGAGCAATCTTTGAAGTTCTTACATTTCTATAAACTTCTGACAATAATCCTATTTCTAAACCCCAATCGCAAGGTATTCTTAAATTCATTGCAAGATCTTTAGTGAATGCGAATTCTCCAGCTAATGGATATCTAAATGACTGGAGATATTGCAAAAACGGTCCATTACCAACTAATTGTTCCAAACTATCTAAAAGAGGACCTACAAATAGCCTTGTTGCTCTTCCTTGCAACTCATTTGTTTCGAGAGATAATCTGCTATAGAAGGCTTTTACATAAGATATTCCAAAAGAATCATCTAATAGGGGAAGTATCATTTTTGATGGATATAAATTACTGAAAGTTCTAATGTCTGCATCAAATAAAGCAACTACCTCAGATCTTCTTGTGGCTACTCCTATTCCTTGCCAAACAGCCCAACCTTTTCCTGGAGTTCCTAATAATTCTAATCCATTTTTTTCCTGAGATTTAAGAAGTTCAATTACTGAGGGCGAATTGCTCCACTGTATATGAACAGGAAATGGCATCGAATCAAAAAAGACTTTGGCGGCTTTTGCCTGTTCTTTAGATTTTGCTGAAAGTGCTATGACCAATTCATTTAAACCATTTAAATCTTTAAGAACTTCTTTAATATCTTTAAGTGCTGGTCTCTCAAACTCTTCATATAAGCATGGAATTAAAATTGCGGTTGGTCGATTCTTTAACTTTTTATTTAATTCCTTAAGCAAATCTTTACTTATACCGTATTCATGAATTGTTGTGATTAACCCTTGTTGAAAGTCCATTTGCTATTTGATGTGCAGAATAGTGTTAATAACTTCGATGTTTATTCAAAGTAATGAAAATTGATTCAGAGAAAAGATTAAATAGATCTAAGCTAAAAGAATTGCTTGAGTCAATCTACCAAAATCATAATAGCGAAGAAATTAATTTAGTTTTTAATCAATTGTTGCAGATATTAGATGAATTCGAAAAGAAGTCTGGATATGAAGAAATAAATAATTTAATTCCATGGGATCAAACTCACTCTGTATTAATTACTTACGCAGATTCCATCCAGAATCCTGGGGAACCTACTTTAAGTACTTTACGAGAACTCTTAAAACTATATTTTAAGGACCTTTCAAGTGTTCTTCATGTATTACCTTTTTTGAAATCTACGAGTGATGGGGGTTTTGCTGTTTCAAGTCATAAGATTTTAGATGAGCGATTTGGTTCTTGGAATGATATAAAACTTCTTTCAAAAAGTCATATTCTCATGGCAGATTTAGTCCTTAATCATGTTTCTTCCTCTCATCCTTGGGTCCAACAATTTATAAAAAATCAGGAACCAGGTTTGTCGAATGTTTTTGCTCCTTCTCAAAGTTTGGATTGGGATAGCGTTATTAGGCCTAGAAGTTCATCACTATTCTCTTATATTAATACTTCAAAAGGTCCAAGACAGGTATGGACTACTTTTGGACCAGATCAAGTTGATTTGAATTGGCAAAATCCAAAAATGATTGTTGAATTCCTAAATCTTGTTGTTACTTATGTAAATAATGGAATTAAGTGGTTTAGGCTTGATGCAGTTGGCTTTATTTGGAAAGAATCTGGTACAACTTGTTTGAATTTGCCCAAAGCTCATTTACTTGTTAAAACTCTAAGAATTCAACTTTATAGTTTACTTCGTGAAGGAGTACTAATAACTGAGACTAATGTTCCTCAAAAAGAAAATCTATCATATATTGAACCTGGAGATGAAGCTCATATGGCATATAATTTTCCATTGCCGCCTTTGGTTTTAGAGGCTGTTATTACTTCAAGGGCAGATATATTAAATTCTTGGATAAATAAATGGCCAAAATTACCAATTTCTACAACTCTTTTTAATTTCACCGCTTCTCATGATGGAATAGGATTAAGACCTCTTGAGGGTTTAATGAATGAAGATAGAATTAAGTCATTATTAGTTGATTGTGAAAAAAGGGGAGGTTTAGTAAGTCATAGAAGATTATCTAATGGAGAAGATAAACCCTACGAATTAAATATCAGTTGGTGGAGTGCAATGGAGGACTCAAGTCGTGATAATAAGCGTTTTCAGTATGAAAGATTCATCTTATCGCAATTAATAGTGATGGCTCTTAAAGGAATTCCAGCATTTTATTTACCTGCTTTACTCGCCTCTGATAATGATGTTAAGAGCTTTTCAAAAACAGGCCAAAGGAGAGATCTTAATCGTGAAAAGTTCGAACTTGATAAACTACTATTAGTTTTAAATAATTGTGATTCTTACGCAAGTAAAAATTTGAAATATTTATCACATGCTATGAAAACAAGATCAAAACTTAAATCTTTTCATCCGTCCTCTTCAATGAGATGCTTGTCTAATGATCGCAGTGATTTAATAGCGATTAAGCGAGGGGAGGGTTCTAATGCGTTAATAGCTATACATAATTTCACAGAGAATAAATTAGATTATTCAATAAATACTAATGAATTTAATAAAAATAAAGAAAATTACTCATCCTTTAAAGATTATTTAAGTGGAAGAATTTATAAAAACTTGAATTTTGTTTTGCATCCTTTTGATGTTTTATGGATAGGACTAGATTCAAAATGATTAAAAATTCTAGAATTTGGATAGTTACTGATGTAGATGGAACGTTAATGGATCATTCCTATGATCTAACACCTGCAAAAGAAACAATTTTAAGACTTAAAGAATTAAAAATACCAGTAATACTTTGTACTAGTAAAACGGCCTCTGAAGTAAAAGTTATACAAAAAGATTTGGGATTAAATGATCCATATATTGTCGAAAATGGAGCAGCAATTTACTCTAATTCTAATATTGAAGAAAGTTGGGAAATAATTTTAGGTGAAAGTTATCAAAAATTAGAATATATCTTAAAAAAACTTTCATGTGATATAAATTTTCAACTTATACCTTTAAATGAGCTCTCTGATACTGAAGCAAATTCTCTTACTGGTTTATCAGGCGATTCATTAAATCTTATGAGAGATAGACATTGGAGCATGCCTTTTCTTAATCCACCAGATCATCTTGAAGAAGATTTAAAACAATTTTGTAAAAAATATGAAGTTGTTATTTTCCGTGGCAATAGAATGAGCCATCTTCTTTCAAAAAATTCAAGCAAAGGAGAAGCAATCAAGAAACTTAAAGAATTTTCTAAAAATAGTAAAGTAAAAATAATAGGATTAGGGGATTCTCCAAATGATCTTCCTCTTCTTCAAGAAGCTGATTATAGGATCGTAATATCTGGTATTAATGGACCAAATAAAAAACTTTTAGAAGATTTAAATGATTTAAATTATGTTACCTCGAAGGAACCTCATGGAGTTGGGTGGCAAAAAGAGGTGAAAAATGTTTTGAGAAATCTAATCCCTCATGATCACCGATTTTTCTTATGAAAAATTTAGATATAAATTTCCCTCTAGATATATTTGAAGATTTAATTATTAACATTGGTTGGGATTCTCTTGAAAACTGGTTTAATTTTTGGAGTCAAAAAGATGATTTATTTTTTAAAGTTTCTCAATTATCCTCTCCTAAATTTAAAGATGATTGGTTATGGGGATTGATATTGCCACTTTTATCTGACGCTTATAAGCTTAATCAAAATAACTCAGAAAGAAAAATAATAGGTTTATCTGCCTTGCCAGGGACAGGCAAAACTACCTTAGGATTATTGATTGAAGAACTTGCTATGCAATTAAATTTTAAGATAAGTGTTATATCTCTAGATGACTTTTACTTGCCTTCTCATGAGATGAAAAAGGCTGTTTTAGATAATCCTTGGAATGTTTCTAGGGGATTTCCTGGTACACATTCAGTAAATTTAATGGAAAAAAAATTATTTGATTGGAAAGAAACTGGAATCTTGAATGTTCCAATTTACGACAAATCACTTAGATCTGGACTAGGCGATAGATCTAGGTGGAGAACTGAAACCCCAGATCTTGTTATTTTAGAAGGATGGTTCTTAGGAATAAATCCTTACTCTGAAAGTAATCAAAATAAAATTTATTTAGATTCTTGCTTATCTAAACATGAGATCAACTTTAGAAGAAAAATACAAATTAATTTATTATCTTACTTAAAGATTTGGGATTTATTAGATAAAATTTGGCATATTAAACCAGAGTATTTTGAATATATGAAAGATTGGAAATGTCAGCAAGAAGAGGAAATGTTTAAAATAAAAGGTTCTTCCTTGAGAGATCAAAAGTTAAATGATTTTTTAAGAATGCTATGTTTTTGCTTACCTCATGAAAGCTTTGATCTAATAAATTCAAATACCTTAGTTATAATTAATAAAGATAGAAAACTTATAAAAGTATCTATTAATAATGACTAATTTAGAAAATTTATTTATTATTTTTTTTAAAAAATTTTAAACTTTAAAATAATATTTAAATTTTCTTTTAATATTATTAAAAGAAATATATTTTACATCTCTAATCAAATATCTTTTTTGAGCAAATAGATATTAACTTTATCTTATTTCGTTTTTTTATCTAAAAAAGAATTGTCTTCGACTCAATATTTTTAAGAAATACACTTATTAATATTGATATTATTTAAAAAGTTAATCGAATTACGATGAATCTGTTAGGATCCTTTGCTTTTGGTGGTTTTGTTCCATCTGCCGCTATTGCAGGTGTTATTTTATTAGTAGGTCTTGGAGCATTCTTTTATCTAGGAATTAAAGGTCCAACCGAGTATTAAATTTCAAAAAAATTATTTCATATAAATTAGAACTATTATTAGAATAATTAAATACTTAAAGAAATTTTTATATGGAGTTAACTACTATTTTATTTTTATTTAGTTTCCCTTTCGTTTTGCTAACAGCATATTTTGGAACTAAAAGCGATTTTTATGAAAGCGATAACTATAAAGGTGATGGTTGCGCCCATGATGTAAAAAGATAGTATCAGTTCTTTTCACCAGTCTTAATACAAGTCCATTTACTATCAAATTGCCAAACTGGTTTATAAATCTCATTAGTTATTTTCTCTCCAGCTATTCTACAAGTCTCTATATCTTTCATCGGTAGTGAATAAAGAGAAGGACTAGTTATCCCGCTAACCTCTGGCCTGTTTCCAGGTCCTTGCCTGTATGTTCCAATTACTAGCAAATAATCGGCTTTTATAGAATGAAAGGGTAATACTACAGTTGCTATTAATAAAATTTTAAGGAAAGGTTTACTAAGCATTTTTATTTTTTATGATATACCTTATAAAGTAGAATTAACTTTAATTAATCAAATTTATTTAAAACTTTTATTAAGTTTTTTTTAATTTTAATAGAAGAAATATTTATATAAATCAGCTTAAAATGATTTTTTAATTTTCTTTTTTACAAAAGAATAATTATTAGAATAATAAATTTGATATGATGAAAACTAAGAATTTGCTTTAAAGAATGGATATTCTGGCCACTATTCAATTAGGTGAAGTTGAAGTTCCTAACTCAACACTTGTGATTATGATTTTCTTTTCTTCATTTACTTTCTTGGCGGTTGGGATTAGTTCCTTTAAGTTATATAAGTCCTTAATCGGTTCTGATGAAAATAAATAATCGGAACGGCGGGATTTGAACCCACGACCCCCACTACCCCAAAGTGGTGCGCTACCAAACTGCGCTACGCCCCGCATTCTTTTAATCATATATCTAGAATATTCAATTATTGAATTAATATAATTTTTTATTTAGAATATGTTCTGTTCAAATAAATTAAAAATTTTTCTAATAATTTACTTTTTGAATGATTTTTTTATGTCTATGAATTTGATTATTAAATCTTAATTTGTTTATTATCAGACCTTAATACACACTTTTCAATTGTCCAATCAAAATTTTCCCAAATTTTTGGATCTAGTTTATAGTTTGATCCTTTAAAATCCCCTAATTTAATATTTGTTGGAGAGGCCGAGCAATATTGCCTACTTCCATCTAAAGCAAGATATTGTTGATGATAAATCTCTGCATAATAGTATGTCTCGATTTGTTTAATCTCGGTTTCAATACTGCCTAATTTATTTTCTGAAAGAGTTTTTTGATAGGAATCTTTAGTTCTTCTTATTATTTGTTCGTTTTCTTTGCTAAAAAAATAAATGGCTGATCTATATTGAGTTCCTGAATCATTACCCTGCCTATTTTTTTGGGTTGGGTCATGGCACTCCCAAAACATTTTTAGTAAATCACTAATATCAATTAAAGATTTATTCCAAATAACTTTAACTACCTCAGCATGACCTGTGAATCCAGAGCAGACATCATTATATTTGGGGTTGTTGGTAGACCCTCCAGCATATCCTACAGATGTAGTTATAACACCAGGTAGTTTCCAAAAGCATTTTTCAGCGCCCCAAAAGCACCCACAACCAAAAATTAAACAGTCTTCCCCTTCTCTAGGTTCTTGATAAATGTCTGTATTTAATATTCTGTGTTCAAAATAATCATTATTTTGTTGTTTATTTTTTAGGAAATTTCTAAAGTTTTGAAGCATTACATAATCTAAATATATTGAATTATAGGAAAAAAGTAATCTAATGAAAAAATTTTGGGATAATGATTTAATTATTTTCTATATTCTTAACAGCTAACTCTCTTTCCCAAAGTTTTTTATAAAGTCCTTTTGATTCGATAAGATCTTTATGTAAACCCTCCTGAACAATTTTCCCTTCATCCATAACAATAACTCTATCGCAAGTTGCTGCGACTGATAACTGATGACTAATCATAAGAATAGTTTTATCATTATTGTTTCTTATCTCTTTGATAATTTTTGAAGCAGTTTTGTTATCTACGCTTGCTAATGCATCATCTAAAACAATTACTGGAGAATCAATTAATAAAGCTCTTCCAAGAGCGGTCCTCTGTCTCTGGCCACCACTTAGTGTTATTCCTCTCTCTCCCACAATTGTTTGAAATCCTTTTGGAAAATTATAAATATCTTCAATTAGACCTGCTCTTTTGGCAGAATTTTTTATTATGTAGTTCTTTGCTTCAGGGTTGCCAAATTTAATATTATCAGAAATTGTTGAAGTGAATAAAAAAGCTTCTTGAGGAACAATTGCAATATTTTTTCTTAAATCCTCTAGATTAACTTTTTTTATATCATGATTATCTATGAAAAGCTGATCATTTGAAAACTCTATTGTCCTGCCCAAGCATTTCGCCAATGTCGTTTTACCACAACCTACAGGACCAACTATAGCGACTAGTTCTCTTGAATTAATAGTAAAGGTAATGCCATCAAGGGCTTTCGATTTGGAGTCGTTATATTTAACGCTCAAATTTTTGGCTGTAATTCTACCTTTTACTGGCTTATCTAAAGGTTTAGAATTAGGAGAATTAAATATTGTTGGTTGACTATTAAGAATCTCTTCAACTCTATCTAAACTTACTTGACCAAGTTGAAATGTATTTATGGTGAATCCTAAAAGTGCTGTTGGGAAAACTAACCTTTCCACATATAAAATAAGTGCTACAAGTCCTCCTATTGTTATAAATCCATTTTCTAGTTGCGTAGTTCCTAAAGCTAGTAATAGTAAAAGTGATATGGATGAAATACCTTGAAGAAGAGGAAACAATGTACTTGCTGTGCGTGCCAATTTTATAGCTGCATCTCGATATATTTTATTAAATTTGCTAAATTGCTTCTTCTCTGAGTTTTCTTGAGCATATATTTTGATAGCACTTATACCAGATAAATCCTCTTGAATTAAATCGCTTAATTTTGATAAGGCTTCTTGCTGTGATTTTCTTTGGTTTACCATTCTTCCACCGAATAATCCTACGATCCCAAGTATTAAAGGAAAAATCATTAATGAAGTTATAGTTAGAGTTTTATTAATTAAAAACATTGAAGGAATTGTTAAAGAATAAGCAAGAACAATATTGAATAAACTTAAAACGGTAAATCCCAGTAGCCTTCTTATATTTTCTACGTCACTTGTTGCTCTAGTAATAATATCTCCACTACCTTTTTTTTGTATCCAGTCAGGATCTTGAATAAGTAAATGATCAAAAAGTTTTTGTCTCAAATTTACTTCAACTTTCCTTCCGATGCCAAATACTATTTGTCTTGAAAATAGACGTATCAAACCCATTATTGTTGCTAATAAGATTAACCAAATGGATTTAGAAATAATAAATTTAGTTGAGAAACTCTCCTGAAGTTGGTCTATTATGCTTTTTACTTCTAAGGGAATTATTACGCTTAAAATATTTACTAATAGGAGAGCAATAGATCCTATAAATAATTCCCTCTTATATGGTCTAAGGTATTTTTTTATTATTTTAATTTTCAAATTTTTCATTTAATTTTTCCAATATGATTAAGATAATGTTTCATTTCTAAATTTGTGAGCTAATTTTATAAAGATAAGGTTTTTTTGCTATGGAAGATGAACAAATTCATCCGCTTCATGATTCAGATAAAGAGATAGTCGATTCTTTAATAATTAAAAATAATCCTGATGATTTTGATCTAATTAATCTAGCAAGGTTAATAAAAAGATATCAAAATTTTATTGGTGAAAAAGATTTAAAAGCTGACTTAGAAAAAATCCTTACTTTTTGGGAAATTTCAAAAGAGTCATTATTTTCTAAGACGAGGATAATATGGTCAAATGATTTTAGTCCAAATAATAGATCAGACGATTTAGTTGGTTCTGGTTTCGATACATCAAATTAATTTTAAAGTATTCAATCAAATGTCCTCTCAACAAGAAATTACTTCAATACTTGATAAATTAGTCGAGGGTAACGATCTTAATGAATTGTCAGCTCATAGATTAATGAATTTATGGTTAACTAATGAAATTGAACCCGTACAAACTGGTGCCCTTTTAGCAGGATTTAGAGCAAAAGGAGCAACAGGTATTGAACTTGCATCTATGGCAAAAGAGCTCTTGGACTTCTGTAATCTTCCAATTAAAAGACCAGAGTTATTCATGTTAGATACTTGCGGAACCGGAGGTGATGGTGCAAATACATTCAATATTTCTACAGCAGTAGCAT
>CACOIV010000031.1 GCA_902627335.1 uncultured Prochlorococcus sp.
TAAATGCGATAAAATCTAATATTAAGGATGTTGATTTTGTTAGTGATAGTAGCCAAGTGATGAAAGCACCCCCAATTAAGTTTTAATTTAATGTAAAAATGATGGCTAATTAATTTATAAATAGATAAATTGTATTTAGCTATTTTTGTTTAAAATATCGAATTCTGCATCTATTGATAGGTCAAAATTAGGACCTAGATTATTGATAAAATTTCTTCAAGATGCGGCTGGAAGAGGAGACTTAGATCCGTGGGATATTGATGTAATTAGTGTGATTGATAGTTTTTTGGATCAATTTAATCAGAAATTAGAGAATGAGGGTGGATGTCAAATTTCCTATGAAAGAGATTTATCAGATACTAGTGAAGCTTTTTTTGCGGCATCTGTTTTAGTGAATTTGAAAGCTCAAGTTCTTGAATCTGATGTTTTCCCCGAAGATTTTTCAAGTTTCGAAGATGAAGGAGAAATAATGGATCAACAATGGATAAATCAAAATTTTGATATCCCGCAATATCCAGAGAGATATTTGCGAAGAAGATCAGTAGCTCAGCCAATTATTCAAAGATCATCGACCTTGGGTGAACTTATAAGTCAATTGGAATCAATTGCAGAAACTATTGAAACTCAAGATATTTTATTAATGAAGAGAAAAAGGCTTAAGAAATATTCTGATAAGGCTTTGATTGACCAAGTTAAAACTCTTGCGCATCGAGAAAAATTGCCAGAGACCACCAAGGCTTTGGGAGATTTTCTTGAAAAATGGGAAAAAGCATTACAGTGGGTAGATTTTGAATACTTAGTAAATATTTGGAAAGAAGTAGCGAAAAAAGATCTTGATAAGGATAGATTAGGGGTTTTCTGGGCTTTACTTTTCCTTTCTTCCCAAAATAAAATAGAAATTAAACAATTTAATTCTCTCTATGGCCCTATAAAAATAAAACGGATTATTCCGGAAGGTGGTTTAGCTCAATTACCTATTGAAAATCTGGAAGTGACAGATACTTCTCCGACCGCTGCTTAGAGGTTTTGGAAGATTTAGGTCTAATGTTGTACAAAGAGGTTATTAGATGCCCATGAAGGCGATGATACTTGCAGCTGGTAAAGGAACGCGCGTTCAACCAATAACGCATATTATTCCAAAACCAATGATTCCAATTTTACAAAAACCTGTAATGGAGTTTTTATTGGAATTATTAAAAGAACATGGTTTTAAGGAAATCATGGTTAATGTTTCTCATCTTGCTGAGGAGATCGAGAATTATTTTAGAGATGGGCAAAGATTTGGTGTAGAAATTGCATATAGTTTTGAGGGCAGAATTGAAGATGGCGAACTTATTGGAGATGCCTTAGGTTCAGCGGGGGGATTAAAAAAAATACAGGATTTTCAGAAGTTTTTTGATGAAACTTTTATAGTATTGTGTGGAGATGCTTTAGTAGATGTTGATTTAACAGAAGCTGTTAAAAGACATAAAGAAAGGGGCGCAATAGCAAGTTTAATTACTAAGAAAGTTCCTAAAGATCAAGTCTCTAGTTATGGAGTTGTAGTTACTGATAGTAAAGATAGAGTAAAGGCATTTCAAGAAAAACCTTCCATAGAAGAGGCTTTAAGTGATTCAATTAATACTGGAATTTATTTATTTGAACCAGAAATATTTGAACATATTCCCTCTGGGAAGAAATTTGATATTGGTGCCGATCTGTTTCCTAAATTAGTTGAAAAAAAGTTACCTTTTTATGCTTTGCAGATGGATTTCGAGTGGGTTGACATAGGGAAAGTACCTGACTATTGGAGAGCTATTCGAAATGTTTTAAAAGGTAAGGTTAGACAAGTTGAAATCCCAGGCAAGGAGATAAAACCTGGTGTTTTTACTGGTTTGAATGTAGCTGCAAACTGGGCAAATGTTGAAATCAAAGGACCAGTATATATTGGAGGGATGACTCGTATTGAAGATGGAGCTACTATTATAGGTCCAACAATGATTGGCCCAAGCTGTTGTATTAGCGAGGGGGCAATTATAGATAATTCAATAATTTTTGATTATTCAAAAATTGGAAAAGGTGTTAAGTTGGTCGATAAGTTAGTTTTTGGGAGATATTGCGTTGGAAAGAATGGAGATCATTTTGACCTGCAAGATGCATCACTTGATTGGTTGATTACTGATTCTAGAAGGATGGATCTTTTAGAGCCTTCTCCTCAGCAAAAGGCTATGGCAGAACTTTTAGGAACTGATTTAATTAATATTCCAGAGTAATACCAGCTTTTTTAATTATCTCTGGGATTAGATGTTCACTCTTTACAGCCATAATATGAACTCCTTCCGAAATTTCTATAAAGTCTCTAACTTGTTCTGAAGCAATATTAATTCCTTCCTCCAATGGATTCTTTGCTTCTTTCAAACGATTTAAGATTTTATCAGGAATATTTGCTCCAGGAACATACTTATTTATAAAAAGTGCATTTTTATAGGATTTCAAAAGAAAGACTCCTGCTAAAACAGGTAAATCAATGGGCCTACTGATTTCGTGGCAAAATCTAGTTAAATATTTTTTCTCCATAATCATTTGAGTCTGTAAAAATTTGGCACCAGCTTGTTTTTTCTTTTCAATTCTTTTTTTTAATATTTTTAAATTATTACAGCTTGGATCAGCCGCAGCACCAGCAAAAATATCAGTTTTATTATCACTTAAGCTTTTAAAACTAGGGTCAATACCTTGATTAAATTCTTGAATTTGTTTGAGTAGTTTTACTGCTTCAAATTCATGCACAGCCTTGGCGTCTTGTTGATCACCTGCTTTAACAGAGTCGCCTGTAATGCAAAGAATGTTTTTTATACCCAAAGCATTGGCTCCCAGAATATCTGATTGTAAAGCGATTTTATTACGATCTCTACATGATATTTGCATGATTGGTTCTATCTCATTCTCCAGTAATAGTTTGGACATTGCCAAACTGCACATCCGCATTACAGCCCTACTGCCATCAGTTATGTTAACACCATGTACCTTATCTTTCAAAAGTTGTGCTATCTTGAGAGATCGTATGGGGTCACCACCTCTTGGGGGCATTAATTCTGCCGTTATTGCTTTAGAATGAGATTCTAAGGTTTTCTGAAGTTTCGATTTCAATTGCTAAAGTGTTTGCTAGATAGTTAACAACTTTGATTAGATTGGCAAACTTTATTACTATAAAAAAAGAGCTGTTTAAATGCAAATGGTTGATGACGAATTAAACAACTTTGATATGATGGGCCTCTCTTCAAGAGAGATGGAAATCATTGATCTAGTTGCTGATGGATTAACAAACCAAGAAATTGCTGTGAAGCTCACTATCAGCAAAAGAACGGTTGATAATCATGTAAGCAATATGTTTACTAAAACTGGTTCAAAAAATAGGGTAGCTCTTTTAAATTGGGCTATGGATAATGGAAAAATATGTAGAGATGGTTTTAATTGTTGTTCTCTTCCTGATTCTGATCAAGATTAATATCTTTAAGATCATCCTCCGTATTATTAAAGGATAGTAAAGAGTAACTTTTATCGTTTAACTCAAATAATTCTGCATATTCTAAACAAGCATCCTTGTCAGAATTGACGTATCTTAATATGCCTTCTCTATCGTAAAGACCATACATTCGTTCATGTGATGCAGATTTAAAATCTAAATCAATAATGCGCATTTGGCTAGATCTTAGAAAATTTATTGATATCTTTATCAATCCAAGAAGAAAAGGGATTGATTGATAATTGATAATTTGAAAAAATTTTTATTCCAGTAATTTCTGTAGAAATAAAATCGGGTATGATAATTGTTTTGTGTTCAGATTCTAATTCGATTTCAGCAATTTCTAAAGGTGCATTTCTACCTTGAAAAATATCCACTATCCAATCCTGATCATTAATTTTTAAATAAAACCTTTCCTTTTCAATTTTATTTTTGATATTAGAAAGTATTTGATTTCCTTCAGTGCTATTGATTTCATACTCGAATTCAAGGCTTGTAGATTGAATAATATGTTTTTTAAGAGTCAATTTGAATTGCTTATTCTCGAATCTCAAACGCACTATCCATCCATCATTATTTGAACTCAAATAACCTTGAACTATTAAAGCTTGATTGATGATATATTTTCTCCAGTTATTGTTTTTTATTAAAAATCTTCTTTCAATTTCTAAATTCATAAAGAGTTTGGAGAGTGTTTTTAGGATAAATTCCCTCTCCACTCTAATTTTTGTACTAACTTGTTGTAATAAGAAGTACTATTTTTTAATGAAATCATATTTGTTATGTTTGTACTTTTTTGGATTAAGCAATAGTCGGATTTATTGAAGGATATACATTTTGAGCCGTCTTTCCAAATTTGGAGTTCTTTACTTATAGTCTTAATCATAATCTTACTGATTCCAGGGATTATGATTGGCCTGCTTGATAAACTCATAGGACATATTGGATTAATGATTATAGAATCTATTAAAGGGTGAACAATTGGCCCACCTGCAGCCATTGAATATGCAGTTGAACCAGTTGCAGATGAGATGATTAACCCATCCCCTTTATACTCATTAACTGATTCGCCATCGATCTCAATTTTTATTTGATTTGTTGAACAAAGATCATCCTCTTTAGACTTGAAGTAAAAGTCATTTAAAGCAAAAAATCTACTTATTTTGGCAGTATTAGATCGCTCATGATTTTCATCAAAGACGGTACATTCAAGCATTGATCTACTATCAACTGTGAAATAATCTTTTTCTATAAGTTCTAAGAATGATTTATCTAATAACAATTGCTTATCTTGAGTTAAAAATCCAAGATTGCCTCCTAAATTAAAACTTAAAATAGGAATATTTTGATTAGCTATTGCATCGGTAGATTTAAGTACTGTTCCATCACCACCTAAGACAACAACTAAATTTGGTTTTTGTTCCTTTGAGAAAATATCTTCAATACTATTTCTATCAAAATCACTTTCAAGTTTAATTGAAAAGATACTTTTTTCATCTAAAACACTTGCGCAAAATTTAGCAGCCTCTTTAGCAATAGTGCTTTTCGATCGATATATAATAAGAACTAATGAAAGTTTCATTAAGCATAATTACCATTTCAATAAATTAAAGCTTTCCATATCGACTGTTACTCTATTTCTATATAGTGAGAGGAGAATAGCTAGTCCCACGGCAGCTTCAGCTGCTGCAACAGTTATTACAAATATGGAAAACACTTGACCTTGTATTAAATTATTATCTACATAGGAAGAAAAGGCCATTAAGTTAAGATTTACAGCATTTAACATTAATTCAATGCTCATTAAAACTCTTACGGCATTTCTACTATTCAATAATCCCCAGATCCCAATGCAAAATAGTATTGAAGATACTATCAGGAATCCTTGTAATGGGATTGATTCGAAATTCATTATCTTTTAAATTAATTTTTTTTAATAAGTAGAGGTTTATCTGATTTCTCAATCAGTTCTTGGTCTACAGGCAAGCCAGTCGAAATATCCTTGGTTAAAACATCTCTTCTAGCTAATACAATTGCTCCAATCATAGCCATTAGCAGAAGTACAGATGCAACCTCGAAAGGGAGTAAATAATCACTAAATAAATGTTCTCCAATTCTTACAGTTGATTCTTCACCAATTGATAAATTCGGATTGGCAATCTTCCAGACTTTTGATAAATCTACACGAATTAACAGACTTAAGAGAGTTATGCAAATGGTAGTAGATATTAATCTTCTTGAATTTAGGTACTTCATTGGTTTTAAGTCTTCTTTTTTATTAACTAACATAATGGCGAAAAGTATTAAAACATTAATTGCACCTACATAAACTAAAACTTGCGCAGCAGCTACAAAACTTGCATTTAATAGAAGGTAAAGTCCTGCAACACTCATGAAAACTCCTCCAAGTAAAAATGCGGAATAAACAATATTTTCAAGTAGGACAACACCTAAGGCACCAACAATAATTACTAATGATAAAACTGCAAAGCAAATAAATTGAGTAGTTACAGCTATAGACATTTATTTACTTAGAATTACCTAAAGGAAGTTCTTCTTTGGAATTACTTGATACCATCCAATCTAACACCTCTTCCGGAAGCTTACCTACTCTTGGGTCAGATGCAGGCACCTCATGAGGATCCATAACACCTTTTGGAAGGTAAGTTAATTGTTTTAAAGATTGAACTGTAGGATCAGAAGTGACATTTGTGGGTAATCTTCCAA
The DNA here is from genome assembly GCA_902627335.1 of uncultured Prochlorococcus sp. Classification (GTDB taxonomy): domain Bacteria; phylum Cyanobacteriota; class Cyanobacteriia; order PCC-6307; family Cyanobiaceae; genus Prochlorococcus_A. The sequence continues at coordinate 6,230 of CACOIV010000031.1, forward strand.
GAGCAACATTATCGTAGTTTAAATTATGTCTGTCAAAGGTCGCCAATTCATATTCTTCAGTCATTGATAAACAATTTGTTGGACAGTATTCCACACAGTTGCCACAAAATATGCATGCCCCAAAATCGATAGAATAGTTTCTTAATTCCTTTTTCTTTGTTTCTTTATTCATTACCCAATCAACTACAGGTAAATTAATGGGACATACTCGGACACAAACTTCACAAGCTATGCATTTATCGAATTCATAGTGAATTCTGCCTCTATATCTTTCCGAAGGAATTAATTTCTCATATGGATATTGGACAGTTACGGGTCTTCTTTTTAAATGATCAAATGTAACTGTAATTCCGTCAAACAAATATTTACTTGCGCCAAAAGCTTCTTTTATATAACTGTTAACTTTTTGTAGAAAATCTTTCATAACAGAAACCTATATATATACGTTATAACAGAAAAATATTGTTTCTGTAAGTATTAATACTTAAATTACCCTCCAAAAAATCTTGGAAGAGCCAGTTTGAGTCCTGCTGTCAATAAAAGATTTGCTAAAGAGATAGGTAATAGAAATTTCCAACCTAAGTCTAGTAATTGGTCTATTCTTACTCTTGGTGTAGTCCATCTAAGCAGAATTGCTATGAAAACCAAAAGATAAGCTTTTAATATGGTCATAACTATTCCCAACGTTGCTGTAATAACTTGTATAAATGAGGAATTGATTGGGATGTTTAAAATATTTGCAATAGTTTCAACTGGAATTGGGAATCCCCACCCTCCTAAATAAAGTACAGAAACAAGTAATGCTGAAAGAATAAGGTTAATGTAACTACCGAGATAAAACAAGGCAAATTTCATACCTGCATATTCAGTTTGATATCCAGCTACTAACTCTTCCTCTGCTTCTGGGAGGTCAAAGGGAAGGCGTTCGCATTCTGCTAAGGCACATATCCAAAAAACTATAAAACCTACAGGTTGTCTCCAGATATTCCAACTTAAAATTCCTGCGCCACTTTGTTGATTAACAATATCTACTGTACTCAATGAATTAGTCATCATTACAATGGCTAACACAGACAGAGCAAGGGGTATTTCATAACTAATAGATTGGGCAGCCGCTCTTAGTCCTCCTAAGAGGGAGTATTTATTGTTGGATGCATAACCGCTCATTAGTAGACCTATCGGCTGGATACTACTTAGTGCAATCCATAAGAAAATTCCTACCCCAACATTACTTATTAGTAAATTTTGCCCAAAAGGCACAATTAACCAGGATAAGATAACTGGAACTAACACTAATACTGGTCCAGTAGTAAACAAAATTGAGTCTGCTTTTGCAGGAATGATGTCTTCCTTTACTAAGAGTTTTAAACCATCTGCAATTGGTTGAAGTACTCCAAGTGCTCCGGCGTATTCAGGACCAATTCTTTGTTGAGCAGCAGCAGAGATTTTTCTTTCTAACCAGACAGTTACAAGTACTCCTACAACCGCAGCAACTAATACAATTAGCATTGGGAAAGGTAACCAAATAATATGAGCAATCTCGCTGGATAATCCTAACCCCTTTAACAATTCGTTAAAACTATATTCTAAATCTAAACCAGTGCTCACAACATTTTTAAAGATCTATCTATAACATTAACTTGATTTATGGTTTAATCGCGGATTTTTTTTTAGTAGTAACTATTTTTATCTTTCATCTAACGGAACCCAAGATCTTGGTTTTGAACCTGTATATATTTGAGATGGTCTAAAAATTCTATTAGCTCCTAGCTGTTCTCTCCAGTGTGCAAGCCATCCTGCCACCCTAGAAATTGCAAAAATAGGTGTGAAAAGATCTCTTGGTATTCCCAATTTTCTATAAACTAGTCCAGAGTAATAGTCAACATTTGGAAATATTCCTTTTGCTCCTAAAAGTGGTATGGCTTCTTCTTCAAGCTTTTTAGCTACTTCATACATGTCATCTTTTCCGAATCTATCAAATAATTCCTCTGCTAATTGTTGCAGTATCATAGCCCTTGGATCTTTTACTTTATATTCCCGATGGCCAAAACCCATTATTTTTCTTTTGGTTAATATGGAATCTTTAATAAAAGACTTTGCATTTTCTGGTAATTTAATTTCATCTAGCATTGCAATTACGTCCTCATTCGCACCTCCATGAAGGGGCCCAGCCAAGGTACCAACGGCTGATGCGACCACGGCATAGGGATCTGTAAGTGTACTTGCTGTTACTCTCGCGCTAAAGGTACTGGCATTTAAGCTATGCTCAGCATGAAGAATTAGACATTTATCAAAGACCTTAGCTGCAAGAGGATCTTGCTCTTTCTCTGTAAGCATGTAGAGAAAATTTGATGAATAAGATAAATCATCTCGTGGTTGAATGGGATCATGCCCTTTTCTAATCAATTGAAAAGCAGCTATCATAGTTGGTATTTTTGCTATAAGCCTTATAACTGCTTTATATACATACTTAGGGTCATCTATGGCTCTTCTTGAGTAGAAAAGGCCTAGTGATGCTGCGCTTGATTGCAGGGCATCCATTGGATGACCTGAAGCAGGGAAGCATTTCATCATATCTCTTACGCGAAAGCTTAGTCTTCTGTGCATTTGCACTTCAGCTTCAAAATTTCTTAATTCACTAGTTGTTGGTAGTTCTCCCCAAATTAAAAGAAAAGCGGTTTCTAAAAAACTACTCTTTTGAGCTAATTCTTCAATTTGATATCCTCTATACAATAGATGGCCTTTTTGGCCATCAATATCGCAAATTGAAGATTGAGTCACGGGGATACCTTCTAAACCTGGCTTTAAAATTAGTTTTGAGGTATCCAAAATATTTATCTTAAAATTGTGGTATGTAAACAACATAATAAAATTATTATTTGTTAACCACAATTTTTGAAAGTTAATTGAAACGTATTAAACCTTTAGTGCAAATATTTAAGAAAAGTTTATGTAGGTTTTTAATTGAATACTTGGTATAGTTTCTGGAATTTTTTGTATGGTTTTTGATTCCAAAGTATCTAAGCTAAGAGATAGCCCATCTGCGGTAAAATAATTTAATGAGTGAAATATATTTAAAAAATCGTCAAATCTTCGATTATTAAAATTTCTAATAATTAAATTGTCGTCTAGAATTAAATTACTTGTTTCTGCCTGAAGTATATTGTCAAGAATAAGTGGATCTAATGTATTTAATAATTCAGATAAATCATTACTTAGAAAAGTAAAGTTGTTTGATTCATAAACAAAAATAGGTCGCTCAGATTTAAAAATTATTTTTTGATCTAAAAATTTTAAATTATTTTTTGAAAATATCGTATAGGTATAACTATTGTTTTTAAATTTA
>CACOIV010000032.1 GCA_902627335.1 uncultured Prochlorococcus sp.
TTCCTAAAGGTTTTTTATTTTTTTTGGTATTTGTTTTAAAAACTGGACCAATCCCTAAATAATCGCATCCATTCTGTATGGCCTGTTTTATATCTTGGTCATTATTAGCAGATATTCCAATGATTTTTGAGAATCCGAGTATTTTTCTTGCTGATATCAAATCTAAATCATTCTGCCCAAGATGGACTCCATCCGCTTCAGAGGCAAGTGCAATATCGAGTCTGTCATTAACAATAAAAATGGCTCCATGTTCTTTACATAATTTTCTGATATTTTTTGCTGTTTTAAGGTTGGTTGAATCATCTATTTCTTTAAATCTATGTTGGATGATTTTCACTCCCCCTATGAGCAGATTTTCAATATCTTGAATTAAATCCGGTTTTTCATTAGTAATTAAATATAAATTATTTTTAATAAGAATTTCATTTAAATTTTTATTGCATGTAAGATTTAAAAGTTCAATTTCTAAGCTGTAAATCTCATAACGAATCAAAGAAGCATCTTTTGAGAGCTCATAATTACTATTTCTTGAAAATTCTTCTAAAACTCTAAGAGCTTCTTGAATTCTGCTTGAATTTGAACTTATGATATTTTCTGTATAAATTCTTTTAAATTGTTCTGGATGATTTAGACCATTGCACTTATCTTCGGTATAGTTTCTTGCTTTTTTGTAATAATCTAAATGATGACTGCCAAGTATTTGCCTAAAGTCTTTTATTTTTTTCACTATATCGACTCGATCTAAACCATATCTAGCCCAATCCTCTAAAACTCTTAATCCTTCTCTAGCTCTATCAAGATTAGCATCAATTATTTGGGCAATTCTCAAGTCGGCTTTTTGATTTTGGTTATTTCTCATGGTTTTAATTATTAATTTCTTGCAAGATTGTTTTTGCTAATTCTTTATCTTTTGAAATCTGATTTGATAATTCTTCCATATTGGAAAATTTTATTTGAGTTCTTATCATTTGTATAGGTTCAACAAATAATTCTGAATCATATAAATTGATATTTTTGTCAATAATATGTACTTCAACCGCAGAGGGTGATAAAGGATTAATTGTGGGTTGTGGTCCAAGATTCATTACGGACGGAAACTTAATACCAGAGTTAATTTCCTTTGTCCATGCAGCGTATACTCCTTCGCCTGGTAAGAATTTCCTTCCGTCAATTTGAAGATTAGCTGTTGGAAATCCAATCTTTTTTCCAATACCTTTACCTTTGACAACTTTCCCTGAAAAACTATATGGCCTTTTTAAAAGGTCTTTGGCTTTTACTAAGTCACTTTTTAAGAGTAAATTCCTTACTCTGCTGCTACTGATTCTTCCTTCTTGGTCTTCTAAAAGTGGGACAATATTTAGTTTTATATTTTTGTTTTTTATAGAATTTTTAATTGTATTAATATCACCGCGTCTTTTATAGCCAAATCTAAAGTTTTCACCAACTGAAATACTTCTTGCTTGTAATTGATTTATAAGAATACCATTTATAAATTCTTCTGCACTTAATCTAGATAACTCCAAATCAAATGGAATTAACACCAATTGTTTAATTCCTAGATTTTCAAGTAAAGGAAGTTTCTCTGAGGGTAAGTCTAACCTTAGTCTTGTTTCCTGAAAAAGAATTTCTCTAGGATGGGGCCAGAAACTTGCGATAGTCGGGGTGTATTCATACTCGTTTACTACACTTTTTATTAATTTTCTGTGACCTTCATGCAAACCATCAAAGCTACCAATAGCTAGGGATGTTGGTTCTTTGACTTCGGATGGAGTTAATAGTGAGATCACAATAAACGTGCAATTATGCGACTTTGATGGCAAATTTGAATAAGAGATTCAAAAACAAATGAATGGTTAATAAAATAGATTTTCAATTACTTTCATTTGGAATGAGAAGGATAGGATGGATAAGATTCTGGATTCAATCTATCTTAAGTGTTGTAGTTACCGCTGTTTTACTTTTTTCAAATTTTGTAAGTAATGATAGCGAAGGTCAACTTGGATTGGCGCCAGGATTATCACTAACATCAATTTCTTTAATAATATTATTTTTTAGTCTTTGGCAAGGCTGGCTTATCGTAAGAACAGGGAGGGCAATTAGTAGCAATGCAAGACCGTCAAGGGGGCAAACAAGTAGGTTAATTAAAAGAGGAATTGTAAATGATTTATTGGGTATTCTTTTTGGGCTAGTAGGATATCAGGCCTTAATGGGAGCGCTATTTATTCAAGCATCAACGCAAACCCAAGGTATTGCTATTGCAACTAGCTCTGATGTAGCAATAACAGGTTTAGAGATATTGTCAGTATTAAGTAATACACAAGTAATCGCTGCTCATTTTATTGGCTTATGCTTCTCACTTTGGTTGTTAAGAAGAATTTATAGTAATTGAATATCAGGAAGTTGATCTAAACCATCTCTCCAAAACAAATCAGGTTCAATTGGTGTAAGAGATAACTTACTTTTTTCTATTTGAGAGACGTCACTTGGCCAGTTTTTAGGACCATAACCTTTCGAATTTAAATCCAGAACTGCCTCCCCGGCTAACCAATAATAAATATCTCCTCTTGGATCTTCTCTCTTAGTAAATTGGTTCTTGTATTTTCTTATTGATAATCTAGTCCAAGATCCCCCAAGAATATTATTTTCTTCGCAGGGGGGAACGTTTAAATTTAGTAATAATGATTTTGGCCAATTATTGCGTAATGCTTGTTCTGCTATTTTTAATGAAATTTTACTTGCAAATTCAAAATTTCTCCACTTGAAGCTAGCAAGACTTACAGCCATTGAGGGGATATTTTCTAAAGTACCTTCCATCGCAGCTGCTACAGTACCAGAACAAAAAATATCAGTGCCTAAATTAGGACCTTGATTGACCCCAGAAATTACTAAATCAGGTTTTTTTTTAATTAATTCAGATAAAGCAAGCTTTACACAATCAGCAGGGGTTCCGGAACACCCCCAAGCTTGAATGCCATCTTCAAATAGTTCATCTGCCCTTTCAACTCTTATAGGTGATTGTAATGTTAGACCATGCCCTGTAGCGGATCTCTCTTGATCAGGGCATACTACCGTAACTTTATGACCTCTTAGTAAAGCTGTTTTAGCGAGTGATCTTATCCCATCAGCAAAAATACCATCATCGTTACTAATTAAGATATTTAATGATTCCATTTAGAAATAGATTTTTAATATGGTCTATGGTTAAGTAATATAAATAAATACTTAATTTAACTATATCAGTGAGTGACATTGCATCTCTAAATCAAATCGAGAAAGAGTTAGAGCAGCTTTCCAATTCTGCTTATGAAACAATCCAAAATATTGATGATGATAAAGAACTAGAAAAACTGAGAATTTCATTTTTGGGTAAGAAAGGTAAATTATCAAGCATTCTTAAGAACATGGGAAAATTGAATAATACTCAAAGACCCTTGATTGGCCAAAAAGCAAATATTCTAAAAAGTAATTTACTAGAAAAAATAAACTCTAGAAAAGAGGAATTAATAAAAAGTGCTCTAGAAATAAAAATTGCTAATGAGAAAATTGATATAACTATACCCTCGGTTGGAAACCCCTGTGGAAATAAACATCCTTTAATTTCTACTCAAGATGAAATAGTTGATATTTTTTGTGGTTTGGGTTATTCAGTTGAAAATGGACCAGAGATAGAAAGCGATTTTTATAATTTTGAATCACTAAATATTCCTGAAAACCATCCAGCTAGAGATATGCAAGATACTTTTTACTTAAAAGAAAATTTTCTCTTAAGAACTCATACATCACCTGTTCAAATAAGATTCCTTGAGAATAATCCACCTCCAGTAAGGATTATTGCTCCTGGGAGGGTTTATAGGAGAGATGCTGTTGATGCAACTCACTCCCCCGTCTTTAATCAAGTAGAAGTTTTGTGTATTGATGAAGGAATAAATTTTAGTCATTTGAGGGGTACAGTTTTAACATTTTTGAAGACTTTCTTTGGAGATTTACCCGTTAGATTTAGAGCTAGTTATTTCCCTTTTACTGAACCCTCTGCAGAAGTTGATGTTAAATGGAAAGGTAAATGGCTAGAAGTTATGGGTTGTGGGTTGGTTGATCCTATGGTGCTTGATAAATTGGGTATCGATTCTGAAAAATGGACAGGATTTGCTGCAGGTCTCGGGGTTGAAAGATTTTGTATGGTTAGACATCAAATTGATGATATAAGAAAATTTTATACAAATGATTTGAGGTTTCTTGAGCAATTTTAGTAAACTAAAAACTTTAGAAATTAGCTTTTATACAACAATTTAGTTTAGAGTATATAAAGTAATATTTTCCTCGATTTGGTGCGAAGAGCTGGCCTGATCGTCAATGATGCGAAAGAATTAGCTGTAAAGACGGCTGTTTCAGTCCAACAGAAGTTGGAGAATTCTGGTTATGAAGTTTTAAGGGTTAGTAGCTCTGGAGGCATGGTTGGCTTTGCAAACCCAGACCAGCATATGAGGCCTCTAGGATACTCCACTTGTGTCCCCGAAGTTTTTAATTCACCAATTGAATTTGCAATTGTTCTTGGTGGGGATGGAACTGTTTTATCTGCTGCAAGGCAAACAGCTCCTGCAAATATTCCAATTCTTACAATAAATACAGGTCATCTTGGTTTTTTAGCTGAAGCGTATTTATCGAATTTAGAGGATGCAATTGACAAATTAATAAAAGGGGATTGGGAAATTGAAGAAAGGAAGAGTTTAATAGTTAGCGTAATGAGAAATGATCAAAGACGATGGGAGTCTCTTTGTCTTAATGAAATGGCTTTGCATAGAGAACCTTTAACGAGTATGTGTCACTTTGAAATTTCAATTGGAAGACATGCACCTGTTGATATATCAGCTGATGGCGTTATATTATCTACTCCAACTGGTTCAACTGCTTATTCTCTCAGTGCTGGAGGACCTGTAATAACTCCAGATTGCCCAGTGGTTCAATTAACTCCAATTGCTCCTCATTCATTAGCTTCCAGAGCTTTAGTATTTAATGATTCTGAACCTGTTACCGTTTTTCCTGCTACACCCGAAAGATTAATAATGGTAGTTGATGGCAATGCTGGATGTTATGTATGGCCTGAAGATAGGGTTTTAATAAGAAAAAGTAGTCACCCAGTAAAATTTATAAGGCTTGAAGAACATGAATTTTTCCAAGTTTTAAGAAATAAATTAGGATGGGGATTACCTCATGTAGCAAAACCTGATAAGGAATAAGTATTTCTTAATTAATTTTCTTCGCTTTTATTATAAAAACGGGGTTATTCGGTTCAAATCTTGTACCTTCTGAAATAGATAAACCTTTTTGTATTTGAACAAGTGTAATGTTAATTTGATAATTTAATTCTATAAAAATAGATTTAATTTCTTGAAGTATTTCCACATTTATCAAAGGAATCACGATGATATCTCCCTTCACCATAAAGTTTGATAATTTTTTTATGGTATAAATCTTAGTTTTTTTATTACATCCACCTATAACAACTCTATTTGGGAATTTATGACCTTCATTTAGATTTCTTTCAAGTAATTCTTTTATGTCTTTTTCATAAATTTGTTCTGGCTTAACGTCAATTCTTCGAGCATTTTCTGAAATAATTTCTTTTGTTCCAAATCTTTTATCTATAGAATAAAGAGTCGATTTTGGTCTGAGCTTTAATGCTTCCAATCCAATAGTTCCACTGCCAGCGCCAATATCCCAGATTACTCCATTTTCAGGGAGTTCCAAATCAGCAAGTATTTGAATTCTAATTTCCTTTTTTGTTAATAAATTTGGCCTGTCATCGAAAGTCTTGAATAAAGAATCATCTATTCCAAATAAGGGATAGGTACCCTTATAATTGAATACTTCTTTTTTAAATAAAATAATAATATGCAAGTCAGAAATATCTTTTGGTAATTCTTCATTTATTTTTAATTCCGTAAACTTTTCTGCTTTGAATCCCAGTTCTTCGCATATCCAAATTTCATAAAAATTATCGAATTGTAATTCTAAAAGATTTCTTCTGATTAGTTCAAGATTACTTTTTTTAGGGTCTGGAATTATTGCTAAGTTATCCGTTCTAGACTTTATTGCCTTTATCAGTTCATCTGTTTCTCTGCCGTGAATACTAATGCATTTTACGCTTTGCCAAGGTTTTTTCAATTTTTTAAAGGCAAGTTGTACGCAAGTGATATTAGGATAAAAAAATAATTCCTCTTTAGGAAAATGTTCTAACAGGATTCTTCCAATCCCAAACCATAATGGATCTCCTCTTGAGATTAAGACTACATCACTTTTTTTATTTTCTAACCAATTTATAAGATCATTATTACTGGCTGAGGAGAAAAGATTCTTATTACAATTTTCTGATTTATTGAACCAAATATTAATCTCATCAAAATAAGATTGAGGTATTGCTATATTTTCAGTATTTATTAAAAGTGATTTAACACTTGATGATAAATCTTCGAATTCAAAAGAATTTATCCCTACCACATGAATCTTTCTATTTTTAACTTTCATAAGAGTTTTAATTTCAGATTTAGGCTCTTAAATTTGTATGAGTGTATAAATTATCCTATTATTAAGCGAGTGATTTATAAAGAGACTTTTTGTCTGATAGAAGAAAACGATTACATGAACTCTTAATAGCTCTTATCAATAAAGATGCTAATCTTGAGTTGATTGAAGAAAATTCTGACGAATTAACTTCAAATTATCCCAGTGATGAAACAATTAATTTCTCAAAAGTTATTGAAAGAAATCGTAAAATCTTGAAGAAATATCAGTCACTTGTTAGATCAGCAGTAACACTAGATGCTCTAATGGATTCTGAAAATGAAGAAAATTACAAACTTAATAACTAAAATTTCAGTTAAAAGCTTCTTGTTTTGCTTTTTAATGATTTTATTTATTTTAGCTCCTATGCAAGTTTCAGCTGAAATTGCAGAAACTGAAATTAATAGTGGAATGATAAATGCTAGTAGTGAGTTTCTTCGAGACTTAGATTATGAAACATGGCAATTAGTTGCTTATAGATCGCCACTTAATGAGGATAGATTAATCTTAAGGGTAATTGGCTATCCTGGAAGTCTAAGGATAGATCATCCACTTGATTTAAAAGTAGAGTCAGGAAGAAAAGAATGGCTTTTAGCTGATAAAACTTTACAAAATGATGAATTGGCTAAGGATAGCAGACAAGCAGCAGCGGAATTTGATTTAGAGCAACTCATCCAGGATATTTCTCAAAATAGACCATTGAGATTATCTTTGGATGGGGTATTTTCAGAATTACCTGTTCCTCCTTTTTTAGTTAAAGAATGGAGATCCTTAACTTAATCCAAAACCTGAAATGAATATCGATAGTAATATCCATATTAAATGGATGAGAAGAGCGTTAGATTTAGCAATACTTGGTAAAGGCAGAACAAGTCCAAACCCTTTAGTAGGTGCAGTTATTCTTAATAAATTTGGGGAATTAATTTCAGAGGGTTTTCATTTAAGATCAGGAATGCCTCACGCAGAAGCAATGGCTTTTGATAATTTAAATGCGGATCCTGAAGGAGGAAGTCTTTATGTCAATTTAGAACCATGTTGTCATGAAGGTAAAACCCCACCTTGTGTTAAAAGAATAATTTCATCAGGTATAAAGAAAGTCTATGTCTCAATTAAAGATCCTGATAAAAGAGTTTCAGGCAAAGGAATTCAGCAGCTTAAAGATGCAGGTATTGAAGTTCATTTAGGATTGTGTGAGGTAGAAGCAATTTCGATCAATAAATCTTTTATCCATAGAAATCAATCCGGCCAATCATATGGAGTGCTCAAATGGGCAATGAGCTTGGATGGGAGAATTGGCTTAACTAATGGTAAAAGTAAATGGATATCTAATGAACTATCGAGGACTAAGGTGCATAATTTAAGAGCTGAATTTGATGCAATAGTAATAGGAGGCAACACATTAAGGACTGATGATCCTCTTTTAACAACCCGTGAGATAAAAAATCCTGAGCCTTTAAGAGTAGTATTTACAAAATCTTTAAAACTTCCTTTAAATAGAAAATTATGGGATTGTAATGTTGCAAAATCTCTAATTGTTTATGATGGCTCTAATTCAGATGAAAAGTATTTAGCAGAACTTCCAAAATGCGTAGAAATTGTAAAATTAGACTCTAATGATCCTAAACTTCTTTCAAAATTGCTAGCTGAACGCGGGTTGAATAAGGTTTTATGGGAGTGTGGCCCTAGCCTTGCTACCTCAGCATTGAAAAATGGGTGTATCCAAGAAATTATAACTTTTATAGCACCTAAAATTTTAGGAGGTACTAATGCGATGACACCTTTAGGGGAACTT
>CACOIV010000033.1 GCA_902627335.1 uncultured Prochlorococcus sp.
TAGCAAAAAAAATTATCTCTTCTCAAAAAAAGGTTCGGTTGGGTAAACCATTAGCTACTTGTATTGAACTTACTAATTTACCTTCTATGGCCTATGAAGGATTAATTGATGATGATATGAAATTTATTAGTTCAACACTTGGTATTGAAGAAAAAAATCTAATATCTTCAGTAGGTTTATTAGATAATATTTCTGCAGAAAAAAGAATATACAATAAAGATCTTTCACCTGGTCGGGGGTTTGAGCAAATTAAAGAACTTCTAAACGATAATTTTGAGGGTTTAAATATTCTTGAAGGAGCAGGAAGTCTTCATGAAGGATTAGTGTATGGATTAAGTTTGCCTCAGTTAGCAAAAGCATTGAAGTCAATGGTTGTTGTTGTAAATTTATGGGAAGATAGTAAAAGTGTTGATGCCTTACTTAATGCAAAAAAACAATTAGGTGAATTTTTTGCAGGAGCTATATTAAATTCAGTTCAGCCATCCGAGGTAAAAAATATCAAAGATAAAATAATACCATCCTTAAATGAATTAGGAATTGAGGTATTTGGCGTAATGCCAAAGTCACCCCTACTTAGAAGCGTTACAGTTGGAGAACTTATTAGAAGATTAAATGCAAAAGTGATTTGTTGCCCAGATAAAGATCAATTATTGGTAGAGACATTAAGTATTGGAGCAATGGGCGTTAATTCGGCTATGGAATTTTTCAAAAAGAGGAGAAATATGGCAGTTGTTACAGGAGCTGATAGAACAGATATTCAGTTAGCAGCCTTAGAAGCTTCGACTCAATGTTTAATTTTAACTGGTATTGGAGATCCCTTACCTCAACTGATACATAGAGCTGAAGAGTTGGAGGTCCCAATTCTAAAAGTTGATATAGATACCCTCGCTTCTGTTGAAGTTATTGAACAAGCTTTTGGACATGTTAGGTTACATGAATCTATCAAAGCCTCTTATGCAATTCAATTGGTTCAAGAGAATGTAAATATAAAAGGAATATTGGAAAAAATTGGTTTTGACTGCAATTTTTCTAAAAATTGCTAATTTCAAAATATAGTACTTAGGTTATTTTGAGTCGCTCCTTAGATCTCCCCTCAACGGAAAATGTTGATACCTTAGCGCAAGAGCTAGCTAAAATTCAAGATCATGGTAAGAGAAGGATAGCATTTCTTGGCAGTAGGCATGTGCCTGTTGTGGATATTCATCTTATCGAATTAATTGCAAGGTCATTAGCTGAGGAAGGCCACTCTATTATTACTTCTGGTTCTCAGGGAGTTAATGCTGCAGTTATAAGAGCAGTTTTAGATATAAACCCCTCTCTTTTAACTGTTTTGCTTCCTCAAAGTTTAGATAGGCAATTGCCAGAGATTAAAGATCAGCTAGAAAAAGTAATTCATCTTGTTGAGAAAACCGAGAATGATGATTTGCCATTGCCTCTTGCGAGTAGTTTGTGTAATCAAGAAATTATAAATAGATGTGATCAATTAATTTGTTTTGCATTTCACGATAGTGAAACATTGTTAAATAGTTGTAGATGTGCCGAAGATATGGGCAAAATGGTAAGTTTATTATTTTTTGATTAAATTTTTAATAAGAAATTTTCTTGAAATCTTTTTTAGAGTAATAATTGATGTAGTAAATAGAAGCTTATGGCAGAAAATTTTTCATTCGATATTGTTTCTGATTTTGATAGACAAGAATTGGTGAACACCATTGATCAAGTTAATAGGGAAACGAGTCAAAGATATGATTTAAAGGGTACAAAAACTTCAATAGAATTAGAACAAGAAAATATTTTTATTATTACGGATAGTGAATTAACGTTAAATTCTGTAGTTGATATTCTCATGCAAAAAGCTACAAAAAGAAAGTTGTCACTAAAAATTTTTGATTTTCAATCTTTTGAAGTTATATCTGGTAATAGAATTAAACAAGCCATCAATTTAAAAAAAGGGTTAAATCAGGAAATTGCAAAAAAGATAAGTAAGGAAATTAGAAATGAATTTAAGAAGATAAATGTGAGTATTCAAGGAGATAATCTTAGAATTTCGAGTAAGAGTAAAAATGATCTTCAACTAGTAATAAAAATGCTTGATAAATTTGAAGAGAGCTTTAATGTGCCTCTTCAAACAAACAATTATCGTTGAAATTCAATATCATATTATTACTTTTTATAAAATTAATGTCTAACTACTCTGATTCATTAATCAAAAAGCTATGTTTAAAAGTTAGAAATTATCCACGTTTCTCAAACAAAGAAATAGATAAATTTTGTTGGATGGCTGCTCATGAATATAAACATGGAATTTTGCCAAGCGAATACGATATTAGAGAGATAGATGAAGATCTTTATTTATTATTATTAAAAGAATTTAATTAAGAATCAATGATTAATTGTTATTGAGATGTTTCTAAAAAATAATCTTCAATATAATTATTAAAAATATATTTATTTAAATATTTTTGTAATGCACTTATTAATTAATTTAAATAAAATAAAAAAAAAATATTTAAATGTCATCTTCTTTTAAAAATGTCACTCCAGCAGGACCTGGTGGGACAGCCACATTTCTAATAGTCCTCTCTTTTACAGGTTTTCTCCTACTAACTCAAGCTTTATTTGTAGTTCCATCCGGCCAAGTAGCAGTTGTTACTACATTGGGTAAAGTTACAGGCGGATCTAGAAGAGCAGGCCTAAACGTTAAAATCCCATTTATCCAATCAGTTTTCCCCTTTGATATAAAAACTCAGGTGCAACCTGAAAAATTCGAAACTTTAACAAAAGATTTACAAGTAATTAGAGCAACAGCCACAGTCAAATATTCTGTAAAACCTAATGAAGCTGGTAGAATTTTTGCCACAATTGCTAACAGAAATAGTGATGTTTACCAAAAAATAGTTCAGCCATCTCTGCTTAAAGCTCTCAAATCAGTTTTCTCTCAATATGAATTAGAAACAATTGCTACTGAATTCAATGTTATTTCCGAAAGAGTTGCTGATACTGTTGCGGAAGAATTAAATTCCTTTGATTATGTTGATGTAAAAAGCTTAGATCTTACTGGACTTGAGATAGCGGAGGAATATAGAGCTGCTATTGAACAAAAGCAAATTGCGGGTCAGTTACTTTTAAGGGCTAAAACAGAAGTTGAAATAGCAGAACAAGAAGCTTTACGATACGAGACTCTTAACAAAGGGTTAAATGATCAAGTTTTGTTTAAGCTTTTTCTTGATAAATGGGATGGTCAGACACAAGTTGTACCTGGATTGCCAGGAACTTCAGGGAGTACTCCGCCAGTAATTGTTAATGGTAATAGAAGGTAATTTTCAATTATCTTTTAAAGCTTTAAATGATTGATCAAATGCTTCGATTGTTTGATCAATCTCTTCTTCTGTATGGGCTAAAGAGGTAAATCCTGCTTCAAAAGAACTAGGGGCTAAATAAACCCCTCTATTAAGCATTTCTCTATGCAATTTTCCAAATAATTCTGAATTTGTTGTTTTAGCCTCTTCAAAATTTCTGACTGGTCCATTGCATAAAAAGAATCCGAACATTGCACTGACACTTCCACCAGTAATCTCTATTCCATTTTTGCTCGCAACTTCTTTAATTCCTTCTATTAGTCTGGATGTTGTAGTTTCTAATTTTTCATAAACACCCTCTTGTTTAAGTAATTCAAGGGTTTTTATACCTGCTGTCATTGCTAAAGGATTCCCACTTAATGTGCCAGCTTGATAAACAGGTCCAGAAGGAGCGATTAATGACATAATCTCCTTTCTCCCTCCATATGCACCAACAGGTAATCCACCCCCAATAACTTTGCCAAGAGTTGTTAAATCAGGAGTTACTCCAAATCTTTCTTGAGCTCCTCCATAACTTATCCTAAAGCCAGTCATTACCTCATCAAAGACTAATAAAGCACCATTCTCAGTTGTTAATTCTCTCAATCCCTCTAAAAATCCTGGTTCAGGAGTAATAAAACCTGCATTCCCAACAATGGGTTCAAGAATAACTCCTGAAATCGCATCTGGATTTTCAGAAAATAATTTTTTAACTGCTTCTAAATCATTGTAAGGTGCAGTAAGTGTATTGGATGTAGTAGTTCTTGGCACTCCTGGAGAATCTGGTAAGCCTAAAGTTGCTACTCCTGATCCAGCCTTTACTAAAAACATATCGGCATGGCCATGATAACAACCATCAAACTTTATAACTTTATCTCTACCTGTATATGCCCTCATAAGTCTTAGAACTGCCATGCATGCTTCTGTACCGCTATTAACGAAACGAACCATTTCAACGGAAGGTACAGCATCTATAACCATTTGAGCAAGTTTATTCTCTAATACGCATGGAGCACCAAAACTTGTTCCTTTCTCTATCGCCTCTTGTAATGCAGTGATTACCTCGGGATGTGCATGTCCACAAATAGCTGGTCCCCAGCTCCCAATGTAGTCAATATATCTATTCCCATCTATGTCCCATGCAAATGGACCCTTTACCCTGTCAAAAACGATAGGCTGCCCATTAACTGATTTAAAAGCTCGTACAGGGGAGCTCACACCCCCAGGCATGAGATCTTGGGCAGAAGTAAATACTTCTTGAGAATTTGAGATATTTAAAATATCAGTCACTTTATGAATTGTTGTGGTTTTTTGGAATAATACATCATGTCCTAACTTAGATATAAGAAAAAAATTTGTCAATCAAGTTGAAATTCTACATTATTAAGGTTGTTTTTTATTTATTAGACTTAAAATTATGTTTTTTAAAATTGAAAAGGAAATAGAATTTCAATTTTTTAGTTGAAATGTACTGTTAATAATGTTTTTATTAGATAATTTTATCTAAATATTACAGTTCAAATAAATCATAATCATCATCATCTCTAATATCAACAAACTGTTCCTGAAAGTTTAATTCAATCATAACTGGAGCATGATCGCTTGGTTGGTCTAATTCCCTTTGATCCTTATCAATTACTGAACTTTTTATATTTGAGAGAAGACTATTACATATGTAAATGTGGTCTATTCTCCAACCTTTGTTTAATTCCAAAGAATTATTACGGTAATCCCACCAACTCCAATAGCCACTATTTTTTTCAAAAATACGAAATGAATCAATAAATTTTCCTTTAATTATCTCCTCTAAACAACACCTTTCCTTTTCGGATGCCATAATCTTACCTTCAAAAAATTTTTGATCATGAATATCTTTGCTGGAGGGAGCAATATTAAAATCTCCAAGAAGACATATTTTTTCATCTCTTTTGAGTGGTTTCTCCAAATATATTTTTAACTGCTTAAGCCAAGAAAGTTTATATTCAAATTTATCTGAACTTAACGATGAACCATTCGGAACGTAAACATTGATAATTCTAACACCATTAATTAGCGCGCTGATTACTCTTTTTTGATCATCAAATTGTTTTGCAGAATCACATTGGGCTAATTCTCCACAAAAGCCGTACTTTAAATCAACAAAATCAAATTTGCTTAAAATCGCAACACCGTTATATGATTTTTGCCCAAAAGATTTAACTTTATAACCTAGTTTTTCAAATGATTCAAATGGAAAATCTGCATCTAAAACTTTTGTTTCTTGTAGGCACAATACATCTGGATTTTTATTCTTAAGCCAAAGTAATACTTGATTAAGCCTCATTCTGATGGAATTTACATTCCAAGATGCTATTAACAATTTGTTGAATATTTATGTAAAATTAAGTTAGCAAAAATTTAATCTAATATAAAGTTTTGAAATTATTCAGAAAAAATCTTTTACATAGAAAATTATTATCTTTAATCTTTTTATTTTTTTACTCTTTGGGAATTTTCTATAATAAGCTGGTTTTTAGTTCTCAGGAAAATTATTTTGAAGAAATGGAATTAAATAGTAATAATCAAGATGGATTTGAAAGTAAAAGTTCTATTCCAACTAATCCTTTTGAGATTGTTGATATGCTAAGAAGAGCAAATAGTATGAATGACGCGACAAGTCCATCTGATGCTATAGATGAAGCCATTAAGACTTTTGATACTCTTAAACTAAACAATAATTAAATAGTTTGACTATTTCTTCTTCGACAAAAAATAATGATTAAAAGCCCGATCCAACAAGTTACAGAAAATCTTCAAAATAGAGCTATTGGGATCATTTATGGTTCATATAAACCCTCAAATAAAGAGTCTTTAAACAAGGGTATTCTCAAAGATCAAAACAACTTATCCTTAGATGCAGTAGTTTTGGGAAAAACATTACCTTTGATTAAAAGATATATCGACTTTAATAAAAAATACTTTTTTATTGTTTATCCCAGAAATAAGAATTCTGATGGTTTACATCTTCAAATCGCTGGAGTATGGGATCCTAATAGTCTAAATAAGGAACAAAAAGATCATTCTCTAAACCCTCACGATATATTAAAAAATTTTGATTTGAAAGATAATTACTTTTCTATAAGGGGAAAATTGATATTTGTAAAAATTCCAGAGAAGGAAGTGATTATTAAAATAACGCCTTCGAACCTTTTAAATAATAAAAATAAATCCTTTAAGTTAATATTAAAAGCAGAATTACCGCTTAATTTAATAAATTCTTTTTTAAGTATTGATGCCTTAAGAAAGGGTGGTACTTTGCATATGGAGAATTTTGAAGTCATTGAAAATAAATCAATTATTATTAATTAAGTAATTATTTTATGATGTATATCAAGATCAATTGTTTTATGCCATTTTGCTATGGAAGATTTGCTAATTGAATGTTCTCCCGGCATATCAGGTGATATGTTATTAGCTGCATTTTATGATCTTGGAGTCCCAAAAGAAATTATTGAAAAACCATTAATTGATCTTGGGTTAGGAGATTGTTATTTATTATCTTTTATTGAAGCCAAAAGTAAATCTTTAAGAGGTATTAAAACAAATGTAAAGATATTAGATAATTCACAAAAGAGGACTTGGAAAGATATAAAAAAATTAATACTTAAAGGTAATTTAGAAAAATCTTTAGAAAAAAATATAATTGAAGTTTTTAGTGCTTTAGCAAAAGCAGAAAGTAATGTTCATGGTATAGCTCAAGAAGATGTTTATTTTCATGAAATAGGTTCTATAGATTCATTAGTAGATATTATTGGGGTTTGCGCGGCTGTTAACTTCTTAAGGCCAAAAAAAATTTATTGTAATACTCCATCATTGGGGAGTGGAATAGCAGAAACTGAGCATGGCAAAATATCAATTCCATCACCTGCTGTAGTTGATCTATTAGCTAAATTTCAAATTGAGGTTTGTTCAGAGCTAGAATTTATAAATGATGAATTATCTACTCCTACAGGCATAGCGATAATTTGCATTTTGGTAAATTCTTTTAAATTACCAATTAAATATTCCTTAAATTCTTATGGAGTAGGTGTGGGAAATAAAATTTTACCAATTCCTAATATTTTGAGGATTTCAAAAATTAATTCTAGTGAAATTGAAAATCCAAGTTATGAAGAAATATTTATCCAAGAGGCTTTTATTGATGATCAGTCCTCTGAGGATATTTCTTCTTTTGTTGAAATATTACGCGAAGCAGGAGCATATGATGTTGTATATCAATCTATAAATATGAAGAAAAATCGAATAGGATTTGAATTAAAAGCTATTATTCCAATTGAGAAAGTACATCATTGTAGAGAAGTCTGGTTTAATTTTTCTAATACAATTGGTCTTCGTGAGAGGAAACAAGGTAGATGGGTTTTACAAAGAATAGAAGGAGAATGTAATACAAAATTTGGAAAAATTAAAGTTAAGCAAACTACTTTTAGTAATGGAGAAAAATATATAAAGCCAGAATATGATGAAATATTAAAACTGCAAAAAAAAT
>CACOIV010000034.1 GCA_902627335.1 uncultured Prochlorococcus sp.
TAAAATTTGAAGTAATTTAATGCCTACCATTCAACAACTTATTAGTTCAGAAAGAAAACGTACAACAAGGAAGACTAAGTCCCCTGCTTTGAAAGCATGTCCTGAAAGGAGAGGAGTATGTACCCGAGTTTATACTTCAACCCCAAAAAAACCTAATTCTGCTTTAAGGAAAGTTGCACGTGTTAGGTTAACTTCAGGCTTCGAAGTTACAGCATATATTCCTGGAATTGGCCATAACCTGCAAGAACATTCAGTAGTATTACTTAGAGGGGGAAGGGTTAAGGACTTACCTGGAGTTAGGTATCATATTATTCGAGGAACACTTGATACCGCAGGCGTTAAAGATAGGCGCCAAGCTAGATCTAAATATGGTGCTAAGGCCCCCAAGAACAACTAAATTTTATTTAAGAAAAAATGTCACGTCGAAACGCCGCAGTAAAAAGACCAGTTCAACCTGATCCACAATTTAATAGTCGTCTTGCCTCTATGATGATTTCAAGATTGATGAAACATGGTAAAAAGTCAACTGCGCAGAGAATTCTTTCTGACGCTTTTGGTTTGATCGGTGAGAGAACAGGTGGTAATCCTGTTGAATTGTTTGAAACTGCTGTTAAGAATGCTACTCCTCTTGTAGAGGTTCGTGCTCGCAGGGTTGGCGGTGCTACATACCAAGTTCCTATGGAAGTTCGTCAAGAAAGGGGGACTGCCATGGCTTTAAGATGGTTAGTAACATTTTCAAGAGCAAGAAATGGTAAAAGTATGGCACAAAAACTAGCTGGTGAGCTTATGGATGCAGCCAATGAGGCTGGAAGTGCTGTGAAAAAGAGGGAAGATACTCATAAAATGGCTGAAGCCAATAAAGCTTTCGCACACTATCGTTATTAAGTTGATCCTAAAAATGACTTCGTTGTTCTATTATGTATCAATAGTTTATTTATGTTTAATAAACTAATATTTTTTGAAATTTTATTTGGAGTTTGAACATTGGCACGCGATTTTCCCCTGGAACGAGTTAGAAACATTGGTATAGCTGCTCATATTGACGCTGGAAAGACTACAACCACTGAAAGGATTTTATTTTACTCTGGAGTCGTCCATAAAATTGGTGAAGTACATGATGGAGCAGCTGTTACAGATTGGATGGCCCAGGAGAGGGAAAGAGGTATAACCATTACTGCTGCAGCAATTTCTACAAGTTGGCAAGATCATAGAATTAATATCATAGATACTCCTGGACACGTTGATTTTACTATTGAAGTTGAAAGATCAATGAGAGTTTTAGATGGTGTTATAGCAGTATTTTGTGCAGTAGGAGGTGTACAACCTCAATCAGAGACAGTATGGCGCCAAGCTGATAGATATTCCGTACCTAGAATGGTGTTTGTTAATAAAATGGATAGAACTGGGGCAGATTTTCTAAAAGTTCATGACCAAATTAAAGATCGTTTGAAGGCAAATGCTGTTCCAATACAATTACCTATCGGTGCTGAAGGTGATTTATCAGGAATTATTGATCTTGTTTCAAATAAAGCATATCTTTATAAAAATGATCTAGGTACTGATATCGAAGAGGCTCCAATCCCTGATCATATGAAGGATCAATCCGAAGAGTGGAGAGGTAAATTAATGGAAAGTATTGCCGAAAATGACGAAGAACTAATTGAAGTATTTCTTGAAAAAGGCGAATTGTCAGTTGAGCAATTAAAAAAAGGGATAAGAGAAGGTGTCCTAAAACATGGATTAGTTCCAATGCTTTGCGGGTCAGCTTTTAAGAATAAGGGGGTCCAGTTAGTTCTAAACGCAGTGGTTGATTATTTGCCAGCACCTATTGATGTCAAACCTATTCAAGGAATTTTACCTAACGGTAAGGAAGATGTAAGACCATCTGATGATAGTGCTCCATTTAGTGCCTTGGCTTTTAAAGTCATGTCAGACCCTTATGGAAAGTTGACTTTTGTGAGAATGTATTCAGGTGTTCTCTCCAAAGGAAGTTACGTAATGAATTCAACTAAAGATGCAAAGGAGAGAATTTCAAGACTAGTTGTACTTAAAGCTGATGAAAGAGAGGAAGTTGATGAATTAAGAGCTGGAGATTTGGGTGCGGTGTTAGGTTTGAAAAATACCACTACTGGGGATACTTTATGTAATACGGATGATCCTATCGTTTTAGAGACCTTATTCATTCCTGAACCAGTAATATCTGTTGCAGTAGAACCAAAGACTAAAGGTGATATGGAAAAACTAAGCAAAGCTTTACAAGCTTTGTCAGAGGAGGATCCTACTTTTAGGGTGAGCACCGACCAAGAAACTAATCAAACTGTTATTGCAGGTATGGGTGAGCTTCATCTAGAAATATTAGTAGATAGGATGCTAAGAGAATTTAAAGTTGAAGCTAATATAGGAGCTCCTCAGGTTTCATACAGGGAAACAATCCGTTCTAGCTCAAAGGGTGAAGGTAAATACGCGAGACAAACAGGAGGTAAAGGTCAATACGGACATGTAATCATTGAAATGGAGCCAGCTGAGGCGGGAACAGGATTTGAATTTGTTAACAAAATTGTTGGTGGTTCTGTACCTAAGGAGTATATTGGACCTGCAGAGAGTGGTATGAAAGAAACTTGCGAATCTGGTGTTTTAGCAGGTTATCCATTGATTGATGTAAAAGTTACACTAGTCGATGGATCGTTCCACGATGTAGACTCTTCTGAAATGGCTTTCAAAATTGCAGGTTCTATGGCGTTTAAAGATGGGGTGAAAAAATGCAATCCTGTCCTCCTAGAGCCTATGATGAAAGTTGAGGTCGAAAGTCCTGATGACTTTCTTGGCTCTGTAATTGGTGATCTCTCCTCTAGGAGAGGTCAAGTTGAAGGACAATCTGTCGATGATGGATTGTCCAAAGTACAGGCCAAAGTGCCTCTAGCCGAGATGTTCGGTTATGCAACTCAGCTCCGATCAATGACTCAAGGTCGGGGTATATTTTCAATGGAGTTTGCCAATTATGAGGAAGTCCCTCGTAATGTTGCTGAAGCAATCATCTCCAAGAATCAGGGCAATTCCTGATCTCTTAAACTAAAATAAAAATTACTAAACCCTCGATTCTTTAATTCAAATGGCTCGCGAGAAGTTCGAAAGAAACAAACCACATGTCAACATAGGCACTATTGGCCATGTTGATCATGGTAAAACAACATTGACTGCTGCTATCACAAATGTATTAGCAAAGAAAGGTCAAGCACAGGCTCAAGATTATGGAGACATAGATGGCGCTCCAGAAGAAAGAGAGCGTGGTATCACTATCAATACTGCTCACGTCGAATATGAGACTGAAGGTAGGCATTATGCTCATGTAGATTGTCCAGGTCATGCTGACTATGTGAAAAATATGATCACAGGTGCTGCTCAGATGGATGGAGCAATTATTGTTGTTGCGGCAACGGATGGTGCAATGGCTCAAACAAAGGAACACATTCTACTTGCTAAACAGGTTGGTGTTCCCTCATTAGTTGTCGCACTTAATAAATGCGATATGGTTGACGACGAGGAAATGATAGAACTTGTCGAAATGGAAATTAGAGAACTCCTAAGTAGTTATGATTTCCCTGGAGACGATATTCCTGTTATTCAGGTTTCTGCTCTTAAAGCATTAGAAGGAGATGCAGAGTGGGAAGGAAAAATTGATGAACTCATGAAATCAGTTGATTCTTCAATACCTGAACCAGAAAGAGAAGTGGATAAACCTTTCTTGATGGCTGTAGAAGATGTATTCTCAATTACAGGAAGAGGTACCGTTGCAACAGGAAGAATAGAAAGAGGTAAAGTTAAAGTAGGAGAAGAAGTTGAGATTGTAGGAATCAAGGATACTAGAGTTACTACAGTAACTGGCGTTGAGATGTTCCGTAAACTTCTTGATGAAGGGATGGCAGGAGATAACGTTGGCCTTTTACTCCGTGGTGTTCAAAAGGAAGACATTGAGAGAGGAATGGTACTAGTTAAGAAAGGTTCAATAACACCTCATACAAAATTTGAGGGAGAAGTTTATGTCTTAAAAAAAGAAGAAGGCGGTAGACATACCCCTTTCTTTGCAGGTTATAGACCTCAGTTTTACATACGTACAACTGATGTAACTGGGCAAATTACTGCTTTTACTGGTGATGATGGAAGTAATGTTGAAATGGTAATGCCAGGAGATAGGATAAAAATGACGGGTGAATTAATTTGTCCAGTTGCTATTGAACAAGGTATGCGTTTCGCAATTAGAGAAGGTGGTCGAACAATTGGTGCCGGTGTAGTTTCAAAAATAATTGAATAGGGTCTTAGAATAGTAATCTTTGACACTTGATCAATTAGAATAAAAAGAATATATGGGTTATTAATTATTAATAACCCATTTTATAATCCTAAATAACTTATGACAGCAACTATAACCCAACAAAAAATACGCATTCGATTAAAAGCTTTTGATAGAAGAATGCTTGATTTATCTTGTGACAAAATCATTCAAACTGCAGATACAACTGCAGCTTCTGCTATAGGTCCTATTCCTCTACCAACTAAAAGAAAGATTTATTGTGTTTTAAGATCTCCTCATGTTGATAAAGATTCAAGAGAACATTTTGAAACAAGAACTCATAGAAGAATAATAGATATATATAGCCCTTCAGCTAAAACAATTGATGCATTAATGAAATTGGATTTACCAAGTGGAGTTGATATTGAAGTCAAGCTTTAAAAAAATGCCCGAAATGTATCATTATTTACTAATATAAAAGTACTATATTTTACTAAGCATGGGAGAGCTGTCAGTTAGAGAGTTACCACTTTTTCCTCTTCCAGAAGTTGTTTTGTTTCCAAACGAAGTTTTACCATTACATATTTTTGAATCCAGATACAGAATAATGCTTAAATCTGTTCTAGAGTCCGATTCACTTTTTGGTGTAGTCAAATGGGATCCGGTTACAAAGTCTATGGCTAATGTCGGATGTTGTGCGCATATAATCAAGCATCAAACTTCTGAAGATGGCAGAAGTAATATAGTTACTATAGGTCAACAACGTTTTCAGATTTTAGAGATAACAAGAACGACGCCTTATTATTCAGCGATGGTAAGCTGGATTGATGATAATAGTATTACTAGTTTACAAAATTTAGATATTTTGAGAGATTCAGTAATTGAGGCCCTTAATGATGTTGTGAATTTGACAAGTAAATTAACTAACTCACAAAAAATCTTGCCTGATAAATTACCTAATAATCCACTTGAGTTATCATTTTGGATTGGTGCTCATCTAGGCGGTCCAGTTTCTGATGAACAACAAAGATTATTAGAAGAAAGAGATACTTACGTAAGATTGCAAAGAGAATTTGAAATGCTCGATCATACAAGGAAACAATTAGCAGCCAGAACAGCATTAAAAGAAAGCTTTCCAGATGTAAAAGAAAACTAATATTTTATCAATCATCAAATATCAATATTTTCAGACAAATAACAACCAAAATCATTGAAATGTTCGCATAATGGCTTTATTTTCTCCTTCAGATTACGAAAAGTAGTAATATTATTTTTATCATTCAATTCAATATCAACATAAATTATATATTCCCCCAATTCTCTTTTGGATGGTCTCGATTCTATTTTACTCATGTTGAAGCCTTTTTCGGCTATGAGCGTCAAAGCTTTTAGTAATGAACCTGGTTTGTTAGAAAGTAATGAAAAGGCAAAACTTGCAAAGTTAGCATCAGTTTCCTCAATCTTTTGTGTTAATAATACAAATCTAGTACGATTACCTGGTACGTCATTTATTGGGAAAGCAAGTTCTTTTAATCCCTCGATTTCAACTAATGATTTTGATCCAATCGCGGCTCTAAAAGAACTACCTTTAACCATACTAACAGCTTCAGAAGTAGAATTTGTTGGAAGCAAAATAGCTTCTGGTAAGTTTGATGCAAGCCATTCTGAACATTGTGCAAGTGCTTGTGGATGTGATAATACTTCTGAAATATTTGATATTTTTCCGCTACTAATCAAAGCATGCTTAATAGGTAATACAATAGCTTTATTAATGTAAATATTAGGAAATTTCCAGAGAGCATCCAAAGTAGATGTTACACCTCCTTCCACGGAATTCTCAATCGGCACGACTGCTGCATCACAATTTTTGTAGGCTAAAGATTTTATTACAGAATGAAGCCCTTTACATGGTACAAATATAGGTGACTCATAATTAGCTAGCTTTGATAAAACATCAGCTGCTTTTTCTGCGTATGTACCTTTTGGACCTAAATATGCTACTTGTGTGCGCATGATTAATAAAAATGAAAAAAGAAATAAACTAAGCATCGGAGGCTTTGAATACAATGCTATTATCTTTTGATGCTAAGCAGAAACTTAAGCTTTCTGTAACAACAAATAAAGAATATCTTTCTGATTATCTTTTGCAAGAAGAAAGAGTTGTTGGAGCAATGCTTGACTCCAATAAATTAATACCCGAAGGTGAAGGAAAGTACAAGTACAATGTTACAAGTTTCAGAGTTTTTCAATTAGATGTAAATCCGGTAGTTTCTATTGCAGTTGAAAATAATAATGGTGCATTGATAATGTCTGCAATTGATAGTAAGCTCGATGGCTTAGGAATAGTTGAAGACTTTGAGTTAATTTTAAAGGCAAATTTGCAGGCGACTAAAATTGGTTTAGAGGGGGAAGCATTATTAGGAGTTACAGTCAGCCAACCACCTCTTTTAAAACTTATTCCTAAAAAGATTTTAGAGTCAACAGGTCATTCCGTTTTAAATGGAATTTTATTGGGAATTAAAGCTAGGGTTCAACAACAATTAGTAAAAGATTTTAGAGCCTGGTGCTCATCGAATAATATTTAGTTTCTTTAAGAAAGAAGTTCTATGCATTTTTGTTAAGCCTTTTGTTTGAATAGATAAAAAATGTTCTTTTGTTCCATATCCTTTATTTTTTGAAAGATAATATCCTTCATATTTGATTTCAAATCTATTCATTAAAACATCTCTTTTAACCTTCGCTAATACGCTTGCTGCTGCTATTGATGCAAATTTTGCTTCACCTTTAACTATATTTTTTTGAATCCCTTTCCAAGATCTTATAGAAAGTGGCCCATCAACAAGTATTTTTCTTGGTTTAAATTTTAGCTTATCTATGGCTCTAATCATGGATAATTCGGTTGCATATCTTATTCCAAATTTATCAATTTCATTCGCTGAACTTTGCCCGATCCCCCAATCTTCGCTGAAAGCGAATATGTATGGGATTAATATGGATCTTTTATTCGGAGATAATTTCTTACTATCATCTAATCCTAAAGTTCTTAGAACATCTCCATTTTCTTTTGAAAGTACTACAGCCGCTGAAAATACTGGTCCAAAAATACAACCTCTTCCTACTTCATCAATACCTATTTCAAAAGATTTAGTCATCCGTAGCTGAGGATCTTCTTCTTTTTCTTCTGGAATGATCAATCTCTTCATTCAATTCCGTATTATCTAAATCTGAGTAATCTTTATTTTCAATTTCTTTAAGGATTAATTCCTCATTAATAATTGGAGTTTGTTCAAGATCAGATGTTTTAGTATCAATTTCTTCTTTTAAATTTTTACTATCTGAGTTTTTAATTTTCTTCTGAATACTTGGTTCATTATTGTTTTTAAGTGTATCTAATTGTGCGGTATTGTTTGCATTTAAATACTCTTTCCCTTTCTTTATTAGCGGATTGATTCCTAGTTGACTGAAGACAAATTTCTCTTCTTTAGTAAGTTCGAC
>CACOIV010000035.1 GCA_902627335.1 uncultured Prochlorococcus sp.
TCCAATTATCCCCATTTTTTGTTAGCACTAACCTGGAAGTAAATCAGGTTGATCTTGTTCGTCGCTAAGTTCAATAATTGACCTTTGAACAGGTTTAATAGTGGATTCATCCAATAAGCCATCAAAATCATCAAATCTCCTTTGCTTAGCTCTAAATGCTATTTTTACAGTTGTTAAATATCTATTTTTAGATTTTCTAATTAAACTTTCGCCTCTTTTTGCTAAATCATTTGAATCAATTCCTGAATTATTTGATAGGTTCATAAGTTTTTATTTTAATTATACAGTAATATTGCAATTGAAAATGAGAAAATTTAAGGGATTACATTTTTACCTTTTTTAAGGTATTTCAATGATGGAAAGATTAAGTGGAACACTTGCCATAGATTTAGGAAATACTAATACAGTTTTAGCATTTCAAAATGAAACTAAAAATACACCTTTTTTGGTAGATATACCTGAAATCTGTAAATCACCAGGAATAGTTCCATCAGCTTTATGGTATGAGAGTGAGGTCAAGAATACCTTAATTGGCATGAAAGCAGTAAATATAAGTAATAAAAGTTTTAGCGAAAAATACTTTTATTCAAATTTCAAAAGGTTGATTGGAAATCCTTTTGAAAAATTTGAAAATAAAGAATTAAGTCCAGAAGAATCTGGTGAAAAATTCTTCAACACATTGTGGGATTATTTACCATCTTATCTACATATTAAAAGGCTAGTTCTTACTGCCCCAATAGATACCTATAAAGGATATAGGAAATGGCTTATTGATATTTGTAGTTCTTTAGAAATTGACGAGATCGCATTAGTTGATGAACCTACTGCTGCAGCTATTGGTATAAAAATTCCATATGGTTCAAAAATAATGGTTATTGATATAGGAGGAAGCACAATTGATTTGAACATAGTCAAAATAGAAGGAGGTGAAGGCAGGGCAGCTCCAATTGCAGAATTGCTCAAATTTCAGGGTCAGGATGTAAGTAAAATATCCAAACAAAAATTAAGATGCGCTGAAATTATAAGTAAGTCAGCTTGCAAAATAGGAGGCAAAGATATAGATAGATGGATCGTAAATTATTTCATTCCATCAGATGAAGATAATAGAAATTTAAGGATTGCTGAAAATTTGAAATGTAGACTTAGTGATCAAGAGATAAAAACTGATCAGCAATATATAATTTCCCTTTACGTTGAAAAAGATATAAAAAAAGATTTTTATATAAGCAAAAAAATTTTTGAAGATATATTAATTGCAAATAATTTAATTAATTTATTAAATACTTTATTAAAAAATCTACTTAATGAAGCTAGAGGTAAAGATTGCCTATCAAATGAATTATGGTCCGTAATATTAGTCGGTGGAGGTACTCAGATACCTTTGATTAGAAATTGGATTGCTTATAAACTACCTCAACTAAAAATCGATTACCCTCCTCCTATCGAATCAATTGCTTTAGGAGCTTTATCCTTAACTCCAGGTGTAAAAATAAAAGATATATTAAATAAAAGTCTCTTAATAAGATTATTTAATAAAAGAGAAAATAAGCATTTTTGGCATCCCATATTTTACAAAGGGCAAACTTGGCCAACTGAGAAGCCTTTTGAATTAATTCTTCAAGCAAGTAAATCCGGTCAAATAAAATTTGAAATTATTATTGGAGAATCACAAAATAAAAATGATTATGATGTGATCTTTGAAAATGGAATACCAAAATTAGCAGAGGTTCAAAAAGAAGAAAAAATAATAATTTGGAATAAAAAACCATGCTTTATTCAACTTGATAATCCAGTTTCATTAGGGAAAGATTGTCTGAAGTTATTATTCTGGATTGACGAGAAATCAAACCTTTTTGTTG
Source organism: uncultured Prochlorococcus sp. (assembly GCA_902627335.1). Lineage (GTDB taxonomy): Bacteria > Cyanobacteriota > Cyanobacteriia > PCC-6307 > Cyanobiaceae > Prochlorococcus_A. The sequence continues at coordinate 1,860 of CACOIV010000035.1, forward strand.
AATGTAAAGATACATCAGATAAGAGAATTGAATATATAAATATTGGTTCAATATTTTGATATCATACTAAAAAAACGCCCTCAATTTTATCTAAAGATTTGATAAGCAGTTTTATATTTTGATCTTTATTTGTTAAAACTTGTTTACCACAAAAATCAGGTTGAATTGGTAACTCTCTATGACCTCTATCAATCATGGCAAGAAGGTTTATTTTTTTTTGGCCGCCCCCCAAAACTAAGTGCCTACATTGCAGCTCTAGCTGTTCTCCCAGTATAAATAACATCATCGATTAAAATAATCTCCTTGTCGTCAAGAGAAGAAGGAATACTATCACCTTTTATAGATGTTGTTCCAACTTTCCTTTGATCATTTCTGTGAAATGTCGGATCAATAATGCCTTTTTCTACTTCAAATCCTATTTTTTAAAAATTTCCAGAGCTATAAATTCTAATAGATTTACTCCTCTTGTAGGTATTCCCATCAATATTAAATTTTGGGGTTTATCTATTTTCTCAAGAATTTCAGTAGTTAATCTTTTTAAAATATTCCTTAATTCAGCTTTCGTAAGTATTTCAATTCTTTTCTCTATATTTGACATGGATTAGTAATAATAAATAGTATTTTAATAGTTCTATTAAATTAGCAAAAGCTAACTAATTCAATTATGAATTGTATGAAATAGTCTTTTAACGCTAAGTTATAGATTGGATCTTTTTAATCAGTAATAAAAAAACAGTATGCAAAATATTAAAAACTCTAAATTTAATAAAATAGATCCTCCCGAGAGTCCAGTCGTTTTAGCAATTCTTGACGGTTGGGGAGAAAGGGAAGAGACAAAAGATAATGCTGTTAAAACCGCAAAAACACCTATTATGGATTCACTTTGGCATGCTTATCCTCATACTCTGATTAGTGCAAGTGGTGCTGATGTTGGTCTTCCAGATGGGCAAATGGGAAATTCCGAAGTTGGTCATCTTACCATTGGATCTGGAAGAATTATTCAACAAGAATTAGTTCGCATAACAAATGTTATTAAGAAAAATCAATTAAAAAATGTTAAAGAATTAGAAAAAATTGCATCGTATACCAAAAAAAATAATGGGACATTACATATTACTGGTCTATGCTCTGATGGTGGAGTGCACAGTCATATCGATCACTTATTAGGTTTAATAAAATGGGCCTCTGAATCAGGCATTAACAAATTAGCAATTCATGTGATAACTGATGGGAGAGATACTCCTGCTCAAAGTGCTCAAAAATATATCTCTAAAATAGAGGAGTCTTTATCAGAGCATGAGATTGGGTCAATAGCTTCTATATGCGGAAGATATTGGATAATGGATAGAAATCAATTGTGGGAAAGAACTGAGAAAGCATTCTTAAATTTAACTGATCCAAATCTTAAGATTAATCAAGTTACACCTAAAGAGTATTTAGATCAAAGTTATAAAAAAAATATTACTGATGAATTTTTAGAACCTGTGAGACTAACAAACCAAATATTGAAAGATGGCGATAGTTTAATCTGTTTCAATTTTCGTCCAGATAGAGCTCGGCAAATAATAAAATCTCTTTCAGAAGAGGATTTTGACTCATTCAAGAGAGATAAGAAGCCAAGTCTTAATATTGTAACCTTTACTCAATATGAGGCCAATCTTTCTGTGCAAGTTGCATTTCCTCCTGAGTCATTAAATAATTTCATTGGTCAAATAGTTTCTGAACATGGACTTAAGCAATATCGAACAGCAGAGACTGAGAAATATCCACACGTAACATATTTCTTTAATGGAGGAGTTGAAATACCCTCCGAAGGCGAAGAAAGACATTTAATCCCTTCTCCGAGAGTTGCAACATATGATTTAGCTCCTGAAATGTCTGCCAAGGAATTAACGATAAGTTGCTCCAATGCTATTAGAAGTGGAAAATATGCATTTATTGTTATAAATTTTGCAAATCCTGATATGGTTGGACATACAGGCAATATGAGTGCTGCAGTAAAAGCCATCGAAACAGTTGATGAATGTGTAGGCAAAATTGTTAACGCTACTGGTGAAATGGGAGGAAGTATCTTGATTACTGCAGATCATGGAAATGCAGAATTGATGAAAGACTCCAACGGTGAGCCATGGACAGCTCATACAACAAATCTTGTTCCTCTTATCTTTATAGAAGGGGAAAAAAGAAAAATCGCAAATCAAGGCAATGATATTTATCTACGAGAAAATGCTGGACTGTCAGACATTGCTCCTACCCTTCTACAATTACTAAACCTTCCAATACCTAAAGAAATGACAGGTAAATCTCTGATCAAAGAAATTGAATTAAAGGACCAATATAAAGTTGTTCAACATGTTTAGTTATAATAAAATCATAATAAATTAAAATTAATGAGTTCTATACTTACTTGGATATGGGCCTTGTCTGGAATTCTTCTTATCCTACTAGTGCTACTTCATAGCCCCAAAGGTGATGGTATGGGAGGTATAGCGGCAAGTGGCAGTTCAATGTTCACTAGTGCAAGCAGTGCTGAGGCATCTTTAAATAAAGCTACATGGACTGTACTTATAATTTTTTTACTATTAGCAGTTGTATTAAGTGCTGGTTGGATATAATCACATAAACAACAAATAATAAAATATAAAAAAAGGGCCTTTAAAGGCCCTTTTATTTATAAAATATTTGATTTAATAATCAAAATCCCCACCCATGCCTGGAGCACCAGCTGGAGATGAAGATTCCTTCTTCTCTGGCAAATCTGCAACAATACATTCTGTTGTTAAAACCATTCCTGCAATAGATGATGCATTTTGTAAACCTGAGCGGGTTACTTTTGCGGGATCTACAATTCCAGCTGAAGACATATCTACATATTCTCCAGTTGCAGCATTAAACCCATCATTAAATGGTTTAGATTTAACATTCTCTGCGATTACTGCGCCGTTAGCACCAGCATTTTCTGCAATCCTCATTAGTGGTGCAGTTAAAGCGGCCTCTACTATATTAGCTCCAATTAGTTCTTCTCCTAAAAGAGATTTACTTGCCCAATCTTTAAGAATTGGGGCAAGATGAGCTAATGTAGTACCTCCTCCAGGAACTATACCTTCCTCAACAGCTGCCTTAGTAGCGTTAATAGCATCCTCTAGACGAAGTTTTTTATCTTTCATCTCGGTTTCTGTTGCAGCGCCAACTTTGATTACAGCCACTCCACCAGCAAGTTTAGCTAAACGTTCCTGAAGCTTTTCTTTATCGTAAGAAGAGTCAGTTTCATCCATTTGCTTTTTAATCTGATCACATCTTGAAGAAACTGCCTTTTCGTTACCTTCAGCAACAATAGTTGTAGTTTCTTTATTAATCGTGATCCTTCTGCCGGTACCTAGCATATCTAAAGTTGCATTTTCAAGCTTTAGACCTGCATCTTCGGTGATAAGTTGACCATTAGTTAAAACAGCCATATCTTCAAGCATTGCTTTTCTTCTATCCCCAAATCCAGGAGCCTTAACAGCTGCAACATTAAGAACTCCCCGTAATCTATTAACAACTAAAGTTGCAAGTGCTTCTTTTTCTATATCTTCAGCAATAATTACCAAAGGTTTTCCTGTCTTTGCAATTTGCTCTAAGACAGGAACTAAATCTTGTACTAAAGCAATTTTCTTATCAGTTAGAAGAATATAAGGTTCATCCAAAACCGCTTCCATTCTCTCAGTATCTGTAGCAAAGTAAGGCGAAATATACCCTTTGTCAAAGCGCATACCCTCTGTGACCTCAAGTTCCGTAGTCATGGATTTTCCTTCTTCAAGAGAAATGACACCTTCTTTACCAACCTTATCCATTGCATTAGCAATCATTTGGCCAACTTCGTCATCATTTCCAGCAGCTATAGTTCCACATTGAGCAATGGCATTGCTATCACTGATAGGTTTAGAATTCTCTTGGATTTTACCAACCAAAAATTCTGTAGCTTTATCTATACCTTTTTTTAGGGTGATAGCATTAGCTCCAGCTGCAACATTTCGTAAACCTGCTTTAACCATAGCGTGAGCTAAAACAGTTGCTGTAGTTGTACCATCACCTGCAGCATCATTTGTTTTTGATGCTGCCTGTCTTATAAGGGCCACACCAGTATTTTCGATGTGATCTTCAAGTTCAATCTCTTTAGCAATTGTTACACCATCATTAATAATTTGAGGTGCACCGAATTTCTTTTCTAAGACAACATTTCTTCCCTTAGGTCCAAGCGTGACAGCTACTGATTCAGCTAGGATGTCTATTCCTCGCTCAAGAGCTCTTCGAGCTTGCTCGTTGTAAATAATTCTTTTAGCCATAATAGGCAAGCAATTTAATAATAAGTTTTAATAATTTTTGAAACAAAATAATTTAGCTCACAACAGCTAAAATATCTTTTTCTGAGAGTAAGACGTACTCATCTCCTCCTAATTTAATGTCAGTTCCAGCATACTTACTGTACAAGACTTTATCGCCAATACTCACTTCAGGAGTTTGTCGAGAACCATCATCATTGAGTTTGCCAGGTCCTACCTGAGCAACTTCTCCAACTTGTGGTTTTTCTTTGGCTGAATCAGGCAAAAGGATGCCTCCAGCAGTTTTTTCCTCAGATTCGGAAACTTTGATAAAAATGCGATCTCCCAGTGGTTTTACTGTAGAGACTGTTAGTGAAACAGCTGCCATAGATTAATGCAGGGTCATAAAGTTACGACGCAAAGCGTCAAATATTTGGAAAGAGTATTACTCAAACCTTATGATCAACAACATAATCTGCTGAGCAGCAATTCAACCACTCCT
>CACOIV010000036.1 GCA_902627335.1 uncultured Prochlorococcus sp.
TTAATAAAAGCAAAAACAGAACATATGAAAGACAAGATTTTAGAAAAAGAGAAAAAGCCAACTGATGAGGAGCTGCAAAACTTAGAAATTAATTGGCGGAAGAAATATAAATTATTAAAAGAAGAAGACCTTAAAATTTGGCTAAATAATGCTAATTTGAGAAAAGAGAAGCTCATTTTTTTACTCACTAGAACTTGGTTATGGTCAAATTGGTGTAAGCGTGAATTTGAAAATCAAATACCTGATTATTTTATTAAAAAAAAAGAATTAATTGATAGTGTAACTTACTCACTAATAACTTTAAATGACAAAGATCTGGCTGATGAACTTTACATTCGAATTAAAGAGGAGGAAGAGCCATTTTGGTTGGTTTCAAAGAAATATTCACAAGGTCCTGAAAGGAATTATGATGGAAGAATAGGTCCTGTGCCTCTATCAAAGCTTAATCCTTATCTAAGAAATTTATTAGTAATAAGTAATGATGGTCAAATTTGGCCTCCCAGAAAAATTGAGGACTTTTGGATTATTGTTAAATTAGAGAAAAAATATAATTTATTATTAAACGATGAAATAAGTGAAGAACTAAGTTTAGAGCTTGGTGAAAAATATTTAAACACCCTTATAATTGATAAAAAGATTTAAAAAAGTAAGATTTATATGAATAGTGAAATTTCAGATTTAAGGGACTGGGGACCACTTAAAAATCTTTCAGAAGAAAAGCAGAAGTTAACAATAAAAAAAATTAAGTTTATTTCGCTTAAAATGGGTCATAAAATTTCTGATTTTGATGATTTTCCTCCTGGTATAATTCTTTTAAAAAAGGGAAAAGTAAGAGAAATATTTAAAGACAAAAATAATGATTTATATACAATTTCAACTTATAAGGAAAATCAAATAGTTGGATTATCTCAAATTTTAAGAGGGCAAAATAATTTTTCTTTAATAGTTTCAGAAAAAATTGATGGTTTTTTTATCCCTACCATAGATTTTCTCGAGATTTTAATTGATAATAATCATATATTTAGCGCTTATAAAAAAGCATCTGTAAATGAAATAATTTCTTGTTTAATAAATATAAAAAGAGAAATCACGTTAGAAACTAAGGAATTGATAAATTTTGTCAAAAAAGACTTTAGTAATATAAATGTTGAAATAATTAAACCTGGCAAAAATATATTTCATCCAAGGAATAAAAAATATATCGTTAGTACAAATAATATTTTTAAACTTCCATTAGGGTCAATTATCGACAAAGATTGTAATTTAGAAGTTTTAGGCAAAATTCCGGGAAGATTACTTCCTTTTGAATCTGAGCAATTTAATCAATTAACTAAATATAAGGATAAGAAAGACCATACTTTTGAAGATGTTGAGATAAATAAAAAATCTAATGATATTGATAGTCTAGAGTCTATTAAAATAGAAGCCTTTGAAGATTTATACGGAAATATTCAATCAACTCAAAAATATCCCCATCAAAACGGTAAAGGTGTCGTTGGTGAAATCTTAGCTTGTCTAAGAATGCTAGCAAGATTTTTTGACTTGCCATTTAATAAAGAATTAATAAACTCAATATTATCTTCAAAAAGATTAAACCTTTCTAATAATAAATTTGAAATAAAATTTATAGCTGCTCTTTTTGAAATGATTGGAATAAATACTAGCTTAATAAATCCCAAAAATATAGATTTTCTTAGAAGATCGAATATGCCTTTATTGTGCATTTATAAAAATAATTTATCCGTAATATGGAAATGCCGCAAAGATAATTGGTTGGTAAGCATACCTTCAAAGGGAAAGAGAATGATAACCTCCGATGACATAAAAGAGGATGCAGAATTCTTTAAAAACCCTAAACTTACATTTACAGTAAATCAAAAAGAAAATTCAAGAAGATTTGGATTTAGTTGGTTTTTACCTTTTATTAGAAATTACAAATATACCTTTATTCAAATTATTTTAGCTAGTTTTTTTGTTCAATTACTAGGCCTTTTCAACCCTCTTTTAATACAGCAAATAATTGATGCAGTAATTAATCAAGGGAATTTATCAAGCCTAAACATTTTAGGAACTGTTCTAATAGCTATGGCTCTAGCGCAAGCTTTATTAGGCGTCTTAAGAACATATATTTTTACAGATACTACAAATCGAATAGATATTTTGTTAGGAACAAAAGTTATTAACCACTTACTAAAACTTCCTATGAAATATTTCTTCAACAGAAGAGTTGGAGAAATTAGTGGACGAATTAATGAGCTTGAAAATATAAGGCAATTTTTAACAAGCACTTCACTTACTGCATTATTAGATGCATTTTTTTCAGTAATTTATATTGCAGTAATGGTTATTTATTCACTTAAACTTACAATCCTTTCTCTTATTACTCTTCCACTTTTGATTCTAATCTCTTTTACACTTACACCGATAATAAGAGAACAATTAAGACTAAGAGCAGAAGCTAGGGCAAAAGTTCAGAGTCATTTAGTGGAAACAATTTCAGGAATTGAGACTGTAAAGAATCAAGGTACTGAATTAGCAAGCGAGTGGAGATGGAAAAGATTCTATGGTAAAGAAATAAATTCTGCTTTTAAAAATACTATTACCACTTCTACTGTTTCATATTTAAGTCAATTTTTGGCTCAAATCTCTGGATTAATTGTTATTTGGGCTGGATCTATATTAGTAATAAAAGGTCAACTAACCATAGGCCAGTTAATAGCTTTTAGAATATTATCTGGCTATGTTAATACTCCACTATTAAGACTTTCCTCTATTTGGCATGATTTCCAAGAAACAAGCTTATCTATTAAAAGATTATCTGATGTAATTGATACTGATCGAGAAGATAATGAATCTTTAACTTTAAAAAAACCACCTTTACCATCTATAAATGGCAAAATAGAATTCCAATCTGTAAGTTTTAGATATTCAAATGATCAATCCCCTATCCTTTCGAACATATCTTTGCAGATATATCCTAGAAATTTTATAGGTATAGTTGGTGAAAGTGGTTCTGGCAAAAGTACTCTCCTTAAATTATTACCTAGAATTCTCAAACATCAGGTAGGGAAAATATTCGTTGACGATTTTGATATCTCAAAAGTTAATCTTCAATCACTTAGGTCGCAATTTGGAATAGTTTCTCAAGAAAATATATTATTTGATGATTCAATACAAAATAATATTGCATTAACCAAACCAGAAGCTGAGTTTAATGAGATAATTAAAGCTGCGAAATTTGCAGAGGCTCATGATTTTATAAATAAACTTTCTAATGGATATGCAACAAATGCAGGAGAAAAAGGGACTAATCTATCAGGGGGACAAAGACAACGAATAACTATAGCAAGAACTTTAATAATGAATCCAAAAATTATTATTCTTGATGAAGCAACTAGCTCTCTTGATGTCAGAACAGAGTCTAAAATTTTAAATAATATATTCTCAAACTTTAAGGATTCAACAATAATTTTTATTACGCACAGATTATTTAATTTAAAAAATGCTGACAATATTTTTGTTTTTCATAATGGTCTTCTTGCTGAAGAGGGGAGGCATAGTAACCTAATAGAAAAAAAAGGAATTTATAAAAACCTATATGATCAACAAATGAATTATCCTAATTAAAATTATAACCATGAAAGAATTTAAAGATATTGATTCTGAATATTTCTTTTATAAAGCATCCCCTACATGGCCAAGGATATTGATGATGTCTATAATTGCAAGTTTTGGTTTTGGTTTCATTTTTGCATCTGTTTCTAGAATAGATGAAGTTGTTATAGCGAGAGGAGAATTACAGGCTATTGGTGCCCAAAAACCTATAAAGTCTCCATTATCAGGTGTCATAGAAAATATATTTATTAATGAGGGACAAAGAGTTAAAGAGGATGATTTACTCATAACGTTTAATACAAAATCATTAAAAGCAAAAAAAGAAGCCTTAATAGCAAAATTAGATGAAAAGAAAGCAACTTTAAAAACTGAAAAAAATATTCTTAAAGAGCTTGAAATTTTATCAAATATAGGAGGTATTCAAAAACTTCAATTTTTACAACAAGATAAAATTATTACAGAACTTAAATCTGAGATCAAACAGTTAGAAGCAAATATTAAGGAGATTGAATTTGATGCTGAAAAGACAACTTTGATATCCCCAGTTAATGGACGAGTTTTTGATCTTAAAGCAATCACGATAGGTTATGCAGCCACACTAGGTGAAACACTTTTAAATATAGTTCCTGATGGAGAAGTTGAAGGTAAAATTTTTCTAAGCAATAGAGATATTGGTTTTATAAAGCCAAATATGGATGCTGAAATTAGATTAGATGCATATCCCTTTACTCAATATGGATCTATCAAAGGAAAACTAACCTTTATAGGAGATGAGGTTCTGCCTGCGGATCAAAACAATCCTATCCCTAGATTTCCTGCTTACGTAAAATTATTTAATCAAAACATAACCAAAGGTGATGAGAGTTATAAATTAAGATCTGGACAAAGTATTACAGTTAATTTAATAGTAAGAAATAAACCTATCATAAGTTTATTAAGCGATCCAATAAGCAAAGCTCTTGATAATTTAAGAGGTTTAAAAAATTAATTTAAATATATTGGGCATTAATTTGATTAATAGAATAGTTTTTATTAACATTTGATAAGATGGCAATCAATGGATCATTGTTGTCTAATCGACCAGAGGAATTGTAATCAAAATATAGACCAAGACCTTTAATATTATTTTTATTTGTTATTGAAGTGAGGTATTTATTTTTATTTCCTGAGAGTCTTAATTTATCATCTGAGAAATCAAAGTCATTAATAACCGCAAAAGAATTATTCTGATAAAAAGAACCACTGCTATTAGCAAAAACAAAAGTATCAGATCCAGTTCCTCCTGATAGGAAGTCAATACCTGTACTTATATCGCCATAATATGAGCCAAAAATAGTGTCATTTCCCGCTCCAGCATAAATAAAATCTTTTCCTCCTCTTGCATAAATTTCATCATTTCCACTTAAGCCATATATGTAGTTTGAAGAGTTATTTCCAATGATAGTATCATTAAATTTTGACCCTGTTGCATTCTCAATAATGCATTTTCCTGTTGAATTGTAAGCAATCGTATAGCCTTTTAATTCTCCATTTATCGTACTCACAAATCCTCCTCCTCCAATTTGATTCTTAAGAGTTGCGTTCCTCAAGTCAATTGTTACCGCTTTAGAGGCAGTTGAAGCATCAATATTATCTGTACCAGATGCATCCCAAATACACTCTATTCCTTTTAGTGAGTCACTTAAAATATATGAATCATCTTTTCGATTAGTGTAGGGATTTGCTCCATATAAAAATTGCAAATGAGCTATATCAAAAGCACCTAAACATGTTGGGCATCCACAAGTGGCTGGATGGCTATATGGATTTTGCATTGATGGGGTATATTTTCCAGCATTAGTAAAGTTATAAGTCATCACCGTATATGGTCCTGAATTAAGTTGGTTATTTCCTAACATTGATGACATCCCATTTGATACTCCAGGGAAAGTACCCCCACTCATTGCATGATGAGGATGAGCGAGACCCATTGAATGCCCTAATTCGTGCATAGCAACTGCATATAACCAACTTCCTGGTCCGTAAACATTTGGCAAAGTACCTAAATGAGGCTTGAACCAGTCACTTACCATGGTTGTTAAACCTGAGTCTCTTGATCCATCTGGGAAATTTGCTCTTCCAACCAAACCAGACATACCCCAGAAATTTGTATCCACTGAGCCGAATAAAATATTTCTTTTATCGACGTTATAAGTTTTGCTCTCACGAAAAGTAACTTTGCAAACATCTGAAAAAGATTCAATAATCGACAAATATGACTGCCGCTCAATATCAGTCAAAGGTTGAAAATATCCTTGTGGGAGAGCGCTTCCATAATCATAAAATTTTATAGTTTCATCACTAGCAAGATAGAACTCAAGATCAGTCCAACCTCCACTATCAGGATCCACATTTCCCCATTTATATCCGGTATACAGTCCATTTATGTATGGATTACTTCTTGAAAATACAGACCATGTATTACTAGAATTTAGAGAAGCATTGGAGTCAAAAAATGTTCTCCCATGATCAAAAATATCCTTCGTATTAAGATTAATAACCTTTTCATGTATATGCCCATCGATATCTGTTGACCTTAATCTTAAAGAGTATGATTGT
>CACOIV010000037.1 GCA_902627335.1 uncultured Prochlorococcus sp.
CATGATTTTTTAAGATTTTTGTTTTTCTTTTTTGGTTGTATTTTTTCTTTAGATTCTTAAGCTCATCAATAAGGTTAGATAGCAGAATCTCTCTTTGGTTAAGGATTTTTTGTAAAGATTTTTTTTCTTTATTAAGTTTCTCTATGTTTTTATTAATTTGATTTCTTTCCAAATTTGTTAATTTTTTTATTGGCATGCTCAGAACAGCGTCGGCCTGTTTTTCTATTAAATTTAAATTTTTGCAAAGAATAAATTTCGCCTCTGATACATCTTCAGATTTTTGAACTATTTCAATAATTTTTTTTATGTTTTTTACTGCAAGAGCAAAACCTTCGAGGATTTCAAGTTTTTCAATTGTTAATGATAGATGATATTCAGTTCTTTTTCTTATTGTTTCTTCTCTAAATTCTAGAAAATTATTTAGATAGTCTTTTATAGATAATTGTATGGGTTTACCATTGACTAGAGCAAGAAAAATTGCACCAAAATTAGTTTGTAAAGTTGTTTTTTTGTATAATTCAGAAATTATTAATTCCTGATTAATATCTCTTTTGAGTTCAATGATTATTCTCATACCATCTCTATCACTTTCATCTCTGATGTCAGCAATACCATTAATTTTGTTATTATTTACAAGTTCAGCTAATTTCTCTATCCATCCAGCTTTACTTATTTGATATGGGAGTTCTGTAATAATTAAAGCATTTCTTTTGTGTTTTCCTTTCCCTAAAATTATTTCTTCGGGATGGATTACGCCTCTCATGGTTATTGATCCCCTCCCTTTTATATAAACTTCTTTTATGTTATCTGTATAAATTATTTCTCCTCCAGTAGGAAAATCTGGTCCTAAAATAATATTATTTAATTCATCTTCATTAGCATTTTTGTGTTTTATTAAATATATAAGGGCATCTACAATTTCACCTAAATTATGAGGAGGAATATTTGTAGCCATACCCACAGCTATGCCAGAGGAGCCGTTTAGTAAAAGAAAAGGTAATTGAGCAGGAAGTACATCTGGTTCTTTTTGCGAGCCATCAAAATTATTTGAAAAAGAAACTGTATTTGAGTCAATTTCCTGTAAAAGAGCTTCGTTTGCTATTGGAGCAAGTCTAGTTTCGGTATATCGCATCGCTGCAGGTGGATCGTCATCGACCGATCCAAAATTTCCATGTCCATCAAGTGCAGGATATTTTGTTGAGAAGTTTTGTACTAATCGAACTAAAGCATCATATACAGCTTGGTCTCCATGTGGATGATATTTTCCTAAAACATCTCCTACAACCCTCGCGCATTTTCTAAAAGGTCTTTCTGGTGTAAGTCCTAATTCATGCATTGCAAATAAAATTCTTCTTTGCACCGGCTTAAGACCATCCCTAGCATCTGGAAGTGCGCGTCCAACTATTACGCTCATTGCATACTCTAAATATGAGCGTTGCATCTCATCATGCAGGGAGATGGTTTTAAATTTTTCCTTAGTCATGAGAGCAGGAAAACTATTAAAGACTTTTTAGAAACTACGCTTAGATTAATAGGAAAAAAAATATTTACCAGTAAAAACTAATAAACTTGTTTATTTTTTTAAGAGTTTAGCTATGGCAATATCTTGTTTTAATTCTTTTGAAGAAAATAATTTATTTGTCTGCTTTTGTATTTTTTGCCCCCAAAGTTGTTCTTTTCTGTACTCATTATCAACATAATTTGGGTCCTTGGATAATGCTTTTTTGGCTAATAATATTGATTCTTTGAAATTTTCATTTTGAATACATACTGCAAGAGCCAAAAGAGGTTCAGCATTACTTTCAATTTCGATTGCTTTTTTAAAATTTTTTATTGCAATTGGAATATTATTTAATTCAAAAAAAATAAGCCCCTTATTATTAAAAGCCTGCCAAAAAGTTGGTTTAATGTTAGTAGATTCATTAAAAATATCTAGAGATTTTTTAAAATTTTTCTCCATTAGATATAAATTTCCAAGTTGGAATAGGCCATTAATATTATCAGGTTGCAAATTTAACCCTTTTTTTAAAGACTTTTGAGCATCTTTAATTTTGTTTTGTTTTATGAAAATAGAACTTTCTGTGAAGTATAGTTCGCTCATCTCTGGATCAAGTTTTTTTCCTTCTTTAATTGAATTCAATGCGTTTTCATAAAGATCGTTTGCAATTTGTGTTTCAGCCAATAAACTCCATAATTTTGGATCATTGTCATTGAGAGAGATTGCAAGCTTTGATAAATTTAAACTTTCTTTTATTTGGCCAAAATAAAGCAATTGATATGCATTCTTTGCTAAGGCCAAACTATTTTTTCGAAGAACATCTTCGTTTGGCAATTTGTAAAAAGGGATTATTGCTTCTAAACTTCCAACAAAGGCAACATTAAATATTAAAATTTGAATAAAAATTAAATTTTGTATTAGTTTTTTTATCATAGTTTATTTATGAATTACAGCTTGAATATTTCTTCGCCACATCCATGGTTTAATTCTCTTAAGTGTCGTACCCTTTAATTTATCCGCCCATTCCTCATCATTCCATTGTAAGGCTTCTTGATTTAAATTAGTCATCCATTCTTTTGGTTTTACTTCGTAGCTTTGGTTTGTTGGTACAGATTTATTCCAGGGACATATATCTTGGCACATATCGCATCCTGCAATCCATCCATTTAAATTACTCTTAATTTTATTTGGTATTTTTTCTTCTCTATTTTCAATAGTATGATATGCAATGCATAATTCTGAATTGATAACAAATGGCTCCGTAATTGCATTTGTTGGACAGTGATCAACGCATTTATCGCATTGTCCGCATAAGGGTTTAGAGGGTATATCAGGAATTAATTCTTTGTTTAAAATCATAAATCCTAGTGATAACCATGATCCATATGTTTTATTTATTAGATTACTATGTTTTCCAATCCATCCAATCCCAGATTCTTCTGCCCATGCTTTTTCTAAAAGAGGAGATGAATCTACGCAGACTTTCCATTTGCAATCTGGACTTTTTGTTTCTATCCATTTACCAATTTTTTTTAATTTTTTAGTAATTACATGATGATAATCTTCTCCTTGACTAAATTTACCAAATTTAAAATTCGTTTTTTTCTGATTTTCATTGCTTAAATAATTCAATCCAACCGCTAATACACTTTTTGCTCCTATCAAGAGCGATTCAATGTTCTTTCTTCTATCTGCTTCCATCCATTTCATTTCACTATGATAGTCTTTTTCTAGCCATCTTTCTAATGCTTTAGTACGTAAATTTATTCTAGAACTCCCTGGAATTGAGGCTATTCCTGCAAGAGCAAAACCTTCTGATTTTGCTTTTTCCTTTAATTGTAAAGTTAGCGTTTTGTTTTCCATTATTAATATCTTATATTTACATTTATAAATTTGGCCAATCAATTTTTTTGTAAAAAGAAATAATATATTTCAAATTTATTCAGATAAAACTTTATTTATTTAGTTAAAGCAGTTAATCTTTTAGTAGAATATTAATTATTTAAGAGATTAATTTTGGTTCAATCTACACCCAAACAAGATTCGAACCTAGCAAATAGGCTTCAGCAGGATCTTAAAAATGATCTTATAGCAGGGTTATTGGTTGTAATACCTTTAGCCACAACTATATGGTTGTCGTCGATAGTTAGTAAATTTGTTTTAACTTTAGTAACTTCTGTCCCTAAACAATTAAATCCATTTATAACTTTAAATCCACTATTGCAAGATTTAATTAATTTAACTCTTGGCCTAACTGTGCCACTGCTTGCAATTTTGTTAATAGGTTTGATGGCAAGAAATTTTGTTGGGAGGTGGCTATTAGAGTTTGGAGAGGGAACATTATCTAAAATTCCATTAGCAGGTTCCGTATATAAAACCCTTAAACAATTATTAGAAACATTTTTAAGAGATAATTCAAAAAGATTCAGAAGAGTAGTTTTAGTTGAATATCCAAGAGAAGGCTTGTTTAGTGTAGGTTTTGTTACGGGTGTTGTAGGCCCTTCTTTACAGCCTGAATTAGAGCAAACCCTTTTAAGTGTGTTTATACCCACCGCTCCAAACCCAACAACAGGTTGGTATACATTGGTTCCAGAGACTTCTGTAAAGGATTTGGACATATCAGTTGAAGATGCTTTCAGAACAATAATTTCTGCAGGAATTGTTAACCCTGATGAAAAGAACAGTTCAAGTAATCCAACTTTCTCAAAATTGTTTTCTCAATTTAGAGCTGCTACAAATACTTCTAATTAAGGGATTCAATGGATAATAGATCCCTTTCTAGAGAATTATCTTTGATTTCTTTAGGTCTTATTAACGAGGAAATCACCAAACATGCTTTTGAGTTAACCAATCTTTCTTTAGATACGGTGTTAGAGTCTGCAGTTGATTTTATGGTTAATTTTTGTAGAGAGGAGCTTAATCAGTGTGAAAGTCTATTAAATTCAACGTCTAATAAATTTTTTGAAATGGAATTATGCGAGACAGATAGTTCATCTGCAAAAAAAACAAGAGAGGAGTTACAAGAATCTATTTCTAATATTGAAAGAGTAATGAATATTTTGTCAGATGCTGTAGATATTCCTAAATTTATTGCTATCGCTAATCAAGAGAATTTGAGAAATGATATAAAAAATAGAGTCTCAAAAGTAATTCAAAATTCTTCACAAATCAGTAAAGAGATAGATCAAGTAATGGATGGATGGAGATTTAAACGTTTACCAAGAATTGATAGAGATATTCTTCGCTTGGCATATGTAGATATAAAATTTCTTGATATACCTATATCTGTTGCATGTAATGAGGCTGTAAATTTAGCAAATAAATATAGTGACATTCAAGGTAGAAAAATGATTAATGGAATTTTGAGAAGGATGCAAAAAGTTAAAATTAAGTAATTCTTTAAATGAGTTAAAATATCTCTAAAGGATATTATTTAAACACTATATGTCAAATATAGATCAAGATTCTTCGATTGATTGGGCTAGGCAAGCTTATGAGCAGTTAAAACAAAAGCAAACTCAAGAAAAAGAGAAAATACAAAAATTAGAGAAAGAAGCCCAAGAAAAAGAGAAAATACAAAAATTAGAGAAAGAAGCCCGAGAAAAAGAGAAAATACAAAAATTAGAGAAGAACAATATAGTTATTGATGATTCGATTCCTGAATTAGGTGATTTTGATAAGGAATTCACTTGGTCAGCAATGATTTTAGCTGCGCAAGGGAAAAAAATAAATGAAATTTCTGTAGATGAAATAGATTGGCTTAGTCGTTTAAGAAGAGGCCTAGAAGAGACAAGGAAGGGTTTTGTAACTGACTTGTTAGATAAATTAGGTGATGATCCTTTAACTCCTGAAACCTTAGATGATTTAGAGACTTTACTTCTTAGAGCAGATGCTGGTTTTGATTCAACTGATAAGGTAATTAATGCATTAAGAAAAAAATTAAATGAAGAAGTTGTTGGAGGGGAAGAAGGTATAAATTTCTTAAAAAAAGAATTAAGATTTATTTTAGAAGAACCTATAAAAAATTCAGGTAAAAAATTTCTTGTTCCAGAAAAGGGCAAGCTTAATATTTGGCTAGTTGTTGGTGTAAATGGTGTAGGCAAAACTACAACCCTGGGGAAATTAGCTCATCTTGCTGTCAGAAGTCAATCTAAGACTTTAATTGCTGCTGCAGATACTTTCAGAGCTGCAGCTGTTGAACAGCTTCAAATCTGGGGAGACCGAAGCAATGTTGAGGTAATCTCTAATAAATCTAAAAATGCTGACCCTGCTGCTGTAGTTTTTGATGCAATTAATTCAGCTATATCAAGAGAAACAGAATTATTACTAATTGATACTGCAGGAAGGCTTCAAAATAAAAATAATTTAATGGAAGAATTATCTAAAATAAGAAAGATTATTGATAAAAAAGTTCCTAATGCCATAGTTGAATCGTTACTGGTTCTTGATGCCAGCCAGGGTCAGAACGGACTAAAGCAGGCTAAAGGATTTGCAAGGTCTGCAGAGCTTACAGGGGCAATTGTGACTAAATTAGATGGCACATCGAGAGGAGGAGTTTCTTTGGCTGTTTCACTAGAAGTTGACTTGCCAATAAGATTTATTGGAGCTGGTGAGGGG
>CACOIV010000038.1 GCA_902627335.1 uncultured Prochlorococcus sp.
CCCGTAAAGAAAATAGTACCTGTTGAAGAACTTAAAACAACTCCTTTTACAGAAGTGATTGAGCTTGAGAGAACAGTCACTCCTGATGAAAAATTAAGAGTTGATCATGTATTTATTAAAAGAAAAAAAATAAATAGAGCCAATCCAGCTGAAATCTTCGAAACTGAAGAGACCTCTAGATTTGATATTGCATGGCCGGAAGAAATTAAAGAGGAGACTAAAGAAGAAATCAAAGAAGATCAAATGATCAATGATATAAGAAGCAAATAGAAACTTATTTTATTTATAAGTAACTATAAATAAAATAAATGCTTTAATTTTTTTTAAAAATAAACTATAAAACCCCTTATAAATTAACGAAATTAAATATTTGATTAACTATCTAAGAAATTACTTTTAATAAGTTCAACTCTTTTCTTGTTTACCCCAAAATCTCCTTCTCCTACACGAGATTCAGATCTTATTACAATTATATTATTTTCAGGTATATAGCTTACCTCTAAATCATCTACATATTTCATAATTCTACTGGTAACTTCAGCATGTAAATAGTCACCGTCATTTTCGACGATTTGCGTTCTAGGTGTATTCTCAATAATTTGTTTAATTTCCTTAAAAGGTTCAATTATATTTTCAACTTCTAATTCTTCTCTTACACAATGGGAAACTTGTACACAAGGTTTAAGTTCGATATGTGAAGCGTAGGATTTTTCTGGGAGGAAAAACCCTAAAAAAATAAAAGCTATTACTAAGAAATTTTTCATAATTTATATATTATTTATATAAAATAGCTAAAAAAATTTAAATCAGGTAAATATTTGACATGCAAACTTTAGATATATGTATAAATTTTTATAAAATTTTTGAAGCATCTTAATAAGTTGATTAATAATAGATTTTTAATTTAAAAAATTTAAATTTAATAAATGATTCAAGAAAATTTATCTATGAAAAAAAATACTTCAACAAATAATGGGGTTGGAAAGAAATTCTTGATCATATCAATATCAATGACAATTCTTTTAAATGGTTCTGTGGCTTTATGGTTTTTTTGGTACGTAAAAAAATATGGTATTGATAAATTCATCAGTTAAAAATTAACTTAATCTATTTTTCGCTTTTTTAATAATTCATAATTAATTATTAGTACAATAGTGTAAGTTAAATAAATTTAAATTTGTCAAAAGAAGATTTAAAAAGATTTCTAATTGATTTAAAAAGCAATAAAGAATTATTTGAAAACATTTCAAATGTTGGAACTGCAAATGAAATTGCATTAATTGCAAATAAATTTGGTTATAAATTTACTGGTGAAGATCTCAAAAATTTTTCAAATATTAAAAATTTCGAAGGCGTTTCTATTAAGAAGCAAGATACTAGTCCATCCTATAGTTTTGGAGAGAATGGAAATTGAGTAAGAAATATTAAAAACTTTTAGTAGGATTTAAAAACAATTTTTTTAATCCATAAAGGTAAATCATTACCCCTATTGCTGTAAGGAAGAGATCTATATATGTATTAATCATTTAACAAATCTATCTGTTTCTATTTTATAGCGGATATTTCAAATTTGAATAGTAGAATTTACAACCCCAAAATATAATATTAAACACCTAAAAATAGCAAATTTGTACATCTTACTAAATAACCAAAAAAATCTTACAAAATTATTGCTTATATAAAAATTTATATATAAATTTGAATTAGAAGGTCTCCATTTTTTAAAGATATTTTATTAAATATGATCCAAGCAACAATTAGTTATATTTTTTGTTTATTAATTGATATAGACCCCATTGTATCTAGCTTACTACCACCTTTGAATGAAAAAAATTTACCCTGGATTGATGTAATTCATCCAATTGTGGTTCACTTTGTTATTGCAATGGCCCTTGGGGCTGTAGTTTTTGATTTTGTAGGAATAATTTTTAAAAAACCAAATCTCTTTGAAGTAAGCTTTTTAAATCTTATAGTCGCAACAATTGCTATTTTTATTGCTATTGTGTTTGGTCAAATTGAGGCAGGATTAAGTAATCCCTATGGAGTCTCAAGAGATGTACTAAATTATCACAGTACTATTGGTTGGTCCTTAGCTGGAGTATTATCTGTTATTTCTGGTTGGAGATATGTTTCAAGGCAAACTAACCCTCAGGTTTTATCAAAAGGATTCGTCTTTGTAGATATTCTTTTAGCAGTATTGGTATGTACTCAAGTTTATTTGGGAGATATGCTGGTTTGGATCTATGGCTTACATACAGTACCAGTGGTAGAAGCCGTAAGGGAAGGAATATTATGATTTTATTTCAAGACTTTTATAGTCTATTACTAAATTTTATTTTCAAAAGTGCATCCTCTCTCTTTTCAATAGTTATAAAATCACCAATTAGTGACATTTCTGAGAAATTAGGGCCTAATGATCTTCCTTATAAAATCCCAATTCATCCTAATCTTGTTCACTTAACCATTGGTTTGTTTGCTATTGGAATAGCCTTTGATATTGCTGGCGCATTTTACCCATTTGAAAAAAGAATTTTTAGATTTCTTGCATTCCCAGTGACAAGAGTTGGTTTTCATGATGTCGGTTGGTATAACGTCCTTGCAGCTTCTTTTATAACTTTCTTCACTGTAGCGACTGGTTTTTTTGAAATGTTATTAGCGGTGCCAATTCCTGAAGTAAAAAGTATTCTTGGTCAAAATGCAATTTCAACAATGCTTTGGCATGCTGTTGGTGGAGTCGCGATACTACTTATTATGATTTCAATGACTATTTGGAGAGGTTATCAAAGATTTGTTTTTAGAAAAGATTTTGGAAGACAAGTCTCTTGGTCATATATATTTCTAGGTTCTGTAATTTTAGTAATAATGGGTTTACATGGAAGTCTTGGAGCATGGCTGGCCAGCGATTTTGGTGTTCACATAACAGCAGATCAGCTTCTTGTAAGAGGAGAAGATCTTAATCAAATTTTCCAATGAATACAAAAGTTAAAAAGTTCAATAATTTATATTTAAAAATTTTCATAATCCTTTTGGCCGCTGGGATTAATTTATTAATAAGCTTATTAATGGGTTATTGGTCCTATAGTTGGTTACCAATTCAAGCTTCAGAGGCAGCAAGCTATGTTGATAATTTATTCGCTTTTGAAACAACCATTGGAACTTTTATATTTTTAGGATGTACTGGTACAATGGCTTGGATTTTAATATTTAATAGAGCTCCAAAATATGACGAAAGTAATGGAGAGCCGTTAGAGGGCAATGTGAAATTAGAGGTCATATGGACAGTAATTCCTCTTATTCTAGTTTTAGCTATTGCAACTTACGCAACAAAAGTAAACTATAAACTTGAGAACCTTGGAACTAAAACTAAATATAATTTTGGTCAAGATGCTCCCTTTGTGGAGGAGAAAAAGGCTTTTGACTTTGGTCCTATTGATGTAATATCACGTCAATGGAATTGGGAATTTATATATCCAAATGGTATTCATAGTTCTGAACTACATCTACCAATAAATAAAAGAACTAATTTCAGACTTATTACTGAAGATGTCATACATAGCTTTTATATACCAGCATTTAGATTGAAACAAGATATTATTCCTGGAAGCGTAATTACTTATTCGCTTACTCCCACTAGAAAAGGCGTTTTTAGATTAAGAGATGCCATGTTTAGCGGTGCATATTTTTCACAAAATCAAACGAACGTAATTGTAGAGACTGAAGATGTTTTTCAAAGATGGTTTGATGACACTGTAAAAAAAGAACTTCAAAATGGATTAAATCCTGCAGGTCGTTTATACGATAAAAGGCTAAAAAATGGTAATAGGGGTTGGGCAACTGTTGAACCTGCTCCCGCACCAAAAGTTCAAGATAAAGGTTTTGAAGAAAGACCTCATGATGGATAGATTACAATGACAACGACAAATTACGATCAAAGGATTCTTAAAACTAAAGACCCTTATCCAAAAGGGCCTAATGATTGGAGAAGATTTTTCAGTTTTAATACAGATGCAAAAGTTATAGGAATTCAATACATCGTTACAGCACTTTTTTTCTTATTACTGGGCGGCCTTTTAGGAATGTTGGTTAGAGGAGAGTTAATAACACCTCCTTCAGATCTTTTTGACCCTACTGTCTATAACGGTCTTTATACAATGCATGGAACAGTTATGTTGTTTCTGTTCCTATTCCCTATGTTGAGTGGGCTTACAAATATTTTAGTGCCACCAATGATTGGAGCACCGGATATGGCTTTCCCAAAACTTAATGCATTAGCATTTTGGCTAGTTCCAGTTTTCTCAATAATTTTACTTTTAAGTTTTTTCGTTCCAGGAGGGCCTGCTTCCTCTGGATGGTGGTCATATCCTCCTATTAGTATTCAAAATCCGCTAGGCAAGATGTTAAATGGAGAAATGCTTTGGATTACGGCAATTTCTTTATCTGGAATATCCTCAATAATGGGAGCTGTGAATTTTGTAACAACAATTATAAGAATGAGAGCTCCTGGAATGGGCTTTTTTAAAATGCCTATTTTCATCTGGACTGTATTAGCTGCTCAATTACTTCAATTACTGGGATTACCTGCACTAACTGGTGGAGCAATTATGCTTTTCTTTGATCTGACATTTGGTACAAGTTTTTTTAGGATTGAAGGAGGAGGAGATCCTGTTCTATTTCAACATTTCTTTTGGTTCTATTCTCATCCCGCAGTATATGTAATGGTACTTCCGGTTTTTGGGATTTTTTCAGAACTTTTTCCAGTTTATGCAAGAAAGCCACTTTTTGGATATAAATTTGTTGCTGTTGCTTCGTTTGGAATAACGATATTATCTTTAGTGGTTTGGGTACACCATATGTTTTATACAGGTACTCCAATGTGGATGAGAAACCTATTTATGTTTACAACAATGCTTATAGCAGTTCCTACTGGTGTCAAAGTATTTGCATGGATAGCGACTTTATGGGGTGGGAATATCAGATTAAGTACACCAATGCTTTTTTGTTTAGGAGGATTATTTAATTTTATTTTTGGAGGAATTACAGGAGTTATGCTAGCGACAGTACCTGTAGATATTCATGTAGGCAATACATATTTCGTCGTGGCTCATTTTCATTACATAATTTTCAATACAATTGCTTTTGGTATATTTGCGGGTATTTATCATTGGTTCCCAAAATTTACCGGCAGAATGTTTTATGAGGGGCTTGGAAAACTTCATTTTGCACTTACATTTGTAGGCGCCACTTTAAATTGGTTACCCCTTCATTGGGCTGGATTACTGGGAATGCCAAGAAGAGTGGCCTCTTATGACCCTGAATTCGCTATCTGGAATGTAATCGCTAGTATTGGAGCATTTATTCTTGGAGTGGCTTCAATACCTTTTATTTTAAATATGGTAAGCTCATGGGTAAGAGGGAAGCCAGCGCCACCAAATCCTTGGAAAGCTATTGGATTAGAGTGGCTTTTACCATCTCCACCACCTCATGAAAATTTTGAAGATGACATTCCAACTGTTTTAAACGAACCTTACTGCTATGGATTAGACAAACCATTTGTTCAGGATGAACAATTTTATATAGATAAATCTTTCAAAAAACATTAAATATGCTTTCAGAAAATAAAAATTTAACACTAAATCATGACCCTGGACATGTAAAACATGATGGTCATAATATGACCGGATTTATTATATTTCTATGCTCAGAAAGTATAATTTTCTTTGCTTTTTTTGTTGGTTACGGAATTCTCAAAGTTACTGCGCCAGTATGGTATCCAGAAGGTGTTCAGGGTATAGCTGTAAAAGAACCATTTATAAATACCATAATCTTAGTGTCATCAAGTTTCGTTATTTATTTTGCTGAGAAATCACTCCATAAAAAAAATTTATGGGGTTTTAGATCTATCTGGTTTATAACAATGCTCATGGGTAGTTATTTTGTTTATGGCCAATATGTTGAGTGGTCTGAACTTAGCTTTAGCTTACAAAGTGGTGTCTTTGGGGGAATGTTTTATTTGCTTACAGGGTTTCATGGACTTCATGTTATTACAGGTATTCTGCTAATGGGACTAATGTTATATA
>CACOIV010000039.1 GCA_902627335.1 uncultured Prochlorococcus sp.
ATTTTAAAACCGATAACATAATGGAAAATGGAAATTGGTTAATTTGTCCAAATTGGATAGAGGTAAGGTGTTTCACTAAAAATATGAAAAATAAAAATAAGAAAATAGAATTTATTTTTATTGATACAGGGATTGTAATGGGTGTTCACGGAGATAAGCCACCTCTAATGAAAAGTAGGCAAGAAGTAGAAATTGAAGAAGCAAGGAGAATATGGCAAAAACTTATAAAAGAGGGTTGGCAAATTACTAATCCAAAATGGTAAAAGCTGTTATTATACCTCTTTAATAGCAGTTTAAAAAGAAATCCACAATTTTAAAAATATTATTATTATGATAGATTTTTATAGAAAATAATTATGAATATTATCGTTTTTTGGATATTATTTTTTGGCTTGTGGGGTATTGTACCTTTAATGATTTTTAAAGGTCGAACTGATGAAAATAAAACATTTAAAACCTCTCCTGAAGTAAAGCAAAAGAAAAAAGGTTGGTTTAAATAATCAATTAAATTAAGAAAGATTATTATTTAATTATTCATTTTTAACTTAGTAAAATTTATTATTGATAAATATGTTAACCGTTATATTTATCATTATTAGATTAATTAAAATAGGAGTATTTAAAAAAACTAATAAGAAGGTATTATCAAAATAATTCAAAACATTTATTATTTTTAACTGAGTATTTTAAAGCTTGTAATTTTTTATACTCTTCACTATTTTTTAAAATAATTTTAAATACTAAAAAGTCTTTGATATTAATTTATTGTCTAATATATTTTTTTTCAAATTTAGTTTGTTTTATTTTGTTTTTTTTACCAAAAGAAAGAAGTGCTAAAATCAAAAAGATCGCAATTGGGATAAAAAAGAAATCCAAAGACATAAAACTCATTAAATCTAATTAATTATTATCAAAAGTTTAAAAGTAAAAAATAAGTACTTTATACAATCTTATTAATTAAAAATTACTATGTTTAATTACAAAAATTAAGTATTAGTACGCTTGTTAGTATTAAAAATTTATTAGAGAATTTATATTAAGAATTGAGGCTTAGCAACATGGTAAATCTAGGATTAGAAATTTTATTTTGGGCCATTTTATTAACCTATATTGGTGCAAGGCTTACACAAACTAAAAATGGCTATAAACAAGAATATTAATCTTTCCAAAGAAATTTATAACCCTTTAATCAAGCATAACTTTAATAAATAAATCTATCTTTAAAACTTATTATTTTCCTAAAGCTGAAAGTTATTATAAAATTTGAATTATCCAAAAACAATATTTACTTTGATTTATTTATAATTAAAGAAAATTTTTTATAAATGCCACAAGGTAGTATAGATTTATTAATTCTCCTAATAATATTTCTAGGATTACAAGCTTGGTGGATTTATCCTCTTCTTAAAAAGAATAGGAATTTTATTAAAAAGACTTCAAATTTAAAAGAAAAAATTGAAACTTTAGAAAGGTTGTATAAAAAGTAAAATTTGCTCGCAAATTATATTTATATAACTAATTAATTAATTACGAAATCATGAATTTAGAAAAAAAACTAATAGATTTACTTATTGATTCACCTAAATCAAATGAAATTTATAATTATGCTAAAAAACTAGAAAAGGATTCAAATTTTAATATAAAGAATGATTTACACAATTTAACTGGTATATGGGAACTAAGATGGAGTACTTCTAGTTCTGCCCTATTAAGCTATTCTCCTTTAATTAATAACCTACAAATCCTTGATCCAATAAATTCTATAGGTCTTAACTTATTAAAGCCTAGAGGGGTAAAATCTATAATTGGCACAGGCATTATTGCTGAATTAAAACCCTTAAATGATATCAAAATAGGTGTTAAATTCACATATGCAGGATTAATAGGACCAAAGTTTGGTCGAAGAAAAATAAAAGCTTTAGCAGAAATTAGAAAAGAACAAACAGGATGGCTAGATATTACCTACTTAAGTAAAAACTTACGAATATGCAGAGGGGACAAAGGAACCTTATTTGTTCTTCATAAAATAAATGATGAATCTCTATTCAACAAATTTCAAGAGTTTGTAAAACAATTTATTTAAACCTATATAATTATTATTTAATTATTAACTACATACGAATTTAATAAATAAAAATAAAATATAGATCATTAGAAAGGTAGTTCAGAAATTTTGAATTTTGAAATAAAGCCTTATGGGATTTTATTTAAATTAATTTCAGATAAAATAATTAAGATAATAAAAAAGGATGTATGTAACATCCTCTTGAAATTATATTAATTGGACAGAAACAAGTCTAAATTAAATGAACCCTGGTATTATCTGGCCAGTGGTCAAGTAAGCACCAATCGCTGCTACCAAACCAAGCATTGCGAAACGACCATTAAGAGTTTCTGCAACTAGTTTTTCTTTTTCAATCGTTTTTGTCTTAACTTTTGATTCAGGATTTGTCATGTTAAATAGTTTTGTTTCAATGAGTTAGTAATTGGCTTATGCGTTTAAAAAGAAAGAGAGCCTAAAAAATACCTGGTATTACCTGACCTGTAGTAATGTAAGCTCCAATTAGTGCAACGAATCCAATCATTGCCCACCTTCCATTAACTTTCTCAGCATTTTGAGGATATCCCTCATAAGATACTGTTTCATCAATATAAGGACGTGTTTCTGCAGGAAACATATTTTGTCTTCCACCAGATTCGGTAGTTGTAGTTGAAGGGTTTGTCATTAGAACCAACCTGGAATAATTTGACCAGTAGTTACATAAGCACCAACTGCTGCAACGAATCCAAGCATTGCTGCCCAGCCATTAAATCTTTCTGCTTCAGGAGTCATAAGAATAAGTTTGTATTGTAAATAAATATAACACAAGTTATTAAATAATGTAAAGTAAATGGTCTTAAAAAGAAAGAGATTTAGAGTTAATACACAAAACTGTATTAATTCTGTAGCATTAAAAATCGAATTATCACTATCAGCAATAGTAAATTCTTTATTAAAGAATTGATTTTAAGTATCAATTAATTAATGATTTAAATAAAAATAAGTTCAATAAACGTAAATAGAAACTAAATTAAAAGATAAATATATTAATTAAACCACCTTTTTTTATTTTTCTTAGGTGAATCTTCAATAACTTCTTTTTTTCTTCTAACAAAGAATCCACTTTTAACATCTTTTTTTGAGTTACTTTCTTTAGGTTTAACAATAGAATTACTTGGCTTTTCTTTCTTCATGTCTGTTAATAGTTGATATACAAAAAACCCAAAAACACCAAAAAAGCCGACTAATTGGATTAAAGCTGTACTAAAATTTTCGAACATTTCAAAATTATTTTTAACTATTATGGAAAATTTTTTTTAAATATGTGATGTTTAATCAGAAAAGATATTAAAAAAAATACCAAACTCTTCATTTGAAGACTATGTTAAGTAAGTACCATCATTATCCCTCTTAGCTTTTGCAATTATAATTTCATCTACAATTTTTTCTATCACGTAAGCCGCTCTAATTGCAATACATTTATCATCTAATCTATTTTTAAAATCTTTAGATAAGACATAACTATAATCGCAGCAATTACATCTTAAATCTATCTTTTTACCATTATAAATTTTCATTGCTAACGAAAAGACCCATTGTTGAGCAGCCATATTTTCCCAAGCGTCGAAATTCGACCATAAAGAATAATCAGAATTTAATATGGAAATCAACTCATTAACCTCAATTAATTCCGAAAGACATGAATTTTTTCTTTTATTTTGCTTTCTTCCAATAACTTGTATGGTTTCTAGAGTCACTGTTTTTTTAAAAATCCTATTATTAATAGATCATTAAGGTTAATTTTAACTTGTATTGATAGACCAACTCTAAAATATTAAAATTTCAAATAATATTCAAATTTTATTGTTCAAAAAAACTAACAACATGAACAACTTTTATTTGATTCTGGATGAGAAGATATAATAGCCTCTGCCACATCTCTAAGCATATCAGCAACATATTCAGGCGGGCATTCTAATTTATTTATAAATGAAACACTCATTTTAGTTATCTCATTATAAGCAGGTAAGATCATTTCATCTAACTGCTCTTGAGTAGGGTTCCAATTTAAATCATTACTGCTCATAAAATTCATTAATAAGGTTAAAAATAATACTCTAATTATTAATTACTCTTAAAACAATTAATTGTCAATCTATAGAAAAATTTTAAATTTATTATTTTTTTATAAATTTTATAATTAGCAATTATTTAATCAAACTTATTTTAAGAAGTTTTGCTCATTGAATTATTTATTTAATGATCTTAGATTCTCTATAGATACATAAATCACTTCAAATGTCTTGCAAAAAAGAAAAACACAATCATATAAAATCTTCACCAAAAAATATTAAATCTGAAAAAAAAGATGTTGTAGAAAGATTTTTAAGTATTTTATGGAGGAAAGAAGTGGATTTTAAATTTTCAACAAAATAGATGTGATTTTTATTAAAAACAATTAATTAATATCTATAAACTATAAGCTTGGCTTTTTATAAGATGTTCTCCATATATAACCCCCCTCATTTGTAGAGGGCTCAACGGCAATACAATTACATGATATGTTCCAAAGTGCTTTATATATCGGTTGCGGACTGTACAAATAAATCTTTGGGAATGCTTTGCGAATTGCTAATGTTGCTTTCTTTGCCTGATAGTGGGGAATGTTTGGATATATATGATGTATGACATGGCTTGATCCAATATTATGGTGAAGAAAATCAATTAATTTGCCATAAGGTCTATCAATTGTTAAAAAAGCTCCTCTTATGAAAGTAAATTCTGAATCTGAAAGATGTGGAACATCTGTATCGGTATGATGCAACCAAGTATAAATAACTAACCAACAATTTACTACAAGTAATGGACCAAAATACATAGATAAAACTGTCATAAATCCAAATTTAACCACACAGTAGAAAAGGGTAATGACCATAAAAATAATTCCAATATCAGAGATCCATACTTTATTAATCCATCTATTCAGCCATAATTTTTTAGAAAAGGGTTTAATTGGCCAAAAATGATTTGAGGTCCCGTATTCTAGACCACCAGTGCTACCAGACAATAAATATGCAGGCCATCCAAGAATTAAATGAAGAATTAATTGCCATATTCCATATTTTGTTTTGCCAAGAGAATAAGATAAATTTAATTCTTTTCTACCACCTTTTTTTTCAAAGATACCATCACCATCAATTACTAGAGGTACATGAGTTTCTCCCTTAGAAATATGATTTGTAAATCTGTGATGTACAGAATGAGAACGTTGCCAAGAAAAATAAGGAACTAGCAGAAGTGAATGTAGAAAGTATCCTACAAAAGTCTGCAAAAATTTATTTTTAGAAAAAGCCCCATGACCACATTCATGCGCAAGGACCCAAAATCCCATAGCTGTTGTTCCTGATACTAAGGAATAAATAACCCATATAGGAATCATTGTTTTAGTTAAAGGGATAGTAAAACCTATCGCAAATACAATAATCTGAATAAATATTGATTGAAACAAATATCTTAATGAAGTACCTGTGTGAATAGAAAAACTATCTTTAGGTAAAATAGATTTTACTTCATTTAAGCTTGGTATATCTGCAGGATTAACATCAAGAGCTTTACCCTTAAGACCTGAAAACCTAATATTATTTAAATATTGATTTTTAAATGTGACTTTAATAGATTTTTTAATTAGCTATTAAT
>CACOIV010000040.1 GCA_902627335.1 uncultured Prochlorococcus sp.
TTTAACTTTTGTAAATTCTCCTTAAATTCTTTTTTAGTTACTGCGTTATTTACAGAAAAAAACTTTTCTTTAGAGTCCATCAAATATAAATAGAATGTAATATTTTTATATATGAAAAATTTACTAAGGTGCTTATATTTAAGTATTTATTTAGATTTGTTTTGAAGATTCATTTTATTAAGTTGATCTTTTAAGAAGATATGTTGCACCGGAAAGCGAAATAATTACAGGTAGCCATGCTGATAAAAACGGGGATAAAATTCCTTTAACACCAAAAGCACTTGAAACAAACGATAAAACATAATATACAAGTATCAGAATTACGCTTAATCCAAAACCCTGACTTCTAGAGGACCTTAAATTTGACTTAGATCCTAAACTACTTCCAATTAAAGCAAAAACAATACATGCGAATGGAAAAGTGAATTTCTCTTGAATCCTTACGGACATTTTTCTCGCCTCTCTAATATTGCCTGATTGGAGATACAAATTTTTCGCTTCAATTGCTTGTTTAACCGACATTTCATTTGCATCCTTAGGGATTTTTGATATTTTCAGAGGGCCATCACCTAAAGGATAAGTATATTTATCAAAACCAATTGAAGTAGTGTTACCATTCTCATCTAAAGTAATCAACCTACCATCAATAAATATCCAAGCTGACATTGATTTTTCAAAAGTTCCCTCTTTTGCAGATAGTATTTGCTTGTAACCTCTTTTAGAAAAATCCATCACAGTGACATTCTTCATAACATTATTCTCGACTACTCTTGAGAAAAAAATCTGTGTTAAATAAGTATTCCTTTTTGTTGATAAATTTGTGTTTGGATCAGTAAAAGCAGTGTATCCAGGGAAGAATATATCATGTCCACTCTCTATTACAACAGATGTGTCTAAACCATTTCTCATTAATGCTTCAGCAGATTTATTGGTTTTGGGTACCAAACTGTTATTAAAATAAAAAGTTAAACCAGTCATAAATATTGATAAGGCTAATGCAGGAGCTAATATCCTATATTTATTTATCCCTAAACTTTTTAAAGCTAGTAATTCTGAATTAGAAGATAATTTACCATAAGCTAAAAGTGTTGAGAGAAGAACAGACATTGGGAAAGATATAACCAAAAAGCCTGGCAACTTCAGTATCATTATTTTTAAAGCAAGTGTTATTGGTAGTCCATATTCAACCATTTTTCTTATAAGATCAAACAAAATTCCTACAGAAAGAGAAACGACAGTAAATGCGGCTATAGAAAAAAATAATGGAGGAATAAGTTGCCCTATAATCCATCTATCTAAAATTGGCACATTAGAGTATTTGGTTGAAAAATATTTAATAAACTTGTTATGCATAGTCCTTTTAGAAAACTTATTATATTCACGAATATAAAAAGTCTTTGCCAAATATTTATTAATCTAGTATGAAATTAATACAAAAACAAATTTCAAAAAGAAAATTACTCACAAAGGTATTAAGACTTCAACAATTTTTACTATTTTAATATTCTTAAGCATGCCTATATCTCTATATAAAATAGCTCTTATGATAACTCATTTACTATTGGGGAAGAGTTAATATCTTAGGCTAAGAGATTTGTTAGAAGAGGTTTACCAGATAAATTAATTCATATGATTTCAGAAGGTCTTGCATTATCCTTAATTTATTTAGTTTGGTTTTTATATATTAATTTGTTTAGGAATATTATTAAAATTTGGCTGTAAGAATTTTTTTAATCTCTATTATTTTCACAATTAATGCTATTTGTTCCTCTATCAGATGATTATTTTATAAGAAAAGATTTCCTTGATTGAAGTATTGAATAAAGAGGAACAATCAATAAACTTGGAAGGTAAAAAAGGCTCCAACAGCAATGAGGATAAACAAAAAAGAAAAGTAGGATTTTTGATCTTTTATGAATTTGAAAATTGAGTAAAAAATTCTCAATAGCATCATACCGTAATAAAATGGATTGCATAAATTTAAATGATTTTAATTCTTCACCACAGGTGCAATAAATTAAAATTGAACTCAAAATCCAAATAAATATCCATCTACCATAATCCCAACCTGAAACACATAATATAGAAAAAGGTAAAAATTGAAAAGACAATATAAAACTCTTAATTTTAAAATCTTTTGCTGAATAATCTCCTAAGAAAAAGCTGCCTACGAAAATAGCAGTAACTAACCAAACAAGAGGCATCCATAAAATGCCTTTAAATTCTGTCAAAGATTCCAATAGGATTTTTAAAACATTTTGAGTATCCCAGCCTATTGCATTTATAGCTCCTAAAGGTAATTTATAATTAAGATTTTCAAAAGGAAACAAAAATGACTTGTTTATCCAAGATTGATGAATAAGCATTGCTTGACCTTTATCTCCTTTGAAAATTATGCAACTAATAAAGAACAAAATAGATGGAGAGAATTTTAATAATATAATTTTTGTTTTAGCAATTTCTACTTTATTACTGAAAACAAAAAGCTGAATTGGCAAAGCATATATAGCAAAAGATTCATGAATCAATATTCCAAAAATATTTAAAATATTTAAAAAAAGAATATTTGGATTGCGTGTTTTAAGAATTTTCAAAGTAAAAAGAAATATAAGGATGAGAAGAATATCTTTCCTTATCAAAAAGTCCCCTATTATGGGTGCTAAGAAAACGCATGGTGAAAGTAAAAAGACTTCTGAAACCTTATCTTTAGACTCTATGATTGTAAATTTAACTAATAAAAAATATGAAGTAATACTGATAAACCAAATTATAAAGATAGGTGAAACTTCTATTGCATTACATAAAAAATATATCCCTTCACCCAAAAAACCTCTTCTAACAAATCCTCCTTGATAATTTATAAGCCATTCACCAATTGTCCAACTATCATTTATGTAAGTTTTATTTGATAAGGTATTGAGTAAACCACCAAGCATTATTAATATCAAAAATGCAATAGATATAAAATAATCTAAATTTTTAATGTCTTTATTAGATGTTTTAAAGATCAAAATATCACATCCTCAATCTCTTGGATAAATCCGATTGAAACAAATTATTAGGGTCCATTTCATCTTTAATAGTTCTCCATTTGTTGTAAGATAAATAAGTCTTTTTAAACATTTCAGATGTCTGACGAGAGTCTTTCGCTAAATATATTTTTCCTCCTAAAGAAGCAAGTTCATTGTCTATTTCTTCAAGGACACCTAATAAATTCACATTAGATCCTGGCAAATCAACCGCCAAAGTCCACCCTGGTTGAGGGAAAGATAAAAAAGCATCGTTACTGTTACCAAACCTTTTCAGAACGGTAAGAAAACTATAAGATGAGCATTGTTTTAATCTATCAAGAGTTTTTGCAACAAAATAAGTTTTATCATCAGGAATCACAAATTGATATTGAAAAAATCCTTGTGAACCATAAATCCTATTCCAGTTACTTACACCATCTAAAGGATGAAAGAATTGGGAAATTGTTTGGATACTATTTTCAATCCCTCCTGATTTCCTAAACCAAAACTCATTGAAAGCTTTTACAGTTAATTTATTTAATATGCCATTAGGCATAAATCTTGGAGCGGTTCCCAAATTTTTTGAGTCGTAGGATAATAGATCCAAAGAAGTATTATCTAAGTCCTCTAATTTGGCATGTTCCCCACATGTTAAAACTCCCCTTGCTTTTTTATGTAAACTATCCACCCAAGCAACGCTATATGAATATTCCTTATCTTTGGATCTCATTAAATCCATCAATACTTCTAACTCCTTGCAAATAAATGTGTCCACTTTCATTAATGAGGTTTCTATTTTTATTAATGAAATTGTAACTTCAAGAATTATTCCAGTTAGACCCATTCCACCAATAGTTGCCCAAAAGAAATTATTATTTTCTTCTGAATGTTCTAATTTTGGTTTAATTTCTTTAATCTCACCTTTTCCATCAATAAGAAGAATTCTTGATACATGATTCCCTAAACTTCCATCCTTATGATGATTCTTTCCATGTACATCTGCTGCTACAGCACCACCAATTGTTACTTGAGCAGAACCTGGCGATACTGGCAAAAAATAGCCCAAAGGTACAATTACTTCTAAGAGTTTACTAATAGAAACCCCACCTCCAACAGTTAATTTATTTCCTGATAGCGAGATCCCATCCGAAAAACTTACATTTACAACAAAATCATCTTTTAATTGAGCTGCATCTCCATATGACCTCCCTAGTCCTCTTGTGATGAGGGAAGAAGTTTCAGATCCCTTAATTAAATTTATAATTTCTTGAGAGGATCCTAAATTTAGCAATTTAGAATTCACAAACCCCCTACGCCCCCATCCTGAAATAGATTTAGTTGTGATTAAAGAATTTAAATCCAAAAAATCATTCATAACTTTGAGATTATAGATTTTGGCAAGATCGAAACTATTTTCATCACAAAAAACCACCAAAAAGGTAAATATTCAATACCTTCTTTATATGGTTTATTAATTAAAATTTTTGCAACATATTTTTTATTAGCACATAAAATTTTTGGGGCTTTACCGATAGTCATAGAAGTATAAATAAAACCAGCTTTGATTATTCTTATTTTAAAAGGTTTTTTATGCAATCTATTTAATAAGCCCTCACAAAAAATTGTTAATGCTGCTTTCGCTGCACCATAGTGATAGTTTGAGGGTCTTCCTCTATCACCAGCAACGGAGCTAAGAATCCACATCGCTCCTGGTTTAGAGATCCTATTTTCAGAAGTTATTGAATTAATCCAAGGTATCAAAGAGTAATAATTTACTTTTGCTATATTTAAAGCCTCATCTAAATCATCATTTGCTAAGTTTGAATTTCCTAAATAACCTGCAGCAATAATATATAAATCAAAAAATCCCACATTGGGAAGAGTTTTGAAATCTTCGTGCAATAAGTCAAACTCCTGTTTAGTAATTTCTAGAGTAAATTCATTAGTTAATCTTTGAATAAATGTATTAATTTTACTTGATTTTCTTGAGACAAAATGAATTCTTCTCGTTCCTTTGCTAACCAAATTCAAACATATTTCTTGGGCAATTTCACTTGTACCTCCAAGAATAAATACACTTTTAAAAAATTTTAAATTACTTATATTTTGATTAGACATCTTTGAAAACTTCTTTCCGAATTATAAATAAAGATATTGTTCCTAAAAAGGTAATGTACCAAAGTGTCATCAATCTAATTATTGATGTTATTGGAATTCCATAATCAGGTGGAATAGTTTGAAGTTTTAAAATTGATACTGTAATTGCTTCAGTAAAAACTAAGCCCCCTGGGAACATTGTTAAAGCACCTAGGAATCCAGAAGTAGTATGAATAAAGGTTGCCGTTAAAAGTGAAATATCAAAATTTAAATTTTTGAGAAGTAAAAAGAAAGAAATACCCTCCATACCCCAAGAAAACAATGATAAAAAAGTAATTTTTACAAAGATATTCATTTTGAATAAAGTTTTTAAATTACTTAATTTAATAACATCTTCAAATTTAAAAACCTTGCCTAGAAACTTAAATTTTTTTTCAAAAAAGTAAACCAATAATTTTTTATAGTCTATTAATCTAAAACGAAGGAAAAAAGTTAAAACTATAAAAAATATAAGTCCTATTATTAAA
>CACOIV010000041.1 GCA_902627335.1 uncultured Prochlorococcus sp.
ATATTAGGGAAATATCTATGACTTTTACCATTACAACTCCTCTTTATTATGTTAATGATAAACCACATTTGGGAAGTGTCTATACAACAATTATTTGTGATTCAATAGCAAGATATAAAAGACTATTAGGTGAAAAAGTTATTTTTATTACAGGCGTTGACGAACATGGATTAAAAATTCAAAGAACTGCAAATGAAAAAAAAGTTAGTCCTCAATGTCACTGTGATGAGATATCAGATTGCTTTATTGAAAACTGGAAGAATTGGGAAATAAGTTTTGATAAGTTTATTAGAACTAGTTCGGAACATCATGCCAATGTAGTAAATGAATTTTATCAAAGAGTAAAAAATTCTAATGATATTTATATGGGTGTTCAGAAAGGTTGGTATTGCGTCGGATGTGAGGAATTTAAAGATAATCCAGATAATTCACCTTTGGCTCAATGCCCAATTCATAAGAAAAATCTTGAATGGAGAGATGAGGAAAATTTATTTTTTAGATTATCTAAATATCAGAATCAAATTGAGGAAATAATTAATAAAGAGGATTTTATTGAACCAAAAGAAAGAAAAAATGAAATTATAAATTTTGTTTCTAAAGGACTTAAAGATTTTTCTATTTCCAGAACTAATCTAGATTGGGGTATTAAAGTTCCAGATCATAATAGTCACACATTTTATGTTTGGTTTGATGCTCTTTTAGGCTATTTAAGCGCAATATCTATGGAGGAATCTAAAAATACATTAGAAGATTCAATTATTATGGGATGGCCAGCAAACATTCATATCATAGGCAAGGATATATTGAGGTTTCATGCCATTTATTGGCCTGCAATGCTTTTATCCGCGGGAATAAGCCCTCCAAAAAAAGTTTTTGGTCATGGTTTTTTAACTAGAGAAGGGCAAAAAATGGGAAAAAGTCTTGGCAATATTTTAGATCCTGAAATATTACTTACTAAATATGGAAATGAAGCTGTTAGATGGTATTTATTAAAGGATATTACTCTTGGTAATGATGGAGATTTTCAAAATAAAAGATTCGTAGATATTATTAATAACGATTTAGCAAATACTATAGGTAATTTATTAAATAGAAGTTCATCTATGTCTAGAAAATGGTTTAATAATAAAACACCAAATCTAGAAGAAAAAAATGATTCTAAGGTTAAAGATTATGCAAATAAAGCCATAGATAAATATATATACTTTTTTGAAAAATATAAAATTGATCTTGCTTCTAATGAGATACTTGAATTTGCTATTTTTATAAATTTATATCTCAATGAGAAGCAACCATGGACATTAATAAAAGATGATAAAAATATTGAGGATGTAAAATTTATAATTTATAATGTACTTGAATCCTGTAGGGTTATTGGATTACTATTGCAACCAATTTTACCAAATCTTTCATGTGATATTCTTTTACAATTGGGACAATTAAATAATGATAATAAATCTTGGAAAGAAAAATTAAATTGGGGTTTATTACCAATAGATTATGAACTTCCTGAACCTAAACCAATAATTAATAAATTAGATTATGATTAAAAGTTTTTTAATTTTTTCTATTTATCTTTTACTATCTTCTTGCAGCACATCTATAAGAAAAATTGACTCAAATCTTGCAATTGATGATTTCTCCATGACACATTTTGAAATTAATGGAGATAAATCATATGCAATATCTAGTCCTAAATCATTGTTTATTAAAGATATTCAAATATATAAACTTGATAAAACTAAAATACTTTTTTATGAAGAGAATAAAATAAGTTATATTATTAAATCATTAAAATCAAGTTTATTAAATAATAATAAGGATATCAAATTAGAAGGGAATGTTAGATTATATGATCTAAATAATAAGGCAAATACAATTAATGCTAATAAAGCTTTTTGGAATATTTATAAATATGAGTTTACTCTAATTGGTGATGTTATATTAAAAAATAATTCTATAAATATAGAATCTAGTAAAGCTGTTTTAAATAAAAAGGAAAATATTATAAAATTTTTTAAACCTGTTAAATATAGATATTTAAATAATTCATCTAACATAAATTATAAAGTTAAAGCTGATAACGCATACTATGATTTAAATAAGAAAACTTTGTCTTTTGAATCTAAAAATGAACGAGTTAAGTCTAAATTAAATTTTTAATACTTGCAATTTTCAAAAATTGTTGGAAGTTTTTTAATCCAATTCATAATCCATTTTTCATCTGATTTAGTAAAACACCTTGTTGACCAACCTCCTATTAGTATTATTAAATCTTCATTTACTGGATAAACAAGAATTGAGGGTAAATTAGGACAAAAATCATCAAATTCTTCCTTGCCTGGATAAAATTTAGTATTTACTAAGGAGATCATTTTCATATCTTTAATACTTCTTTTACAAATTTCGCCAAGACTAAAATCATTTGGTGAAATAATACCTCTTTTTAAGATGTTTTTTCCTTTATAGTTTATCAAAATTGATGCCGCCGCTGTAGATGTCAAGATAGTTTGCGACCCCCAGGCTAATTCTTCCAATAACTCTTTTGGAATCTCTTTTTCATATATAAATTTATTATCACCTTTTAATAAAACCTTTTGGCCTGATTTTGGATCTATTCTTTCAAATAGTAATCCTATTAATATTATAGAAATAGAACTTAAAGCAGCTAAAACTTGTGCTCTTTCTATTTCAGGATTAATTTCATTAATAGATATAAAATTAATTAACTGGAATATAAAGAAGACTATACCTAGAATTATTACTGTTTTGCCATTAAATTCCATGAAATATAATTTGATATTCATCAAGTAAATTAAATTATATTTTACTTAATTGCCACAAAACTAATATTAAAGGTTTTATTATGAACTAGATATAATTCAAAGTATGAAAAAGTTCTTCAATAAATTTTTCTCGATTTGCTTACTAGTTATTACCCTTGCAACATTTCCACTTGAAAGTATGGCTAATAACATAACCAATATTAACCAAACGGTACTTTTAGCCCAGCAGAACGTAATAAATTATGAGAAAAGTCAGCCTTCCGCTATCGATAATCCCGTTGTTGATCCTAATTTCAACGTAATGAGAAGTTCAGATATGAATTCATCTTCCGCTACTTATTTTGTAGTTGCTCTATTAGTTTTAGCTGCAATAGTTCCTTTGGCATCATGGTTTTTTTCTAAATCAAGAGCAAGTCAATAGACTTTAGTATATAAATTAATGGCTATTACTTTAATTACAGGAGCCATCAAAAGTGGAAAAAGTGATTTTGCTGAAAAATTAGCTACTGTTTATCAAAATCTTACCTATGTTGCATTGTCTGATTCACGACCCAATGATTCTGCTTGGCAAAAAAAAATAAAACTTCATAAATCTAGAAGACCTTCAAATTGGAGTGTATTTGAAAATGATGATCTATTGTACGTTTTTAAAAATGTATCTGGACCATTATTAATTGACTCTATTGGTGGCTTTGTTGTTAAAAATATCAATGAAGATGATAATGAATGGAAAAGAAATCTTCTTCTACTTAATAAATGCTTAATAGAATATAAAAGTGACATAATAATAGTAGGAGAACAGGTTGGTTGGGGATTGGTTTCTGAATATAAAATTGGAAATATTTTCACAGAACGTATTGGAGAAGTTTTAAAAGATATAACTCTTATTTCTAGTAATAATTGGTTGACAATTAATGGAAAAGCAATCAAATTAGATAATATATTTTGTGATATTTAAATAAATATTGGAAGTATCACTTTTTGAACCAAGAATACCTCAAAACACTGGAAGTATTGCAAGAACATGTGCAGCTTATAATGTTCCACTTAATCTAATAGAACCTTTTGGCTTTAAGATTGAAGATAAACATTTAAAAAGAGCTGGATTAGATTATTGGCATTTGATGAGAATTAATCAATATAAAAATTATTATGAATTCAAGAAATCTAAAAAAAAATGCAGGTTAATATCATTTAGTAAGAAAAATGGAGTTTACCTCAGAAACTTTAAATTTAAAATAGACGACATAATGGTTTTTGGGAGAGAGGATAATGGATTACCAGAAGAAATTATCAATGATTGTGATGAATTAATTTCAATATATATGCCAAATAAAGCTTCGGAAAACAAAGGAAATGATGGGGTTAGAAGTCTTAATTTATCAGTTGCATGCGGTATTGCTCTTTACGAAGCTCACAAACAAATATATGAAATAAAACCTAAATAAATCAAATAATGATTTATTATAAAATTATGTCTCGGTAGCTCAGCTGGTTAGAGCGGCGGATTCATAGCCCGCAGGTCGCGTGTTCAAGTCACGCTCGAGACACTTCAACTAATATTTAAGCTTTTATATAAATCGTAGAATTAGTTTATTCTTTTACTGGGTTGATCTGAAATTACAGCTTCTTTTAGAGAGTCTCCATAGTAAGTTTCAACTGATCTTAGTAATAACCAACATAAGAAGTTGTCTAATGCAATTTTCATGAGAGAACTATATCTTTCTATATATAAATACAGTTTTTAATAATTGCCATTGCGTTTATTACTTAATTTATTTATTTTGTATATATTTAACTTTTATTTGTAAAAAATTTAAATGATTTACTCTCGAATAAATCATAAGAATTACTATTACTAATAGTATTTATCATATATAATTTACACTTTTTTAGAGTAATTCACTTAATAAGTGTCACACTATCAAAAAAGGCTTTTAATATAGCCCTCAACTTTCAGATTTAACTCTTGATAATATTTTTTTAAAATTTTTATAATTAAGATATTCTTTTATTAACTTATATTCCTCATCTTCATCATCATTATCTATATCATTGTTTTTAAAAGTTAAGTTTTTAATTTTATTTGGTATTTTAGATTTATCCAATTCATTATTTAAAACTATCTCTTCGTTCCCTTCTTTATTTTTTGATTTATAGAGATTTCTTAACTTTAGAGCTTCCTCAACTAATATGCCCGTTACTTTAGACTGACTTAGATTATTTCTTAAGCATATTTTGTCAATTATATCTTTAACCTCCTCAGCAGGAAGAAAGCCAATTCTTTTTCTTGAGGTTGGCATTGCTATGATTTAATGTGACACTTGCATAAACACAGTGTTGCACTATATTAAAAATATGTCAATTAAAAATAATTATGGAATTTATAACCTTTTCTTTGATTTTGATCACCCTGTATAAATTTTATGACACTAAACCCTTGAGGAATGATGAAATAGGTATTCTATG
>CACOIV010000042.1 GCA_902627335.1 uncultured Prochlorococcus sp.
ATAATTAAAAAGTTTAAAAATCACAGCTTAAATATAATTTATTATTTTTTCTTTTTCGAAATTTTTCTTCTAGGATTCGATTTTTTATCTTTTAATTTTTCATTAAGCAAATTTAAAACTTCATTAATCGATAATTTTTCCAAATCTGTATCTTTTGGTAAAGAGACATTTACTTTTCCATATTTTGCATACATTCCATATGGACCGTTAAAGATTTGTATTTTATCCTCGGATCCATCAGGTTTCCCTAAATCTTTTAAAACTTCTCTACCTCCTCTTCCTAATTTTGGCATTGAAAGAACCTCCAAAGCTCTCTTTAAATCAACAGTAAACACATTATCCTCTTTTTTTAGAGATCTATTCTCAGAATCTTTTTCATTTTTAATCCATCTTACATAGGGACCAAATCTTCCTCTATCAGCCTCTATTATTCCTCCTTCAGGATGTTCACCAAGTAATCTAGGTAAACTTAGTAATTCTAGTGCCTCCTCAAGAGTTAGATCATCTGTTTTTAATTCCTTGGGAAGTGATGCTCTTCTGGGTTTTTCTTGATTGTTTTCATTATTACCTAATTGAACATAAGGACCATAAGGTCCAAATCTTAAAAATACTTTTTCTCCACTTTTAGGATCTTGCCCTAAATCTGAAGGACCACTTAAAATTTGATCAACTTTCTTTTTATCAAGATCTCCAGGAGTAATATCCATTGGCAAATTTCCCTTAGCTTGAATTTCATTACCTGAATCATCTAGTTTTGTTCCTTCCAACCAAGGACCATTTGAACCAATACGAACTACACAAGGTAAATCATCGAAATCAACTTGCCGATATGCTTTGCCATCAATATTACCCTCAGTCTTTTGTACTTTTATTTCTAAACCATTTTTACCTTTGTAAAAGGTTTCTAGATAAGGAAGCCACTCTAAATTACCAGATGAGATTTCATCCAATGATGATTCCATTTTAGCAGTAAAGGTTGTATCGACTAATTCAGGAAAATGCTCTTCAAGTAAGGCAGTGACTGCAAATGCAGTAAACGTCGGAGCAAGTGAATTTGATGATATTTGAGCATAACCACGATCCACAATTGTTCCTATTATGCTCGCATATGTAGAAGGTCTTCCAATACCCTCTTTTTCTAAAATTTTTACTAATGCTGCTTCGGTATATCGTGATGGGGGTTTTGTTTCATGTGGGATAATTTCATTTTTAACAATATCAAGACTTGAACCAACCAATAAATTAGGCAGAATTACTTCTTGTTGTTCTAATGCAGCACTAGGATCATCACTACCTTCAACATAAGCTCTAAAAAAGCCTGCAAAATTTATGGTTTTACCACTAGATTTGAAAATTGCATCTCCCACAGAGATCTCTGCATTAAGCATTGTTAGTTTTGCATCAGCCATCTGGCTAGCTACAGTTCTTTTCCAAATGAGTTCATATAAGGCAAGATCTCTACCAACTAATTCAGTTTCTGCTGGAGTTTTAAATTGCTCACCTGCTGGCCTTATCGCTTCATGTGCTTCCTGCGCATTAATTGCATTTGCATTATATTGGCGAGGTTTATCAGAAAGATATTGACTTCCATATTTTTTTAAAACGCATTGTCTAGAGGCATCTATGGCCTGCTGAGATAAATGAACTGAATCTGTCCTCATATAAGTTATGTAGCCTCTCTCATATAAGCCTTGAGCACATCTCATTGTTTCTCTAGCAGATAATCTTAATTTCCTATTTGATTCCTGCTGCAATGTACTAGTAGTAAAAGGAGGAACAGGTCTCCTTGTTGATGGCTTCTTCTCTATTTTATTTACTTCCCAATTCTCTTTTTTAAGAGAATTTAATAAGTTCAAAGCTTGCTTTTCATCTAATATCAATGATTTGTTTCCCTCTTTTAAGAGGCCAGTCTTCTCATCAAAATCAGAACCATTAGCTACTTTCTTGCCATTTACACTAAATAATTTTGATTCAAAATTTATTTCGTCTTTTGATAATAACGCTTTTAAATCCCAATAAGAAGCCTTTTTAAAAGACCTTCTTTCTCTCTCTCTTTTTACTAATAATCTTACTGAAACAGATTGAACTCTCCCAGCTGATAATCTAGGAGCAACTTTTTTCCATAAAAGAGGGGAAAGTTCATATCCAAAAAGTCTATCAAGTATTCTTCTTGTTTCTTGCGCTTGAACTAACTCCATATCAATTTCACGAGTTTCCTCAAGAGCCTTATTAATTGCCTTCTTAGTTATCTCATGAAAAACCATTCTTCGAGTTGGAATTTTAGGCTTTAACAATTGCATTAAATGCCAACTTATACTTTCTCCCTCTCTATCTTCATCAGTGGCAAGTAAAAGTTGAGTAGCCCCTTTTAATGCATCTTTTAAGTTTTTAACAACTTTTTTCTTTTCTTTAGGGACAACATAAAGAGGTTCAAAATCTTCAGTTGTATTAACACCTATTCTTGACCACTTTTCTTTCTTCATTGCTGCTGGTATTTCGCCAGCTCCTTTAGGCAAATCTCTTACATGCCCCATTGAAGCAAGTACTTCAAAGTTAGAAGGCAAAAACTGTCTAATAGTTCTTGCTTTAGTTGGACTTTCAACGATAACTAGTGTGTGTTCCAAGGAAGAATTCAATAAAAATTAGTTTTTTATTCCATTTAGGCATATTATGGTTAATTGAAAATCCTCAAGTATTAATTCTTGAGAATTACAAATAACCCGCCTACAAATTATAATCAAGATAATATTAACTATTAATCCTAAATTCAAACAAATTTTTT
The DNA here is from genome assembly GCA_902627335.1 of uncultured Prochlorococcus sp. Lineage (GTDB taxonomy): Bacteria > Cyanobacteriota > Cyanobacteriia > PCC-6307 > Cyanobiaceae > Prochlorococcus_A. The sequence continues at coordinate 2,783 of CACOIV010000042.1, forward strand.
AAATTAGTGCCTAACGAAATCCTCACATTTAATCTTAATGCTCAGGCAATTATTCCTGAAGCATTTATCTTACTGGGAATTGTTGGGACCCTTATAGTTGACCTTGCAGGAGAAAAAACAGCATCCAAATGGGCTCCGATCATTTGTTATATATCACTTGGTAGTTCCCTTGTCGCATTAGCTTTTCAATGGAGAAATCCAGCTGATATCGCTTTTCTTGGCTCATTTATTTCTGACAATTTATCACTAGCGTTTAGAGCTATTATTGCACTTTCAACTTTAATATCATTATCTATCAGTTGGCGTTATACAGAACAGAGTGGAAGTCCCATAGGAGAGTTTGCAGCAATAGTTTTATCAGCGACACTAGGAGCAATGCTTTTGTGTGGATCTACTGACTTAGTAAGTGTATTCATATCTCTAGAAACATTATCAGTTGCAAGTTATTTGCTTTCTGGATATTTAAAGAGAGATCCAAGAAGCTCTGAAGCTGCATTAAAATATCTCCTCGTTGGGTCAGCTGCTGCTGCTGTCTATTTATATGGATCTTCACTTCTTTATGGACTAAGTGGATCAACTAATCTTGAAAATATTGGTGTTGAATTAATAAATAAACCCTCCTTTATTACCTCAGTAGCACTTGTTTTTGTATTGTCAACAGTGGCATTTAAAATTGCTGCAGTTCCTTTTCACCAATGGACTCCAGACGTATATGAAGGGTCTCCAACCCCAGTAGTTGCATTTCTTTCTGTTGGATCCAAGACAGCGGGATTTGCATTCGCAATAAGAATATTAATTACTAGCTTTACTTCTTTTGATGCTCAATGGAAATTGCTTTTTACAATTTTAGCCATCTTAAGTATGGTACTTGGAAACATTGTTGCCTTAGCGCAAACTTCAATGAAAAGAATGTTGGCTTATAGTTCCATTGGACAAGCTGGTTTCGTAATGATTGGAATAGTATCGGGGACGCAGGATGGGCTTTCTGCAGCTGTTCTTTATCTTGCTGCATACTTATTTATGAATTTAGGGGCTTTCTCATGCGTAATTCTTTTTTCTTTAAGAACAGGTTCAGATAAAATAACTGATTATTCAGGTTTGTATCAAAAAGATCCCTTAATAACCTTGGGTTTAAGTATATGCTTGCTATCTCTTGGAGGATTACCTCCGATGTTAGGTTTCTTTGGAAAAATATATCTCTTTTTTGCAGGATGGGCTGATCAACAATATCTATTAGTAATAGTAGGTTTAGTAACTTCGGTAATATCCATTTACTACTACATCTCTGTAATAAAAATGATGGTAGTAAAAGAACCTCAAGAAGCATCAGAAATTGTTAAATCTTATCCTGAAACAAAATGGGATGTTGTTGGCTTACCTCCGCTAAGAGTAGCACTATACACATGTTTAGCAGTGACAGCTCTTGGAGGAATTCTCTCAAATCCTCTTTTTAAGCTTGCTAATACAGCTGTCTCCGAAACTCCTTTTCTTCAAAAGAGCTTAGCTACTATTAATTTCTATTCCTTAATTAATTAAAAATAATGAGTGTTGTTGCTTGTTTAGAAAATGTATCAAAAACATACGGTAAAGATAATCTTATTGTAAAAGCACTAGATGAAGTAAGCATAGATATACATAGAGGAGACTATCTTGCTGTAATGGGTGCTAGTGGATCAGGCAAAAGTACGGCTATGAATATTTTAGGCTGTTTAGATAGGCCTTCTTCTGGACAATATAAATTAAATGATTTTTCGGTAGAGCATTTATCTGATGACGAATTAGCAGAATTAAGAAATCAAAAATTAGGGTTTGTTTTTCAACAATTTCATCTATTAATGGATGCAACCGCATTGGAGAACGTAATGCTTCCAATGATTTATGCAGGTGTAAATTCTGAGGAGAGAGAAAAGAGAGCCAAAGAAGCCTTAATGAGAGTTGGACTTAATGAACGAATCAACAATAAACCAAACCAATTATCTGGCGGACAACAACAAAGAGTTGCTATTGCACGAGCAATTATAAATAAACCTTCACTATTGTTAGCAGATGAACCTACTGGAGCTTTAGATTCTCAGACTACAGAAGATGTGCTAGATCTTTTTGATAAACTTCACCAATCTGGAATCACAATAGTACTTGTCACTCACGAGAATGAAGTAGCTAGAAGAGCTCAAAAAATTGCCAGATTTAAAGATGGTAAGTTAATTGAATTATCTAAAAATAAATAATCTATAAATT
>CACOIV010000043.1 GCA_902627335.1 uncultured Prochlorococcus sp.
ATTCTGAAAAAAAATCTCTACATAAAATAGCCCAATAGTAATAAAAGTCAACTAAATTTTATCAAAGAATAAGTTTTTAAAATAATGTTGTAAAAACAAATACAATTTCGGAAAAGATATATTAATTTCAAAAAATATATTGAATAAAATGTAAAAGGTGTAAAAGTAAAAGTAAATTATATTAATACAAAATGAAGACTATTTTGAAAATCAAGGAAATTGATACTAAAAATCCTAATTTTCCAAATAACCTTTTAATAAAAACCTCATCGTATTTATCAAGGGACAAATGGTTTAAGGGAAGTAGGAGTAGAGGTCTTAGGTAATATATAAATAATTAAGATATATCTTTATAAAAATTTAAATATACTATTTAATTGAATCACATTTCAAAAATTATCTTACACATAATTGATAATAAATATTCTTTATAGCTTAATAAAATTTAAATGAATCTTATTTTATAAATAAAATAGACTTACAAAACTAAAATAAATTAAAATACAATCAAGAGCTAATAATTTATGAGCGATTTATTTCAAAAAGATCTTGGCTCAACCCTTTTATCAGTTGCAGTATTATTGGGTTGGATCGGTTTAGTTTTTACTTCATTAAGAATATTTTTGTTATCTATAAAGAAAATACTTGAGAAGGTCTCCAATTTATCAAGTAAATAAAACTAATTTTATATATTAATAAAAAACTTTTACGAATATTATTTTAATATGATAACTTATATTAATGGAATTTTTAGATTTAGTAAGAATAGGCTCACAGGTAAAAGTTAATGTTGATTTATCAAAAGATAGGTTAAGTACAAAAACTATTAATGCTATAAATCAAAATTCTATTTGCCTTGTAAAAGATTTCAGATTAACAGATGGTAAAGGTGTTGGAGTTGTAGTTCAATTATCAAATGGAGAAAAAGAATGGTTTTTTGAAAATGAAATTCAGCTTTTAGATGATAATGGAAAGATAATTAATAGAACAGAAAAGGTTGATAAAGATAACTCTTTTTTAACAGATTTAATTGAAAATCTAGAATATAACCCCAAACAAAAGCCGAAAGATCTCATAAATCCACTAAATTTTGCTTCTTGGTTGATTTTTTCTTTTAAAGATATTTTTTAACTTCATCTTCTCATAATAAGAATATAATTCTTTAAAATTACAAATGCACTCAAATAAGATAATAGAATTAAAAGATATTTCGAAATCCTTTTTTGTAGCATCAAAAGAGCCTGGACTTAAAGGGACATTAAAGCATTTTTTCAAAAGGAAATACAATGAAATAAAAGTAGTTAAGAATATAAATATTGAAATCAAAAAAGGAGAAATTGTTGGATTTCTTGGAGCTAATGGAGCAGGAAAAACAACAATCTTAAAAATTCTATGTGGATTGCTTTATCCAACTAATGGCTTTATCTCAATTGCAGGATATCGACCATATGAAAGAAAAGCAGAATTTCTAAACAAGATTTCATTAATAATGGGTCAAAAACAACAATTAATTTGGGATTTACCTCCTATTGACTCATTTTATTTAAATGCTGCAATTTATGGTATTGAAAAGTCCGAGGCAAAAAACAGAATAAAATTTTTATCAGAAATGTTAGAAATTAATAAAGAACTATATTTACCAGTTAGAAAATTATCATTGGGTCAAAGAATGAAAGCAGAACTTTTGGCCGCATTAATTCATAATCCAAATATTTTATTTTTGGATGAGCCGACTTTGGGATTAGATATTAATGCACAAGCTAATCTGAGAAAATTTCTGCAACTATATAATAAAGAAACTGGTTCTACTATTCTTCTAACAAGTCACTACATGAAAGATATAACTTATTTATGTAGGAGAGTTATTTGTATACATGAAGGAGTAGTGACCTATGATGGTAATCTTGAAAAATTGTTGACAAAGCTATCTCCTAGAAAAGAGTTATCAATAATTTGCAAATCTAAAAAAGATATTGAAAGCCTTAAGAATTTAGGTTTAGATATTAAAAATGTAGAAAGTAATGAAATAACACTTTTAATTAAAAAGGAAGATATTAAAAAAACACTTAAGAATATTCTTAATAAATATGAATTAGAAGATCTACAAATTAGTGAACCCCCAGTTGATGAAATTATTGGAAAATTATTAACTAATAAATAAATGTTCAATTTAACTCCATACAAGATTGGAACTTTATTAAAAACTCAATATTCGAACATGATGGAATACAGAGTTGAAATTGCTTTGTGGGCAATATCTGGGGTTATTCCATTTTTCATGCTAAATATTTGGACAAATAATGGTTTAAATGACTCGTTAGGTATAAGTAATATAATGCTTTCTAGATATTTTCTTAGTGCATTCTTTGTTAGGCAATTTTCTGTAGTTTGGGTTGTCTTTACATTTGAAGAAGATGCCCTTTTAGGGAGAATCTCTCCTTATTTAATTCAACCAATACATCCCTTTTTTAGATATTTTGCGCAACATATTGCAGAACAAATCACTAGATTTCCATTCGCATTAATAATTGCACTTTTCTTTTTTATTTTTAATCCAGAAAGTTTATGGTTTCCATCAATTGGAATTTTTATTTTATCATTAATTTCAACTTTCTTTTCTTTCTTAATTCAATTTTTGATTCAATCAATAATTGCTTGTTTTTGCTTTTGGACGGAAAAGGCCAGTTCTTTTGAAAAATTAATATTTATTCCAACTTTATTTTTATCAGGTTTATTAGCGCCTGTAGAATCGTTCCCTACATTTGTTAAATCCTGGGTTTATTTTACTCCTTTTCCATATCTGATAGATTTCCCAGCAAGAATTTTATCAGAGAATAATGTGAACATATTTTCAGGATTATGTGTTCAAATAATATGGATTATTTTATTCTTCATTATCTTCTTAAAAGTATGGAGCCAAGGCTCTAAAAAATTTACCGCAATGGGATTATGAATATAAAAAAATATATTAAAGTTTATAAATTATTTAATTACACCTCTTTATCAATTGAATTAGAGTATCAGGTAAATATTTTTATAGATTTATTAACAGCGATTTTTGGACTTTCTGGGAGCATATTTTTATTATCAATATTTTTTAGCAATACAAAGGATATAGGAGGTTGGAGTTTTGAACAAGCGTTAATAATTCAAGCTATTTATACAATTTTAAATGGCATTACAAATACTTGGTTCAGCCCGAATTTAACTGAGATTGTAAAATATATTAGAGAAGGGACTTTAGATTTCGTTTTGATTAAACCAATTGATAGCCAATTTTGGGTATCTTTCAAAAGGATCTCTCCTACTGGATTTATAGAGATATTATTAGGTTTTGTTATTTTAATTTATTGTTTTAACATTAACAACATAACACTAAACATAGATTCTTTATTTTTACTTTTTCTTACTATTGGATGCTCTATAAGTATCCTTTATAGCCTTTGGTTCTTAATTTCAACTACAACAATATGGTTTGTAAAGACATGGAATGCGACAGAGGTACTACGTTCATTTCTCTACGTAGGTAGATTCCCCTTAAATTCATTCTCTTTCCCATTAAGAGTATTTTTTAGTACTGTGATACCTATTACATTCATTACAGCTATCCCTTCAGAAGTAATATTAGGAATATCTACTTTTTGGAAGATAATTTTAGAAATTTTAGTATCATTGACTTTTATTATCTCATCAAGAAGATTTTGGATATATGCTTTGAAGTTTTATAGTTCAGCATCTAGTTAAATAATTCTATCTAGAAATTAATTTACAAAAATCCCATATCTTTTGCTTATTTTTTTGATTAGTAATTCTTTCTAATTTTTTAAAATTATATGATGATTTTTCAACAAGAATTAACTTACATAAGTAATTTGTCTCATAATATCTTGATATTTTTTGAAGACTAAATACGAGATTAAAAAATAAAACGCCAAAAAACAATAAAAGGATTAATAAAACAATTTCAGAAAAATATTCAGAGAATCTTCGTTGATCTGTCTTAACTTCAAATCTCATTATTCCATAATATATTTTGGACATTTAACAGCAGCAACAGCTATTGCAGCTACTTTAAAGTTATCTGATTTTTCAATTACCTTTTTTACCTCTAAAGATCCAAATTTATAACTAGCATCACTATATGCCAATAAAAGAGATTTGTAATTGTCATTTCCTTGGTCTCTATAGTCACAAAAGTTATTTCCGACTAAATTCAATAAAGTTAAAAGACTCAATTCCACCATATACTCTAAATCGCTAAGTCATACATGAATAATACATTGAAACTTGCCATATTCAAGAAAATTTCTTTATTAGAAGAAAAAATTTAGTGATAAATCAAAAATATCTTGATTTTAAGATGATAAAGCAATTTGTTTTTTGTTGGCACTACCTGTAGTGTCAATAAACTAATTCAATTCCACTATAGGTGGGGGCTTGCATTATTGATCAAATTGGTTTAAAAATAAGGTTCCCCATCACCTGGCTTCACATTTGTGAAGCCTTTTTTTTATTCTTAAAATTTAAAAAAAGAAATTGTAAGCTTTGGTGAAAGAATAATCTTATAAATTATTTAAAAA
>CACOIV010000044.1 GCA_902627335.1 uncultured Prochlorococcus sp.
CAACATGAAATAGATTTCCAGCTACCCATAATGCAATAACTGCTAGGTGACCGAAATGAGTTGAAAAAAGCTTTTGATAAAGTTTTTCTTCTGTCATGCCATCATGACTTTCGAAATCATGAGCGGTTGCAATTCCGTACCAGATTCTTCTGGTGGTAGGGTCCTGAGCTAGACCCTGGTTAAATGATGGAAATTTAGTTGCCATTAGATTAAAAGGAAAAGTTCAGGTTTAGCCCAGACCAAAGAGGCGAGCGTGGAAGAAAGCCCAAGTTGTTGCTATGCCTCCGACTAAGAAGTGCGTTACACCAACAGCTCTACCTTGAGTAATAGATAAAGCTCTAGGCTGAATGACTGGTGCAACTTTTAGTTTATTATGAGCCCATAGAATTGATTCAAATAATTCTTGCCAGTAACCTCTACCACTAAATAAGAACATTAAACTAAATGCCCAAATAAAATGTGCTCCTAAGAACATTAAGCCATACATACTTATTGCTTGTCCGTAACTTGTAAGTACTTGAGAAGCCTGGGCCCAAAGGAAATCTCTTAACCAACCATTTACAGTTATGGAACTTTGAGCAAAGTTGCCACCTGTTAAACCCCAAACGTCGCTCTGCATTTTCCATGAAAAGTGGAAAATAACGATTGAAATGCAGTTATACATCCAGAAGAGACCAAGGAAAACATGATCCCATGCTGAAACTTGACAGGTACCTCCTCTACCAGGACCATCGCAAGGAAATCTAAATCCAAGAGAGGCTTTGTCAGGGATTAACCTTGAGTTTCTTGAATAAAGAACACCCTTTAGGAGGATAAGTAAACATACATGTATTTGGAAGGCATGGATATGATGAATCATGAAATCTGCAGTTCCTAATGGAATGGCTTTCATAGCTATCTTGCCACCGATTGTAATCGTGTCTCCATTGAAAACTTGACTAACACCATTTCCGCTTAACATGGTTGTACCAATTCCAGAAGATTGTATATTCTGAACCCACTGAGCAAAGACAGGCTGGAGTTGAATTGCTTTATCGCTAAACATATCGTCAGGCCTTCCTAATGCCCGCATCGTATCATTATGAATATATAGACCGAAACTATGGAAACCTAAAAACATACAAGCCCAATTTAAGTGACTTATGATTGCATCTCTAGCTTTTAAAATTCTATCTAAAACATTGTCAATATTTTTGGCTGGGTCATAATCTCTAACCATAGCTATAGCAGCATGAGCTCCCGCTCCTACTATAAATAAAGCTCCTATCCACATGTGATGGGTAAAACAACCTAGAACGGTCATGTAGTCTATGGCCATGTAAGGATATGGCGGCATGGCATACATGTGATGGGAAATGATTATTGATAGCGATCCCAACATTGCTAAGTTAACAGAAAGTTGTGCATGTCTACTTTCTGCCATGAATTCGAAGAGGCCTTGATGTCCTTTAGGAGCAGGAAATAATAATGGATCTCCAGTTTGAGCGTCCATAATCTCTTTCATGCTATGACCAATTCCATAATTGGTTCTGTACATGTGTCCAGCAATTATGAATAACACTGCGATAGCAACATGATGGTGAGAGATATCTGTCATCCATAGGCTTCCAGTTACTGGATTCAACCCACCTTTGAAAGTAAGAAAGTCTGAATATGCCCACCAATTACCTGTAAAGAAATTCTCTGCAGATCTTGCTGCTAAACCTGGAAAAATTTGACTTACAACACTTGGATTACAAAGCTCGTGGGGCATTGGCATATCTGCTATTGAGGCAATTGCTGTTCCATTAATTATTAGAGGTTTACCAGCATCAATGGCATCTAATAAAGCTGCAGTTGGAGCACCTATATGAATACAGTGACCTGCCCAAGCGAGAGAACCTAACCCAAGTAAACCTGCAAGATGATGATTCATCATAGATTCGACATCCTGGAACCACTCCATCTTGGGGGCGGCTTTGTGATAGTGGAAAATACCTGCATGTAGCATTAATGCCGCCATAACAACAGCTCCAATTGCTAATGCCATTAACTCAGTTTCGTTTGTTATTCCCCAAGCTCTCCACATTTGAAATATCCCTGAACTTATCTGTATACCGTTATAGTTAGCTCCTAAATCGCCATTCAACATTTCCTGGCCAACTACAGCCCAAACTTGTTGAGCTCCTGGTTTTACGTGAGTTGGATCTGCTAGCCAACCAGTGTAATTAGAAAATCTGGCTCCATGGAAGAAAGCTGCGCTCATCCATATGAAAATGACTGCAAGATGACCAAAGTGAGCAGAAAATATTTTTCTCGTAGCTTCTTCAGCATCTCCTGAATGAATATCAAAATCATGCGCGTCAGCATGTAGATTCCAAATCCATGTCGTAGATTTGGGGCCCTTGGATAATTTACTGGACCAGAAACCTGGTTTATCTAACTTACCAAAATCAATTGGCCTTGGATCAGCCTTTACAGGCTCAGCCAAAATCTTTTTGTTTTTTTCTCCACTTTCTGGTGGGCTGATGGTCATCTAGAACCTCAAAATTAGTTAATCCTTGCAATTAAAGGTTGGAAAACCCGAAAGAATATCTTTAATAATAAACTTTCGAGCATCCATACCAACGTTACAAAGGGTTTGCGTTCTCAAAACTATAAGATAAAGATTCTTTGATCATGTGGGAAAGTAACAAATGTTTCATTGATTGTAACTAAGTAATAATTTACAAAATCTATTAGCATGACTAGTATCTAGGCATAATTACTTAAAAAAAGAGCTAATAATCTTAAATATTTTTTTATATTTTGAGTATATGTGTATTAAGCCAATGACAGGATAAGAAAATACTTTTACATTAAAATTATTTATGAGTTAAAAATTGAAAGTTGTCGCTATTGGTTTTTCTTCAAGCTCAATAAAACTTTTAGAAGTATTTGATGGGTCAAATTTTATTGATGAATCTTATCTTGGCAGTTCTTCCAATCAAGAATATAAAAATGTAAAAGGTATTAAAAATTTAAATATCAATAACTTTTTAAAAGAAAATTGGAGGAATGTAAACGTTTTTATATTTATTGGTTCTGTTGGCGCAACTACAAGATTAATATCATCTTTTATTTCTAGTAAAGAATACGACCCAGGTGTAATAGTTACAGATAAACGAGGATCCAAGATAATACCTGTTTTAAATCTGCACCATAATGAGACAAAAAATATAGCCTTAAAACTTCATAATCTTATAGGAGGGGAAATTGTTGAAACAAATAATTCTTCACTTGAGAATCTTTTAAATCTTGACTCTTTTGGAGAAAACTGGGGATGGCTTAGATCAGGATCAACAAAAGATTGGTCTAAATTAGTAATAAATCAATCTAAAAACCAAGCAATTTCTTTTAAACAGTTTTCTGGTAATGAATTATGGAAAAGATGTAAATCAAGTAAAAACTTAAATCATTTAGATGATTGTGATGATATTTATAATCAAGAGTTAACTTTTTTTATAGGAATTAAAAAACAATGTCAAACCACGTGGCATCCTCCTACTCTTTGGTTAGGTATGGGATGCGAGAGAAATACAAATAAAAAATTTATACAAGAATCATTAAATCAGTTTTTGGATGATAATGAAATTTCACTTTTATCAATAGCAGGAATTGCTACTGTTGATTTAAAGAAAGATGAAAAAGCTATTTTAGATATTGCAAGAGATAATAAATGGTCCATAAAATTTTTAACTACTAAACAATTATCAAAGAAAAATGTTCCAAATCCATCACAGGCTGTATTTGATGAAATTGGTTCCTATTCTGTTGCTGAGGCCTCTTGTTTAATAGCTGCTGGAAAGGATGCAAAATTATTAGTTGAAAAGCATATTGTTACTAATAAGAAATTTTCAGGGGATAGAGCAGGAGCGGTAACTCTTGCTGTAGCGCAATCAAAGAATCAATTTGCTCCTTCAAGAGGACATATTCATGTGATAGGTAGCGGTCCAGGAAATTTATCATTTTTAACTATTGATGCAAAAGTTGCTTTATCAGAATGTCCCGTTTGGATTGGATACAAGATGTATCTTGATTTACTAGATCCTCTTTTAAGAGAAGATCAAATTCGAATTGATAGTGAAATAACTGAGGAAAAGAAAAGATGCGAAAAAGCAATAAGTCTTGCTCAAGAGGGGATAAAGGTTGCATTAGTTTCATCAGGTGATTCTAGTATTTATGGAATGGCAGGACTACTTTTAGAATTAATCCAAAATTTAGATAAAACAGTTAGGCCTTCTTTTACTATTCATCCAGGTATTAGTTGTATTCAATTGGCAGCTTCATTAGCTGGCTCTCCGCTTATGAATGATTTTTGTGCTATTAGTTTGAGTGAT
>CACOIV010000045.1 GCA_902627335.1 uncultured Prochlorococcus sp.
TCAATTAAAGATGAATTGTTTTCAGATGATTACTGGGATGATGATCCATGGGATAACCAAATGAATAGAAATTCTAGAAATTCGAGGTATGGTGATTCTAGGGATGATGATCCATGGGACAATGACTACTTCCTCTAAATCAGATTATTTTTCAATTTTAGGGTTATCAAAGGATTTTGATGATTCTGACCTCAAAAAAGCTTTTCGTAGAGAAGCTAGAAAATGGCATCCTGATTTAAATAAAAATGATATTAATGCTGAGGAACGTTTTAAACTTATTAACGAAGCTTATGAATTTCTAAGAGATCCAATAAAAAGATCTAAATTGATCAATGATAGTTCAAATAATGATTTCCACTCATCAAGTAATTTTTCAACTGGTTTTCCTGATTTTGAAGAATATTTAAATACAATATTTGGCTTTGAAAGTTATGAAAATGGTAGAAATAGCGACAGAAATGAAAATGAATTTGATTTAGATGATTATGAAGACGAGGAATATCATACTTACGAATATCCTGCGAAATCTCCTTCTGAACCTCCTCCTGTAAAATCTTATCAGGATATAGAAACTATAATTGAACTAACCCCAGAAGAGGCTATTAGTGGTGCCTCTGTTCTTATTGAACTTGAGGATAAAACTATTGTTGAAGTAGATACTCCCCCATTTGCTGGCGACGGCTGGAGATTAAGACTTGAAAATATTGCTAAAGGAGGTAAAGATCATTATTTACAATTAAAAGTTCAAACAGAAAATGGTCTTCGAATAGATGGCCTTAGAGTTCTCTACAAATTAGAATTATTTCCACCCGATGCTCTTTTAGGTTGTGCAGTGGATGTCCCAACACTTGACGGTAATGTTACTCTTCAAGTTCCTCCAAATTCATCAACGGGAAGAATGCTTAGACTTAAAGGTAGAGGTCTTACATTCGCTGATGATGTTGGAGACCAATATGTTGAAATAGTCGTTGTTATACCTGCAGATATGAATGATGAGGAAATTGCGTTATATACTAGATTGCAGGAATTATCTTTAACATAATTTTTTTATTAAATTACTTATGAAAATATTTGTTTTACTCTATAATTCTAATTCTGAAAATGAGGGCATTCATTCTATTGAGTATAAAGGTAAAACAATAGTACTTATGTTTGAAGATAAGGATGATGCTGAAAGATATTGTGGTTTGCTAGAAGCACAGGATTTCCCTGTCCCCTCTGTAGAACCAATCGAAATTAATGAGATAGAAGAATTTTGTAAACAATGTGGCTATGAGACTCGATTAGTTGAGAAAAATTTCATTCCTAAAACTGAAGAAGATAGATTACTTTTAACTCCTCCTCAAAAAAATATTGATCTGGAAGGTTGGAGCACAAATCAAAAACAGGAAACTAGTTTAGATATAAATTCAATTAAAGAAAATTTAGAAAAACTTCTCTAAATTATTTTGTATGTAATAAACTTGTATTAAGTTATTGAATTAAATGTCTAAAGTAATTTTTGAAACAGATCAAGGAAAAATAATATTTGAACTTTTTTCAAATGATGCACCAAACACTGTTGATAATTTCATCAAACTTGTTAATGAAGGTTTTTATAACGGTTTAACATTCCATAGAGTCATTCCTGGTTTTATGGCACAAGGAGGCTGTCCAAATACTAGAGAAGGCTCAAATGGTATGCCTGGTACTGGGGGGCCAGGATACTCTATAAAATGCGAAATAAATCCTAAAAAGCATTTGAAAGGTTCATTGTCAATGGCACATGCTGGCAAAGATACAGGTGGAAGCCAATTTTTTATAGTTTATGAACCCCAACCACATTTAGATGGAGTCCATACTGTATTTGGAAAGACAGAAAATATGGATGTTGTTTTAAAACTTACAAATGGTTCTAGAATATCAAAAGCTTACTGCGGTTAAATTTATTTTTTATAAATAATGCTAAAAGTCACCTTATCTAAATTAAATTTCCTTGTGGAAGCATAAAGATTTTCATTGGATTTGGACAGTTTACTAGTAACAATTTTTATATTATTTGTTGGATGAATCGCTTGATCTATATTTTTAGAGACAATTAATCCAACCTTTGAACTGTTTTTTAATTCATAAAGAACTTTTATAAAGGCTTCAACTTTTTTAATCTCGGTATTGTTTATTGAAGTATTCGTTCTGGTTTTATCATGTAAAATCCTCCAAACTATTTTAGGTCTATTCCAAAGAGCTAATAACCGGGGATTGCTTTCTAGTTGTACTTTTATATTATTAATTTTACAAAAAGTATTTAATTCATTTTTTATAGATACTAAATCCATAGATTTGTAATTACCATCAAAAAAAATAGCAATAAATGGATTTGTAGTTGTATTTAGATCCTTCTCTGTATCTAACAAATGACCTAATTTAGTCTTTTTTACATTTAAATATTCTGCATTATAATCACTTGGACAAATGACTAGTGGAACTCTAGAAACAACCTCAATTCCATAACCTCCTAATCCTGCAATCTTTCTTGGGTTATTCGTCAATAATTTCAACTTTTTTATTCCTAAGTCCGTTAAGATTTGTGCTCCAACACCATAATTTCTTAAGTCTGCTGGAAAACCTAATTTTTCATTTGCTTCAACAGTGTCTAAACCTCCATCTTGCAAACTATATGCCTTTAATTTATTAATCAATCCAATCCCTCTACCTTCTTGCCTTAAATAGACTACAACTCCTTCACCTTCTTGCTCGATTCTTGAGAGAGCAGCCTCAAGTTGAGGTCTACAATCACAACGAAGGGAACCAAAAGCATCTCCTGTTAAACATTCAGAATGCATTCTTACTAGAACTGGTTCACTTAATGAGTTCGATCTTTTTTTTACTATCGCAACATGTTCTGATCCATCTAATTCATTTGTATACCCATAAGCTTTAAATGTTCCAAAAGAGCTAGGTAGGTCAGCAGATGATTTTCTAAAAACAAACCTTTCATTTTCAGATCTATATCTGATTAGGTCCGCAATAGAAATTAATTTCATACCCCACTGCTTTGAATACTTGTATAATTCTGGCAACCTGGACATGGAACCATCCTGATTTTGAATTTCACATATAACGCCTGCAGGGTATAGACCAGATAGTAAGGCTAAATCGACAGCTGCTTCTGTATGACCTGCTCTTTTAAGAACACCACCTTTTTTTGCTCGCAATGGAAAAACATGTCCTGGTCTTCTTAAGTTGTCTGGAGTAGTGTTAGGGTTGATAGCAACTTGTATCGTTTTAGCTCTATCTTCAGCTGAAATACCTGTACTCACATTATATTCAGGGCCAGCATCTATTGATACAGTAAAAGCAGTTTGATTAGAGTCTGTATTCCTATCAACCATTAATGGTAAATCTAATTCATCTAATTTTTCTCCTTGCATAGCCAGACAAATAAGTCCTCTTCCCTCCACAGCCATAAAATTTATTTGCTGAGGAGTAGCAAACTGAGCGGCGCATATTAAATCACCTTCATTCTCTCTATTTTCATCGTCAACTACAATTACACATTCACCATTCCTAATAGCAGCCAAAGCATCGCTAATGGGATCAAATTCTATTTTTAAACTATTATTGTTTTCCAAAATTGTTCCATTATTGAATTTTGGACTTGTTTCTTTCATTATTCATATCAAGATAAGGAAAGTGTTCTTGTTATAAACAATTTCAACACTATATAATCCTATATCAAACTCAGCCAGTTAAGGGAAATGAATGTTGCAATAGTTGGTGCTACAGGTTACGGAGGTTTACAGTTGGTAAGTCTTTTGAGAAGGAGTAAAAAACATAAAATAACTTTTTTGGGGGGAGAAAGATCTGCAGGATTAAAATGGAATAAGTTATTTCCTTTCTTAACAATTGATAACAATCCATTAATTGAAAGTTTATCAATTGAAACAATTGCTAAAACCTCTAATGTTGCAATCCTAAGTCTACCTAATGGAATATCTTCAACTATAACTCCATCATTATTAAAAAAAGGTTTAAAAGTAATTGATTTGTCTGCTGATTATAGATATAAATCTTTAGATCTCTGGAAAGAGGTTTATTCTAAGGAGGCTTCAATTTATGAGAGAAATGACTATGAATTATGTAAAGAAGCTGTTTATGGGTTAACTGAAATTTATAAAAAGGAAATATCTAAAGCAAGATTAATTTCAAGTCCAGGTTGTTATCCAACATCTTCTTTATTACCATTGATCCCTTTTTTGGCTCAGGGAATTATAGAGAATGAAGGTATTATTATTGATTCAAAAAGTGGTAGTTCTG
>CACOIV010000046.1 GCA_902627335.1 uncultured Prochlorococcus sp.
CTGTACTTGTGTCAAATGTTAATTTATTCTTTAGTTTAGATAATGAAGTAAATAAAAAGCTTTTATCTTTCAAACTTTTGAAAGCGTAATAATATTTTGTATTTTTTAATTTGCTTTTTATTTCTTTGAATTTCATTATTTAATCCCTTTCAAGTTTTACAAGAGTATTATTTAACCCGTTTGTTAGAGTAACTTCTGCCTTTTTAGAGTCAATCATTAAAACTTTAAAATCTTTAGAAATCATTTGGCCTACGTAGAAAATCTCTAATCCCAGAGGAGTAGAGACCATAACACCTTTTCTATCTCCAACCTGTGCTATGCCTGTAAATTTATAGTTATTGGGTAAGTTAACTCCTATTTCTCCTTGTGGACTTCCTAAATCAATAAATGGATTTCTAGTTAAGGCTTTTATGGAATTAAATGAATTATATTCAGTAGTTGGACCTATACTACGTAGTTCAAAAGGTTTTATAGGTGATTGGGAGCTTGTTTTTTTCTGTCTAACAAGGTTATCAAGGCTCAAGGTATCCTCATCAAAATTAATGTTTGTGTCCGTCTTAAATATATTAATGAATAATAAATAAGCTAATAAGCCTGAAGGTAAAGCTAAAGTAATTAATTTTTTATTTATTCTCAGCTGCATAAATCTATTATTCTTATTCTATTTAGTAAATTTTTTTTGATTATAAACGAAACAAATTTGTGTGCAACTTCTTTTTAAATTAACTAAAATTTAAGAAGTGAATTAAAATTTAAGTAAGTATTTTTTAACTAATGGTTTCAGCAAACCCCAAGGATGAATTACGACCTTTAAGTAAAGATGAGATTGACCATATACTTACCCCAGAAGTATCGGAGTCGATAGGAGCTATATTAATTTCCTTTGACAAAAATAAAATCATTTTAGGGGCAATGAATCCTGTTTATTCTGAGGTGAAAAAAATCAATAATCAACTTAAAGAAAAATTTAAAATTCAAACCGAAATTAAAACAATATCTGCTGAAGAATTTGAGAAGTGGTTTGATCAGACTGATCATTCTAAACAAAATAACTTCAATAGTTCTAATAATGAAAATGAATTAAAATTTGAAAAGGTAAGTATTAAAGAAAATTCTCCTGAAAAATATTCTCTTCCTGAAACTAATGTAGAAACTGACTTTGAACCCATAATAAAAGAAGATAATGAAGAAGAAGCTAAAACAACAGTGGGAGAACTTCTTGAAAAAACAAATATAGAGCCCGATAATATTGCCGAGAATGAAACTTTTGAATTCGATTTCTTCGAGGAAGAAGAAGAAGAAGATGATGATAATTCTGACATAATTGACGATAGCGCTTTATTGGCAACTGATGATCCTGTTGTCTCAGCTGTTGGTCAAATTCTCTCTGCTTGTGGAAGATTGAAGGCTTCAGATATTCATGTAGAACCAATGGAAGACAAAATGAGGGTTAGATATAGAATTGATGGGGTACTTAAAGAAATTTACTCTTTACCGAAAGCGAAATCAAAAGCAATCTCAAGTAGATTAAAAGTTATGAGTAAATTAGATATTGCTGAAAAAAGACTACCTCAAGATGGAAGAATTAGATGTTCAATTAATAAGATAATTTCTGATTTTCGTGTAAGCACATTACCTGGAAAATGGGGGGAGAAAATAGTAATGAGATCTCTTCAGTCAGATACTTCAATGCTTCAATTAGAAAAACTTATTACTTATAAGCATGAATTGGAGATGGTTAGATCTATGGGTTCATCCCCATATGGTATTTTTATTGTTGTAGGTCCTACTGGTAGCGGAAAATCAACGACATTATTTTCAATTCTTAATGAGAGAAATACTCCAGACGTTAATATAAGTACAGTTGAAGATCCTGTTGAATATACACTAGGAGGAGTTCACCAGGTGCAGGTTATAAGAGAAAAGGGACTTGATTTTTCCAGGGCATTGCGGTCTTTAATGAGACAGGACCCCGATATAATTCTCGTAGGAGAAACAAGAGATAAAGAGACTGCTCAAACAGCTATGGAGGCTGCACTTACAGGACATATGGTATTTACAACGCTCCATGCGAATGATACTGCAACAGCAATTACGAGATTAGCTGAAATGGGTTGCCCTCCTTATTTGGTAGGATCTTCTGTAATTGGTGTTATGGCCCAAAGATTAATAAGAAAAGTTTGTACAAAATGTTGTAGGACTGTTAAGGCGGATCCAAATAAACATTCTTCATATATAAAACATGGTATTCAGGAATTTTATGAAGCCAATGTAATTGATCTGCAAAACACTAACATAGATCATGCTTCTGTTTGTAAGTTTTGCAATGGCACAGGTTATAAAGGAAGATTGGGTATTTATGAAGTAATGAGAGTTAATGATCCAATCAGAGAACTGATAATGAAATCAAGTACTGCTGATGTTATACGCGAATACTCTTACAAAAACGGCGTAAAAAGTTTACTTTTGTATGGTTTAGACTTAGTTAAAGATAAATTAACTACAATTGATGAAGTTGAAAGAGTTTGTCTACTAGAGGATGATTCCAATGACATCTAAGTTAAAAAAATTAATGACTGAACTTGTAAATAGAAATGGTTCAGATTTGCATCTAACTGCAGACACAAATCCCTACTTTAGAATTCAAGGTCAGATGGTTCCTGCTTCAAATGAAGTTTACGAAGAACAGCAGTTTAGAAAAGAATTAGGAGAAATTCTCAGTGATGGGAAACTTGATGTCTTTGAGAGTGAAAAGGAACTTGATTGTAGCTACGGTCTTGAAGGAATAGCTCGTTTTAGGTTAAATGTTTTTATGGATAGAGGAAAAATATCTTGTGTTATGAGAGCTTTAAATACTAATATTCCAGATTTCTCAGCCATAGGATTGCCTGATAGTGTTCAACAATTACTTAATAGGCCTAGAGGATTAATGCTAGTGACTGGCCCGACAGGATCAGGTAAAACAACAACCTTGGCTAGTTCAATAGATTGGATTAATTCAAATCATTCTCATCATATATTAACGATTGAAGATCCAATTGAATTTGTTTTTGATAATAAAAATTGCCTTGTTAGGCAAAGAGAGGTCGGTGAAGATACACTTTCTTTTTCTAAAGCATTAAGATCGGCCTTAAGAGAGGATCCTGATATAATATTAGTTGGGGAAATGAGAGATTTAGAAACAATTAGTCTTGCTATAACTGCAGCTGAAACAGGTCACTTAGTAATGGGGACTTTGCATACATCATCTGCATCTCAAACAATCGATAGAATTATAGATGTTTTTCCAACCTCTCAACAACAGCAGATAAGGGTTCAATTGTCATCTTCTTTAATTGGAGTTATTTCTCAAACGTTATGTAAAACTAAAGATAATAAAAGAGCATTAGCAGCAGAAATTTTAGTTAATAACAATGCTATTGGTAACTTGATTAGGGAAGCTAAATCTTCTCAGGTTTATTCACAAATACAAGTTGGGGCAAAGTACGGGATGCAGACTTTGGAACAGGCTTTGTATACCCATATTGAACAAGGGAAAATAACAAAGGAAGAAGCTTATTTTAAGTGCAATAGGCCAAATGTACTTACAAGTCTGCTCGAAATGGATCAATAATTTTCTAATGAAATATTCATATATTGGTGATGAAAAACTCAGGAATTCTCTGGAAGCAAAAAGAAAAGAATTAAATGATAAGAAAATTAAGTCAAATTCTGAAAAACAACTTAGTGAACCGAAGAAAAAAAATCAATCAAATTCGCCCAAAAAAGTAAGACCAAATAAGAAATTTGAAAGCCTTAAAGCTAAAAGAAAATTTAATAAAAAAAAGAAATTAAAGCCACCAACCACTAAAGCTCTCGCAATTGCTACAAAGCAATTATCTTCAATGATTAGGACCGGTCTTCCACTTTTAGAGGCACTTAATATACTTTCTGAAAGTAATGAGAATGCTACTCTCAAATACGTTTTTAAGGAAGCTTCTCTAGGTATTAGTAAAGGCTCAACTTTCTCTTCTATCTTGGAAAAATATCCTGAAGTTTTTAATGAAATGTATCTTGCCTTGGTTTCAGCAGGTGAGACTGCAGGGTTGTTACCGGATGTTTTAGATAGAGAGGCAGGTTTATTAGAAAGTCTGGCAAAAATT
>CACOIV010000047.1 GCA_902627335.1 uncultured Prochlorococcus sp.
AAAAGTTTTATTACTAGAAAAGATTATGCGTAGATTTTTATGTTTTATATCTTTGTTTTCATTATTGTTGGCAGGTTGTTCAAAAAATAATCAAGAAAACATTTCTAAATTATCTTTAATACAAAAAAGAAATCAACTTATATGTGGAGTAAGTGGAAAAATACCTGGCTTTAGTTTTTTGAATAGCGATGGCAAATATGAGGGATTCGATGTTGATATATGTAAAGCATTTGCTGCTGCAATAATAGGAAATACAAAAAATATCCAATACAGACCTCTTACCGCAGCAGAAAGATTCTTAGCTATTAAAACTGGAGACATTGATCTCCTCTCCAGAAATACCACTTTTACTCTAAGCAGAGATGCTCTAGGAGGGAATGGTTTGACTTTTGCGCCAGTAGTTTTTCATGATGGCCAGGGATTATTAGTTAAAAAAGATAGTGGTATAAATAGCCTTAAAGATCTAGCTAATAAGTCGATATGCGTAGGCTCAGGAACAACTACCGAGCAGAATATAAACGATGCCTTTGAAACCCTTTCTTTGCCATATACTCCAATAAAATATCAAGATCTAAATCAAGTAATTGCTGGATATCTACAAGGACGTTGTTCAGCAATGACATCTGATAGATCTCAACTTGCCGCTGCTAGATCTAGTTTTAATAACCCTGCAAACCATCTTATTCTGGATGATATTTTAAGTAAGGAACCTCTTGCTCCAGCATCTTCAGGCTCAGAACAACAACTTGCAGATGCAATGAGATGGGTTGTTTTTGCTTTAATTAGCGCAGAAGAAAAAGGGATAACTCAATCAAATATTGAAAATCAAGTCGAATTAGCTAAAAATAATACTAATTTAAAACCTTTAAGAAGATTTCTAGGCATTGATGGAGGATTAGGTGAGAAGATTGGACTAAGTAATGATTTCGTAATTAATGTAATAAAAGCGACTGGCAATTATGGTGAGATTTATGATAGAAATCTTGGAAAAAACAGTAAGGTATACATTCCGAGGGGACTTAATAAAATATATTCCAAAGGCGGATTACTTATTTCTCCTCCATTTAATTAATATAAAATTCATTAAGATCATTAAGAATGAGATTAAATATAAAATTTTTTCTTCAGATTGTTTTGATACTCATTCTTATTATTTTTGTATGGATTATTTTAAATAATCTAAGTATTAATTTATCAAGAACAGGAATAGGATTTGATTTTTATTGGTTATCAAAGCCCGCAGGTTTTTCATTAGCAGAAAAACCTTTAAGATATAGTCCTTCAGATACTTATGCATGGGCTTTATTTATAGGGTGGATTAATAGTCTTAAAGTAATTTTTTTATCTTTAATATTTGCAACTTTTATTGGAATATTAATTGGTTTCGCAAGATTGAATAAGAATTCATTTATAGGTTTAATTTCTGCTGGTTACATAACTGTTATTAGACAAACTCCTCTTTTGCTTCAACTTATGTTCTGGTATTTTGTTGGTTTTTTAAATTTAAGAAATAATAATTTTTTAAATTTTAATCAAATAATAAATTTCTCGGTTCAAGGTATAGATTTATTTGGAATAAAATTTTCTTCTGAGTTTTCAGCATTATTATTTGGTTTAAGTATATTTTCTAGTGCTTTTATTGCTGAGGTAATAAGAGGGGGTATTCTATCTGTACCTTTTGGACAATGGGAAGCATTTAGAAGTCTAGGTTTATCAGAAAGGACAGGATTCATTAAAATAATAATCCCTCAAGCTTTACCAGCATTTATTCCAGGACTAACTAGTCAATATTTAAATCTTGCAAAAAATAGCACTCTTGCAATAGCAGTTGGATACTCTGATATTTATGCCATAAATGACACCATAATTAACCAAACAGGTCGAGCAATTGAATGTTTTATTATTTTACTATCTAGCTTTTTAATATTAAATTTATTAATAACAAACATTATGGGATTAATTAATAAATTAATTATTAGCTCAAGAAAATAAATATTTTATGGCCATTAAAATTAAAAATCTAAAAATACTTTTTTTAAGAGAAATTAAAACTAAGATTTCATTTAAACCATTTTCTTTCCTTTTAAATACTGTTTTAATATCAATTATTATTTCATCATTATTATTAGCTTTAAATTGGATTTTTTTTAAAGCTAATTGGAGTGTTATAAATTCAAATCTTTCTTTATTCGCATTTGGGAGTTTCCCCTCAGATGAACAATGGAGACCATTATTGTGGTTAGTAATTCTTTCATTTATAGCTCTAATTAATATCTTTGGTCCAAAATGGAAATGGCTGCGTAAAAATTTACTAATTATATGGATAGGGAGTGTTCCAGTCGGGATTTATTTACTCAAGGGGGGATTTGGTCTAATTCCAGTTATGAGTCAGAATTGGGGTGGATTAACACTTACAATTTTTATCACTATTTGTAGTATTTTATTTTCATTACCATTAGGGATATTATTAGCTCTAAGCCGTAGAAGCTCTCTATTTATGATACAAAAATTTAGTTCTTTTTATATTGACATTATGAGGTCAGTGCCTCTTATTGCAGTACTTTTTTTTGGGCAATTATTAATACCTTTATTTTTACCTTATGGATTAGAAATAGATAGGGTCTGGAGAGCTATCATCGGATTTACTTTATTTGTCTCAGCATATATAGCTGAAGATATTCGTGGTGGTCTTCAGTCAATACCAAAGACTCAATTGGAAGCTGCAAATAGTCTAGGTTTAAACAAATATCAAATTACAAGATTTATCTTAATTCCTCAATCATTAAGAGTTGCATTACCTGCTTTAACGAATCAATTAATAGGACTATTTCAAAATACTTCCTTAATGTCAATTTTAGGTTTGATGGAATTAATTGGAATAGGTAGAAGTATTCTTGCTAACCCAGAATATATTGGGCAATATATTGAAGTATATATTTGGCTGGCGACTGTCTACTGGATTTTATGTACTTTGATGGCATACCTTTCAAAACAACTAGAGAAAGAAATGAGCTCAAATAAAGGTTATTAAATTATTTAATGGAAACAGTTCTTATTGCTAAAAACATTACTAAATCATTTTCAAAAGGTATTAACGCCCTTAATAAGGTTTCATTCACTTTAGTTAAAGGAAAAGTCCTTGTCATAATGGGACCATCAGGATCAGGAAAAAGTACACTTATAAGAACCATAAACGGGCTTGAGACTTTTGATGAAGGAGAATTAAATGTATTAGGTATAAAAATTGATTCAAATATTGATGAAAGAAAAATAAAGAAAATCAGGAGAAGAGTTGGAATGGTATTTCAGCAATTCAATTTATTTCCGCATTTGACAATTTTAGAAAATATCACTCTTGCCCCTATAAACGTTCAAAAACGTCAACAAACTGAAGCAGAAGAATTTGGAATGTATTTACTTTCCCAAATGGGAATTGATTCACACGCTAAAAAATATCCTAATCAACTAAGTGGAGGAGAGCAACAAAGAGTAGCCATAGTTAGAGCATTAGCCTTAAAGCCTGAATTATTATTATTCGATGAGCCTACTAGCGCCCTTGACCCAGAGCGTATAAATGAAGTTCTTGATGCGATGAGAAATCTTGCTAATCAAGGTATGACAATGGTTGTAGTAACTCATGAAATAGATTTTGCTAAAGAAGTTAGTGATAAAGTTTTATTTTTAGACAATGGCAAAGTGATAGAAATTTCTTCGCCAGATATATTCTTTTCCAATGCAAGCCATGAAAGAAGCAGAAAATTTCTTAATCAGCTTGATAAGAATTAATTTAAATTATACAAAACAAAAATAAAAAATCTTTTTTAGAATAAAATAAATTTTTTCTTACTTTGAGTAATTCAGACTTTGATAAAAATGGTGTAGATGAATCTGGAACTCATTGGCTTCAATATGTTGCATTAGCTTTTAGTGCATTTGCTGTTTATACAACTTGGGCATATTTCTTTAACGAAGGTTTTCATTACTTCGTCATAAAAATTTT
>CACOIV010000048.1 GCA_902627335.1 uncultured Prochlorococcus sp.
AAGTTGCAAAAATAGTCTTTTCAAAAGAATTAATAAAAATATTCCTACTATAAGAATTGGTCATAGTCTTGGATGCAAACTTCATTTAATTTCTCCTGATGGCGGAAGAAATTGTGAAAAGTTTATTTCAATAAGCTTTAATAATTTTGGTGCAAATAAATCAATTCCATTTCTAAAAAATATTTCCAATAGTTTAGAATTTGAAAGTGAATTTAGTCCTAGCCCCAATAAAACTTTAACCATCATTAAGAAGACATATATTCAAAATAATAATCTATTAATTAAATTCGAATCTGATAAATTGGATCAAACAGAATCTCTTATGTCTAGTTTAAGAATTAGAAATAAAGATAATTCTAAGGGTGTTCTATTAAAAGGCAATCACACTTTAATAGCTAGTGCTGGCCTTAGAGAGGAATATCTAGGAACATGGGCCGATGATTCTCTAAAAAGAAAAACAATTATAAAAATATGCGATTTAATTGATAGTTTTAATTAGGAATCTTTTTTTAATTTTTCCAGAACAGAACTATCCTCCAGGGTACTAATATCACCACTTACTTTTTCACCTGATGCAAGTGAACGAAGAATTCTTCTCATGATTTTCCCACTTCTAGTCTTTGGGAGTGAATCAGTTATTATTATTTTCTCGGGTTTAGCAATTACTCCTATTTCACTTACAACATGAAGCTTTATTTCATCTACTAATTGATCAGAATTTTTAAAATTTTTCTCAAGTGAAACAAAAGCAACTATAGCCTCACCTTTTAATTCATCTTTTTTGCCAACAACAGCTGCTTCCGCAACTGATTCATGACTTACCAGTGCAGATTCAATCTCCATTGTCCCTAACCTATGTCCAGAAACACTTATTACATCATCAACTCTGCCCATTATCCAGACATATCCGTCATTATCAATTCTTGCTCCATCTCCAGCAAAATAAACAAACGGTTCTTCTTTATGGGGTATAAAATCCCAATAACTTTCTAAAAACCTTTGAGAATTCCCATGAATAGTTCTCATCATTCCAGGCCATGGCTTTCTGATAATCAAATATCCCCCCTCATTGATTTCTACTCTTGAACCTTCTTTATTGACAATTTCCACCTCTATACCAGGGAGAGGTAAAGTAGCAGAACCCGGTTTAGTATCTATTGCTCCAGGAAGAGGACTTATCATTACTCCACCCGTTTCAGTTTGCCACCAAGTATCAACAATTGGACATTGATTATTGCCAATTACATCCTTATACCAAATCCACGCCTCTGGATTTATAGGCTCACCAACAGTCCCTAAGAGACGTAAACTTGATAGATCATATTTATCTGGAATCTCTCTACCAGATTTCATAAAAGATCTTATCGCTGTTGGTGCTGTATAAAATATTGAAACTTTATATTTTTGAATAATCTGCCAAAAGGCCCCTAAATTTGAAGGCCTAGGTACACCTTCATACATAAGTGTTGTTGAACCATTTGATAATGGTCCATAAACTATGTAAGAGTGACCAGTAATCCATCCAACATCAGCAGTACACCAATAAATATCATCAGATTTTATGTCAAATATCCATTTAAATGTTAAATGAGTCCATAAATTATAACCAGCTATTGTATGAACAACTCCTTTTGGTTTTCCAGTTGAACCTGATGTATACAGTATAAATAGTCTATCCTCACTATTCATAATTTCAGGCTCACACCAGTCATCTTGATTCTCTAATAATTCATGCCACCAAAAATCTCTATTTAATTTCATTGAAATTTCTTTATTAGTTCTCTTAATGACAATAACTTTATTCACTACATCGCCTGCTCCAGAATCAATTGCTGAATCTACAGCTTTTTTTAACTCAATCACTTTATCTTTTCTATATCCACCATCTGCAGTAATAATAAATTTTGCATTTCCATCAATTACTCTATCTTTCAAAGACTCAGAAGAGAACCCTCCAAAAACTACAGAATGAGGAGCACCAATTCTTGCACAAGCTAACATTGCGATCATTGCTTCCGGAATCATGGGCATATAAATACAAACAAGCTCCCCCTTTTTAACGCCTAACGACTTAAGTGCATTTGCCGCTTTACAAACCTCCTTCAGAAGATCTTTATAACTATATGTTTTACTATCTCCTGGTTCACCCTCCCAAATAAGAGCATTCTTATCACCTAAACCATTTTTAATATGTCGATCTAAACAATTATAGGTAATATTTAACTGTCCTTCAGGAAACCATCTAAAAAAGGGTGCCTTATTTCTATCTAATACTGTTTCATAAGGTCGGAACCAATCAATTTCAGTTTTGGCATAAGAGTCCCAAAATTCATTTGGGTTTTTCCTAGCTTTTTCTCTCAAATCAAATAAGTCTTTTTTACTTTTGATGATTGCAGAATTAGAGAATTCTTTAGAAGGAGGAAATGTTCTATTTTCCTCAAGAATATTATTTATTGAATTTTTTTTGTTTAATTCCATTTCAATGAACTATTTTCTAAATTGAAGCAAAAATTTTAACTTTTTCCAAAAGAAATTAATGCTATTTAGCAACTAAATAATTTTTAACATTAATAAAGCCTACTTAAGACGAACTCTGGTAAAGCCATCAAAGCTCTTTTTGACTCAGATTCAGGTAGCCATACCAGTGCCTCTTTAGAAAGTATTGCAAAATTCTCTGCTAATTTTCTAGATCTTTTTATAGCATTAGAACTCATAATAATTTCCAAAGCATTATTAAGATCATCTTTTTCAGATAATTCTCTATTAATTAATAGAGATAATTTTTCATTTTCTTCTAGAGCATATAAAACTGGTGCTGTTAAATAGCCACTCGCTAAATCACTAACTGCTGGCTTTCCTAATTGCTTATCATTACCTGTAAAATCGAGGATATCATCTACAACTTGAAAAGCTAGGCCAATATTCTTACCAAATTCATAAAGCATATTTAAGTTCTTTTCATTTAATTCACTTAAAACTCCTGCTGCTTTTGCACTATTTGCAATTAATGAAGCAGTTTTGCAGTAGCTTTTGTTTATGTATTTTGAAAAAGTTTGACCAGAATCATATCGATTTAAATTTTGTTTTATTTCTCCCTCAGCTAAGTCCATAATTACTCTACTAAGTAGCTTAACAACATTTACATTATCAAGATTAGCCAAGTGCCAACTAGCTTGCGCAAACAAAAAATCTCCTGCGAGCACTGCAACTCTAGTATTAAATCTACTGTGAACAGTTTCTACACCTCTTCTAATAGACGCCTCATCAACCACATCATCATGAACGAGAGATGCTGTATGTATCATCTCAGTTATTTCAGCAAGTCTTTTATGTTTAACAGATAGTGAGGATTCATGAGATATAGCTTTTGATATTAATAAAACTATTCCTGGTCTAATTCTTTTTCCACCTGCGGAAAAAAGATGTTCTGCGGCAGCTTGAAGGATAGGATGTCCAGCACCGATTAAATTTTTTAATTCGAGAATAAGATCCTCAAGATCTTTTTCAACGGGTTGTAATAGCTCTGTTACTGTAGTCATGTTTAACCTCTATTACATACTAAAGGAGTTAAGCATCAGTTTGTAGGTTAACTAAGTTTATTTTTTT
>CACOIV010000049.1 GCA_902627335.1 uncultured Prochlorococcus sp.
TGCTTCATATTTATGTATTGCTAAAAAAGCTGGTGTCGAATTCCCAAAAGCTCTTGGAGTGGCTACAGCCACCTATGTTCAAGTTTTAGAGGGTAAGCATGGAGGACTTATAAAGGAACTGGGAGAGACTAAATTAGATAGAAAGCAATTATTTAGAGGTGCAGAATTTCAAATAGTTTCAACTGCAATGAATTATTGTCCTGATAGCATTCCAAAGGATGTATCTCAAAAGGTAAATAATCTGCTTAAAGATGATTTAAAGAATAATAAAAATAATAAAAAGTGATATTTATCTAAACATAGAGCTTACTGAGCTCTCTTCATGAATTCTCCAAATAGCCTCTCCAAGCATATTCGCAACAGATAATACTTTTAACTGAGGGAAAACTTCTTTATCAGATACAGGGATACTATTAGTTACAATGACTTGTTCAAATAAATCCTTTTTACTTAGTCTTTCTGTTGATGGCGGAGAGAACACAGCATGAGATGCACATGCAAAAATTTGTTTAGCCCCTTCTTTTCGCAGTAAATTTGCTCCTGAACATATTGTTCCCCCAGTATCTATCATGTCATCAATAAGAATAGCGGTTTTACCTTTTACCTCTCCAATAACTGTTAAACTTTCAGAAATATTATGAGCCGATCTTCTTTTATCAATAATAGCTAATGGAGCATCTTTCATTAATTTCGCAAATGCTCTAGCTCTAGCGACACCTCCTACATCTGGAGAAACTACTACAATTTCGCCTAAATTTAAGGATTCGAGATAATCTATTAAAACAGGGGAGCCATAGATATGATCGCATGGAATATCAAAATAACCTTGAATTTGAGCTGAATGTAAATCCATTGCAAGTACTCTATCGACACCTGATTTTTCTAATAGATTAGCTGTCAATTTAGCTGTAATTGATTCTCTTCCAGAAGTTTTTCTATCAGCTCTGGCATAACCGAAATATGGAATTACAGCAGTAATTTGCCTTGCTGATGCTCTTTTACATGCATCAACCATGATCATGAGTTCCATCAAGCTGTCATTGACTGGTGCACAAGTAGGTTGAATCAAAAAGACATCACATCCTCTAATTGATTGTTGAATTTGAACATATAGCTCCCCATCAGCAAATCTTTTAGAGACTAAAGGTACATTCTTTATACCTAAATAATTAGCAATCTCCTCTGCTAATTCAGGATTTGAAGTACCACTTACTAACCTAAGTCTGCTATTGCTTAAATTAAAGTTTGGCTGTTCGTTTTGCACTGCCGTGATAAAACTAGTCACGAAATTTGCAATTTAAAGTACACATTAATATCGTAGTCTTTAATGTGAAAATGACACAAAAAATTTCATTCTTACAGCAAAAACTTCACATCTAGACAAATTTATAATTGATTAGCCAATAAATAAAAGATTTTACCACGAATAATTATTTTTTATTTAAGTTTTTTTATTAAATGGTTTAGTTTCAAATTTGTGGATATTTACATATATAACTATTAGAAAGTTTAAAAATAAGTAAATTGTTCAATATGCAACTAGTAGATTCTTTCCTTTCACAAAGATCACTTGGAATTCTTGTGCATCCATCATCTATCCCTGGTGGTAGTTATTGCGGTACATTTGGAGAAGGTTTAAAGAAGTGGATAAATTTATTATCAATTAACAAAATAAGATATTGGCAATTCTTGCCATTAACTCCAGCAGATCAAACAGGGTCACCTTACAGTTCTCCATCTAGTTTTGCAATTAATCCATGGTTCTTAGATGTTAATGAATTAATTAATAGTGGCTTCATTTCAGAAAACCAAGAAATTTCAAAAATTTCTTCAGAAGGAGCTAAATACGATTTCTTTGATTTTGAAATTGCAGACTCTTTATCTGTTTTGATAGAAAATAATATTTTGGACCATTGGAGTAATCAATCAGAAATAATCAGAAATAATTTTTATGATTGGTGCGAAATTAATCCTTGGGTAGAAGACTATGCTGTCTTTATGGTTTTAAAAAAAGAATTTGATAATAAAGCCTGGTGGGATTGGCCTGAAGTTTTTAGGCTAAAAGAAGAGGAATCAATTAGAAATTTTATAAATTCAAGAGTTAAAGAAATATTAGTGAAAAAATTATTTCAATGGCATTTAAATCGACAATGGATAAACATAAAAAAATATGCTACTGAAAAAGATATAAAACTTATTGGAGATCTGCCTTTTTATGTTTCTAAAGATAGCGTTGATGTCTGGAGTAATAAATCATTATTTTCTGTTTCAAATGAAGGAAACTTAATTTTTCAAAGTGGAGTACCTCCTGATTATTTTTCTTCGACGGGACAATTATGGGGAACACCAGTTTACTATTGGGCTAAACATCAAAGAACAAAATATGATTGGTGGGTGAAAAGATTTAAGAGACAGTTTGATTTAGTAGATATTCTTAGAGTGGATCATTTTAGAGCATTCTCTGGATATTGGAGAGTTGATGGTGAAGCTAAGAACGCAATAAATGGCAGTTGGATAAAATCACCAGGAAAAGAATTGTTGAAAACTATAACCAAATCTTTTAAAGTAACAAAACTCCCAATAATTGCTGAAGATTTGGGAGTTATTACAGAGGATGTAATAACGTTAAGAAACAGTTTTGCTTTGCCAGGAATGAAAATCCTGCAATTTGCATTCGACGGTAATATTGATAACCCCTATTTACCTAAAAATATTCATGGCAAAAATTGGGTAGTTTATACTGGAACGCACGATAATTCTACTACTATTTCTTGGTGGGAAGATTTAGATCAAGATAAAAGAATTGAAATTAATCAAACATATGGCTCATCTAATATTCCTCCTTGGAATATTATAGAAATTGGAATGAAAACAAATGCCAATTTATTTATAGTGCCAATCCAGGATATTCTCTCTCTAGATAACTCTAGTAGGTTAAATACACCTGGCACAATAGAAAATAATTGGAAGTGGAAAATAAAAGAATTAAACGATTTATTTATTTATTCTTTAGAAAAGTACGGAAAACTAGGGAGATTATATTCAAGAATAAATTAATAGATAGCTTTATAAGTTTTGCTTATTCTGATATGTTTTTTTCAATATACTTAAATTCAATAATCCTGCTATTTAAATAAATACTATTCAGTACAAATATCGATATTAGAAGAATAAAAAAATAAATTAAATTACCTTGCCATGAATTTAAAATATTTAATTTATTAATAATAAAATTTGTTTTTGGGATTTTCTTTATTGGTTTAAGACCTTTATTAGCTAATTTAATAAGTTGATGATTTTTTATTGAAAGACATTCTTCTAATTTTAATAATATTGATCTGTTGAAAGGATATTTTGGCAGTAAAGACTTATTGTTTTTTTCTATGGCTATTAGTGTTGAATTTGGGATTTTTGATAAATCAGATAAATCATCTATTGATAAATTCTTAGCAATTCTTGCTTCCTTAGTTAAATTACCAATCTCAATATAGGGATCAGTAATGTCTGTATTATTGTTAGTCTTAAAATCTGAATTCTTATTTAAATTTAAAAATTTCATAA
>CACOIV010000050.1 GCA_902627335.1 uncultured Prochlorococcus sp.
CCTTTACAATTTTGTTATTAATGCAGATGTTTGGTGAAAATTAAAGTATTCTCAAAACGTTTAAGCAATCAATTCCTAAATGCAAACCTATGGTAATCCAGATGTCACCTATGGATGGTGGGCTGGTAATTCAGGTGTAGCTAATCGCTCAGGAAAATTCATCGCTGCGCACGTGGCGCATGCTGGATTAATAGTTTTCTGGGCAGGAGCTTTCACCCTATTTGAACTTTCACGATTTGACCCAAGTGTTCCTATGGGGAACCAACCTCTTATCGTTCTTCCTCACTTAGCCACTCTTGGTATCGGCTTTGATGCTAATGGCGTGGCAATGGGAGATACAAAACCAGTTATTGCTGTTGCAATCGTACACCTTGTTTCTTCAATGGTGCTTGCTGCAGGTGGACTTCTCCACTCACTTCTTCTACCAGGCAATTTAGAAGAATCTGAAGTTGGGAGAGCAAGAAAATTCAACATTGAATGGGATAACCCAGACAAATTAACTTTCATCCTCGGTCACCACTTAATCATTCTTGGATTTGCTGTTATAGCATTCGTGGAATGGGCAAGGGTTCATGGAATTTATGATCCTGCTATTGGATCAGTAAGACAAGTAGAGTATGAATTAAATTTAGCTAAAATATGGAATCACCAGACAGATTTCCTAACTATTGACAGTTTGGAAGAAGTTATGGGAGGACATGCTTTCTTGGCATTCGTTGAAATTACAGGTGGTGCTTGGCATATCGCTACTAAGCAAGTGGGTGAGTTTACTAAATTCAAAGGTAAGGGTCTCCTTTCAGCTGAGGCAGTATTATCTTGGTCATTAGCAGGTATCGGCTGGATGGCAATTGTAGCTGCTTTCTGGAGCGCTTCTAATACAACTGTTTATCCAACAGAATTTTTTGGTGAACCACTTGAACTCAAATTTAGTATTTCTCCTTACTGGGTAGATACAGCTACCTTACCTGATGGTGAATATACTTCTAGAGCTTGGCTTGCTAATGTTCATTATTACTTTGGATTCTTCTTTATTCAGGGTCATCTATGGCATGCATTAAGAGCACTAGGCTTTGACTTTAAGAGAGTTACAAATGCTATCAGTAATATTGATAGTGCTACAGTTACTCTTAAGGACTAATCCTAATTTTTAAGTAAATTAAAGGCCTCAATTTAATGAGGCCTTTTTTATTTGTCTTAAATTCTTTAAAATAATTTTTATAAATCAAATTTTTTATATTTGGAATATTTTCTATTAGACAGTAATAATATCTTTCAAAACTCGCTCTTCGTAAGTTGTGGTGGATTGTTTATTATTAGTTCAATCTTGGTTTTTGGTAGAAAATTAAATTTTGCAGTGAAATTAGAAAGGATTGGTTTACCAATAGCTGTAATTTGTGGAATCTTAGGAATATTAATTGGCCCTTATGGTTTATTAAATCTTTTATCTAAAGAAACAACTGATATTTGGGAATACTCTTTAACTCCTTTATTGTCTTTAGTTTTTGCGACATTAATGTTAGGAAGACCAGTTCCAACTTTAAAGGGATTGATAAAACCTATATTAAATCAATTTTTACTCGCACTATCTTTAGGATTTGGGCAATTTTTTGTTGGAGGACTTGTGGTTAAATATTTTTTATCACAATCTATAGAAGTCAATCCTTTGATGAGTTGTTTAATAGAGGTTGGTTTTGAAGGTGGACATGGTGCAGCATCAATAATTGGCAATAGCTTCGTTAGGATGGGTTTCCCAGAGGGGCTAGACTTAGGACTCGCAATGGCTACGATGGGTCTTCTTTCTTCCTCGTTAATTGGGAGTATATTTATTTTTGTTGGCAATATTTTCAATCTTACTAATCAACAAAATATCTCTGAAGAAATGTATTCAAATGATATTACTTATAAATTTAAATTAATTAATGATCTCAAGATTTTAATAACTAATCTTGGATTAGCTGGTCTGGCGATAATAATAGGACTTTTATTAAATCAAATATTAAGGTATATTTCTTTTTTCTTAGGTCCTTTTTCAAAAGAAATAATATATTCTCTGCCTGTTTTCCCACTAATATTAATAGGGTCTTTGTTGGTAAGGTATCTTTTAGAAAAAACTGAAAAAACAACTTTTATTTCGCAAATTTTGCAAAGGGAAATGGGAGTATTATCAACAGATCTTTTGATTTTTGCTGCAATGGCAAGTTTGAATCTTTCAATTGTTTTAGGAAATTGGTACCTAATATTGTTATTGACTATTGTTGGCCTTATTTGGAATATTTTATGCATTAGCTTTTATGCATATTTTGTATTTGATGAATATTGGTTTGAAAAAGGTTTAGTTGAATTTGGAAATTCAACAGGAGTAGTGGCCTCAGGGCTTTTACTTTTAAGGCTTGCTGATCCTAATAATATTTCTAAAACTCTCCCAATATTTACATCAAAACAACTTTTTGCTCAATTATTACTTTCAGGTGGTTTCTTTACAGTATTATCTCCAATTTTATTATCAAGAATTGGATTGGATTACTGGATAGAAATATGTGCATCTTTAGCTTTTCTAATTTCTTTTATTGCATTTTTTATAAACAATAGAATATCAATTTTTAAGTAATTAATTTGATGTAGGATAAATTTAATTTAAAAAAATCATATGCGAAAGAAAACGTATGATATTCCACCTCAAGAAAGTAAAGAAAAATGGTTTAGAAGCCATTTGCTGGGAAGAGAAGTAGAGTTGTGCGAACTCTATAGTTTGAATCCTAATGATTTAGATCTTTTAATGGCAGAAACGGCCGAGATAAGAAGTGATATTGACGGCAAAGAAAAGAATATTGGTAAATATAGAACTGCAGGTTATTTTTTGGAGCTAGCAAGAATAATTGAGAAAAGGCAATTATCAGATACTTAATGGGAAAAAAGATACTTTTGCCGATTGGTTCCATATTTCATATTTATTCATAACATCTTTGTAAAAATTATTTGTTTCGAAATGATTAAGCCATCTAATCATTGAATCATCAAAACGATTATCGATTTTCTGATGTTCACAAGCAATTTTAAATTGTCTTACAAATGGCCAAATGCACCAATCTGCGATAGTTTCATTTTCTCCTACTAGCCAGAAATTTTTTTTAGGGCTATCTTTAAGTAAAAAATTCCACTTTTTAATTATATTTTGCGCTCCATAAAAGTGATAATCTTTATCTTGTTCATCAAATCTTGAAGCATATTTAAATCTATCAAGATGAAATTTGAATTCTTGATCATTTTCTCTAATAATATTTAAGATTTCCTTTTTGAGGTTAGTAGGGAAATATTTCTTTAGATCTGATTTTTTAGAATTTGATAGTGTCCATAAAATAATATCTAAGCTTTCATCAATAATTTCTCCATTTTTAAGAATAAGAAGTGGCACAGTTTTATTTTGTGAGTTTTTGATCAAATCAACAGGTTTATTTTTTAAATCGACTTCTCTTAGTTCTACTTT
>CACOIV010000051.1 GCA_902627335.1 uncultured Prochlorococcus sp.
ATTAAAAAATTTTTTATTATGTTTTGAGTTTAAGGCTCTAAAAATTGCTTGAGCTGAAGTAATAGATACAAAATGCTCATTTGATTTTCCACCAAAGATAAGGCCCACACATTTTTTAATTATAGAGCCCATTAAATTTTCATATTATTAGCTACAAATTTCTCCTGATAAGGAAAAAGATCTTACCTGATTTATTCTCACATTTAATTCAGTACCAATTAAGTTGATTTGCTGTTCATTAGGGACCTCAACAAAATTTAATCGGCGAGAAGGGGATCTTCCTATTAGCTGAGATAGTTCGGTACTAATCAAGTTAAGTTGTTGGTTTTGATCTGGAATCTCAACAAAAGTTAATCTATTGGTTCGAGTTCGGCCCATTAATTGAGAAGAATTTTTTGGATTAAATCCCTCTATTAATATTTTCTCTTTCGTATTGAGATAGCGTTTATTCCTTTCTCTTGAAGTTTTTTCTACCATTTCATTTAGCTCATTAAGCCTTTCTTTTTTTACCTCCTCAGGAATTTGATTTTCCCATTTTGATGCGGGGGTATTTGGTCTTGGTGAATAGGCTGCGGTATTAACTAAATCAAAACCGATCTCGCTTATTAGTGATAATGTATCTTTAAATTGTTTTGATGTCTCTCCTGGAAAAGCCACAATAGCATCAGCAGTTATAGATGCATTAGGCATGAGAATTCTTATATTTTCAATGATTTCCTTATATTTTTCTATTGTGTAACCTCTTGACATCATTCTGAGGATTTCATTATTTCCACTTTGAAATGGGATATGGAAATGTTCACAAACTTTATCTAATTCATAACAAGCTTGAATAAGCCTTTTTGAGAAGTATCTTGGATGACTGGTTGCAAATCTATACCTTTTTATTCCCTCGATATCATGAATGTAATAAAGTAAATCAGTAAGTGTGGTTAGTTCTCTACCTGTAATTATTTTACTAGGAAGATCTCTCCCGTAAGCATCGATATTCTGACCTAAGAGAGTTATCTCTTTAAAATTATTTTTTGCAAGGGAGATAATCTCATTTTTTATTGCATTAGGTAATCTGGACTGTTCTCGACCTCTTACTGAAGGTACGACGCAATAAGAGCATCTCTCATTACAACCATAAATAATATTTACCCATCCACAAATAGAGCTTTCTCTTCTAGCATTTGTGATATCCTCCGAAATGAATATTTCTTCAGTAGCCACAACTTGGTTGCCTAGATCAACTCTTTCTAATAAATTCCCAAGATTGTTAACGTGTTGTGGTCCCATTACTAAATCTAATTCTGGGACTTTTCTTAGAAGAGATTCACCTTCTTGCTGCGCTAGACAACCTGCAATAATTAATTTAAGTTCTGGAAGTTTATGTTTTCTTTTTGCCTGCTTGCCTAAATAGCTATATACTTTTTGTTCTGCATTGTCTCTTATTGTACACGTATTATATAGAACTAAATCTGCATTAAATTCATCTTCAGCTTTTGTGTATCCCAAATTTTCTAAAATTCCGGCCATTCTCTCAGAATCGGCTTTATTCATTTGACATCCAAAAGTTGTAATCCAGTAACTACCTGAATCTGTTCTAGCTCTGAGGCCTTTATATTTTTCCTTGTATTTAGTTTTTAGCACTTTATTTAAATAAAAAAACTTTTAGATATTTACATAACCCAAAAATACACACTAAATAATTTTATCGCCATAAATTTTTGGAGGGCGAGCGAGGGGATTCGAACCCCCGAATAGCGGCGCCACAAGCCGCTGCCTTAACCACTTGGCGACGCCCGCCTCACATACAAGAATCTAACAAGTTATGTGCAAAAAATGAAAACTTTTTTTTGTTTTGGGATCAATTTGAGTTATTTTCCTTAACAATTTATAATTTTATCTTGATAGTTAATGCTTAAATTTCGTTTTGAGTGATTTTGGACAAATAAAAGTATTAGTTCCAAGTTGTATTTGCAATGTAAATGAAACTGTTGAATTATATGTTAATTCGGATGGGTTTACTCCTCTAGAAATTTCATGGAATGGAGGGGTTGTTACAAAGATAAAATCAATAGATATTGAGGAATTGGATGAAGTTAAAAGAATTCTATTCCCTAGATTTGCCGAAGCTCATGCGCATTTTGATAAATCTTTCTCTTGGAATAATTTTCCAAATCTAAGGTCTGATTATGCAAATGCGCTCTCAGTAAATCTTGAGGAACATATCACAAGAACACCAAAAAAAGTAATTAAAAGAGCTAAAAAGTCAATGAATTATGCAATAAGTAATGGATATAGAGCAATAAGAACTCATATTGATACATATCTTTCACAAGATGAAGAGATCTGGAATGAGATTTTTAATCTGAGAAAAGAATATTCAAATTTACTAGAATTACAATTTGTTGCTCTAGCTCCTATGGAATTTTGGAGTACTTTAAATGGAGAGATATTAGCAAAAAAATTAACTCATAATAATGGTCTTTTAGGGGGGGTATTAGTTCCACCATTTAATAACAAGGATATTCATTCATCGCTATCAACTCTCTTGAAATTGGCGATGAAATTTAATTTAGGAGTAGATTTGCATGTAGATGAATCTTCTTTTCAGCCAGGGAGAGGTATAAAATTACTATTAAAAACAATTGATAAATTAAATTGTAATATTCCCATAACATGTAGTCATTCAAGCAGTCTTTTATTTCTTAAAAATAGAGAGATTCATAAAATTGGGAAGAGAATTGCTGAGAGAAATATAAAGGTTATAGCCTTGCCACTTACAAATTTTTGGCTTTTAAATCGTGATCAGAATAATAATTCACTGCAAAGACCAGTTGCACCAATTAAACAACTTCAAAAATCATTTGTTGATGTTTCTATTGGGAGTGATAATGTTCAGGATCCTTGGTATCCATTCGGTAATTTTGATCCTTTTTATCTAATGTCACATGCGATGCCAATGTTGCAACTTAATCCTTGGGATCAACTAACTCTCTCCGCATTCTTAAATGCTCCAAGTAGATTATTAGGTTTAACTTGGGACGGAGTCCTTTCTGTTGGATGCCCAGCGGATTTTGTTTTAGTTGAGGGAAATAATTGGGGTGATATTTTGTCAAATACTCTTAAAAGGAAGGTACTTATTAGAGGCAATTGGTATCAACAATGATTTATCTTATGAAAAGCAAGAAAAAATTTAATGTCTCATATTGAAAAGTTACATACTTATTTGAAAACCATTAATAATCTAGAAGTTATAAATAATACTTCTGACTTAAAAAGGCTTTCAAGAGATTTTTATGATTACTCGCCAATTCTAAAAGAAGCATTAAAAGGATGTATGGCGGATATTGTTGTAAGACCTAAGAGCATAGAATCAATTTATGCGGTAGTTAGAAAATGCTGGGATCTATCTATTCCTATTACAATTAGAGGTGGTGGAACTGGCAATTACGGGCAATGTGTACCTCTTTTAAAAGGAGTTGTAATGC
>CACOIV010000052.1 GCA_902627335.1 uncultured Prochlorococcus sp.
AATCAACCAAACAGAAGATTTGGAATAGTAAACATAATATTAATTGGTGTAGGAGCCTTGCTCTTGTTTAGTAGCTTATTCCCTAATCAGAACATGCAAATTCCAAGAGTTCCTTACTCATTATTTATTGACCAAGTTAATGACGGAGAAGTTAAAAGAGCTTACATTACACAAGAACAAATTAGATATGAGCTAAATGGGGCTGAAGAAGGTTCCCCTTCTGTCTTAGCAACAACTCCAATTTTTGATATGGATCTACCTCAAAGATTAGAAAATAAAGGGGTTGAATTTGCAGCTGCACCTCCTAAAAAGCCAAATATCTTTTCAACAATATTAAGTTGGGTAGTGCCACCACTAATTTTTATCTTGGTTTTGCAATTCTTTGCAAGACGAAGCATGGGGGGTGGTGGAGCACAAGGGGCATTAAGTTTTACTAAGAGTAAAGCTAAGGTCTATGTCCCAGATGAAGAATCTAGAGTTACCTTTGAAGATGTGGCAGGCGTTGATGAAGCAAAGGATGAACTTACAGAAATAGTAGATTTTCTTAAAAAGCCAGAGAGATATACTGATATAGGTGCACGAATTCCAAAGGGTGTTTTATTGGTTGGACCTCCTGGGACAGGTAAAACATTACTTTCCAAAGCTGTAGCTGGAGAAGCAGAAGTTCCTTTCTTCATAATTTCTGGTTCAGAATTTGTTGAATTATTTGTTGGTGCAGGTGCTGCTCGAGTAAGAGATCTTTTTGAACAAGCTAAAAAGAAAGCTCCTTGTATAATTTTCATTGACGAACTTGATGCTATCGGAAAGAGTCGGTCAGGTTCTATGGGTGTTGTAGGTGGAAACGATGAAAGGGAACAAACTCTAAACCAGCTCCTCACAGAAATGGATGGTTTTTCAGGTACAGATAAACCAGTTATTGTTCTCGCAGCGACCAACCAACCTGAAGTTTTAGATGCGGCCCTTCTAAGACCTGGAAGATTTGATAGACAAGTTTTAGTTGATAGACCAGATTTGTCAGGTCGTAAAACTATATTAGAAATTTATACAAAAAAAGTTAAACTTGCTGATGAAATCAATTTAGATTCTATCGCTCAAGCAACAAGTGGCTTCGCTGGTGCTGACTTAGCAAATATGGTTAATGAAGCTGCTTTGTTAGCGGCGAGAGCTAAAAGATCGAAAGTTGAACAAAAAGATCTAAGCGAGGCTATCGAGAGAGTAGTTGCTGGGTTAGAAAAGAAGAGTAGGGTATTACAAGACGATGAAAAGAGAGTTGTTGCCTATCATGAGGTTGGACACGCAATAGTAGGTCACTTAATGCCTGGGGGTTCCAAGGTCGCAAAGATATCAATTGTTCCTAGAGGTATGAGTGCTTTAGGTTATACTCTCCAACTCCCAACTGAAGAAAGATTTCTTAATTCTAAAGAAGAGCTTCAGGGTCAAATAGCTACATTATTAGGAGGTAGATCAGCGGAAGAGATTGTTTTTGGAAAGATAACTACTGGAGCCTCTAACGACCTCCAAAGAGCAACTGATATTGCAGAGCAAATGGTAAGCATGTTCGGCATGAGTGATATTCTTGGACCTTTAGCTTATGACAAGCAAGGCGGCGGACAATTTCTAGGAAGTGGGAATAATCCAAGAAGAGCCGTCAGTGATGCGACAGCTCAAGCTATTGATAAAGAAGTGAGAGATCTAGTTGATAATGCTCATGAAAAAGCCCTCCAGATTTTAAGGAATAATTTGCCATTATTGGAATCTATTTCACAAAAAATTCTTGAAGAAGAAGTAATTGAAGGAGATGATCTAAAAGCATTGTTATCTGAGTCTCAAATGCCTTCTTAATATAAAATTTCATATTTATTCTTTTATGCAAAAATCAAAGGATTCTACATGGAACCATTTCTTATCAATATCTGATATTTCTAAAGATGAGTTAATTTATTTAATTAATTTAGCTAAGGACTTTAAAAAAAATATTATTTCTCAAGAATTTAAAAAAAAAGTCTTGGGTTTGATATTCAATAAAGCTTCAACAAGAACTAGAGTGAGTTTTCAGGTAGCGATGTCCAGATTAGGTGGAACAACTATTGACCTTAATCCAAATACATCGCAGATAGGTAGGGGGGAACCAATAAAAGACACTGCGCGAGTCTTGAGCAGGTATTGTGATGTTTTAGCTATTCGAACATTTAGCCAAGAAGAGTTGAATGAATATGCAAAGTGGTCTACAAAACCTATCATTAATGCCCTCACTGATATAGAACATCCTTGCCAGGTCTTAGCTGATTTTTTGACAATTAAAGAACATTTTGGAGATTTTAATGACTTAATTTTTACATATGTTGGAGATGGTAATAATGTTGCTAATTCATTGATTCTTGCCTCATCACTTTTAGGAATTGAATTAAGAATTGCAAGCCCTAAAAACTTTGAGCCTAATCACGAAATAATAAAAAAGTCTTTTAGTCTAAATCCCAAAAATCAATTAAAAATAACTAATAATCCTGTTGAAGCAGTAACTGGAGCTAATATTATTTATACTGATGTATGGTCATCAATGGGACAAGAAGAAAATAAAGAAGATAAGGATAATAATTTTGATGGGTTTACTATTGATAAAAATTTAGTCTCTTTTGCAAATGAAGATTTCATTGTACTTCATTGCTTACCTGCTTATAGAGGGAAAGAGATTACAGATGAGATTATGGAAAGTCATAATAGTAAAATTTTTGATCAGGCTGAAAATAGAATGCATTCTCAACAAGCTTTATTATCCCTTCTTTTGTCTAGAACTTGCAAATAACCATAAGAAGAGGTACAAATGTATTAGTCTCTAATTTTTTGTGTTTAAATCATCTGAGAGTAGTCTTACAGAAGCTCAAAATGAGCTATATGTCTGGATTAAAGACTATATGAAAGAGTTTCAGCATAGTCCTTCAATAAGGCAAATGATGGAAGCTATGGGTTTGAGATCTCCTGCTCCTATTCAAAGTCGTTTAAAACACCTA
This sequence comes from uncultured Prochlorococcus sp., assembly GCA_902627335.1. GTDB lineage: Bacteria > Cyanobacteriota > Cyanobacteriia > PCC-6307 > Cyanobiaceae > Prochlorococcus_A. The sequence continues at coordinate 3,009 of CACOIV010000052.1, forward strand.
CAAGAAAAGGGCTTTATTTCTTGGCAAGGAGGAAAAGCTAGAACATTAAAACTTTTATCAGATACATTCAATTCGGGAATACCAATCATGGGCTCTGTAGCAGCAGGAGGTTTAATAGAAACCTACTCTGATTTAAATGAGGAATTGAATGTTAACGATATATTAACTAAGAAAGATGTTTTTGCATTAACTGTTAATGGAGACTCTATGGTTGATGCTCATATCGCCGATGGAGATATGGTTTTAATGGAACCCGTAAAAGAATTAAGTTCTTTAAGGAATGGAACAATAGTAAGTGCTTTAGTGGCTGGTTCCGGAACAACTTTAAAGTATTTTTATAAAAAAGGAAATAATATAACTCTTGAAGCTGCTAATCAAAATTATGAACCTATTATTTTGGATGCTGATCAAGTGATAATCCAAGGGAAATT
>CACOIV010000053.1 GCA_902627335.1 uncultured Prochlorococcus sp.
TGTCTTTCTTTTACTAAATGAGAATTATTTTCATTTGCATTCCAACAGTAGAAATCTTCTTTAAAAGATTTTAATTGCTTACTTTTTAAACCTTTTTTATCAAGAATAAAACTATTTCCATCAAAAATTAAATCGTCATTTCCCCCTACTTGATTTAGATAGAGTATCGGTATCTTTAAATAATTAGCAGCATTTGTAGATATTTTGATTCTACTTTCTAATTTTTCAAGAGTAAAAGGCGATGCTGATAAATTCAAAAGGAAATCTATACCCTTTTTTTCAAAATCATTTATTGGATTTTTCTTATGTTGACCTCTGCCCTCGATATCATAATTAACCCATAAATCCTCGCAAATTGTGATACCAATTTTCCACACTTTATTTTTGTGTTTTTTGTGTAAAATAGAAATCTTATTTTCAGATCTAAAATATCTTTTCTCATCAAAAACCTCATAATTAGGAAGAATAATTTTACGAGCAATTATTGACCATTTTCCTTTTTCAACAAGAACGATAGAATTAAATAGATTTGGGTAAAAAGAGTCTTCAATTTTTTCTGCAATGCCAAGTATTAAGCCTAAATCCCCAAAATTTTTGGCAATAGATGTAGATAATTCATCTAATATATAATTCTGTTCATTAATAAGATTACTGTTAAAGAGTAAATCTTTTGGAGGATAACCCCATAATGATAGTTCTGGAGTAATAACTAAGTCTGAAGAGTTTTTATAAGCATCTGATGCAATTTTAAATAGTTTAGTTGCATTTCCTCTCAAGTCTCCAACTATAGGATTAATTTGTGCAAGATAAATTTTCATTATTTAATTTTTAAAATCATATAGATTATTATTTTTAACTATAGATATTAGTGATTTTGGAAGACCAAAATTTTCAGAATTTCCTCTAATCATTGAACTTGATATTTTGGGTATTTTGATGTCTAATACTTCAAAATCGCCATTAATTTCTTTAATCTTTAGAAGATATTTTTTTTCAATAGGATAACCTTCTCTTGGAATAATTATCAATTTTACTTCACTAATTATCTTATTAATATTTTTCCATGTAAACATTTCGGAGATTAAATCACTACCTATTATAAAGTCAATTTGATCAGGAGAGTATTTCCCCTTACACCTTTTAATTGAGGTTAGCGCCCATGGGCTACTTAAATCTTGGTCAAATATTATATGTGGATGATCAAATTCGCAAATTAATTTTTCTAAAAGAAGACTTCTAAAAAATAGATTTTCTTTATGATTTTTTGAAGGATTATTACTTGCGTAAGAAATAACTAGTTTATATTTCTTGGATAATTCCAGAATTATTTTTTGATGGCCTGAAGTTGGTGGGTCAGCACTTGTTCCGAAAAGAGCAATTTTTCTTATTTTAGATTTCAAGGAATAAATAATGATAAATCCTGATGATTCTTTTGATTATATAAAAATAATTTAAAAGGTCTTGCTATTTCAATTTCCTTTAGGTCAATATATTTTATTAAATGAAAGGGCTCCAAGATACTAAGGTTGCTTTTATTGAGAATTTCTTTCGCAGCTAATTTACCAACAATTCTAGTTGTACTAACAGCTAGGGCTGCTTGAGTTAAGGCAACTGGGCCATAGGGCACCAACGATAATCCATTCGTGAAAGGAGCTGAAATTAAACTAATTTTTCTTACTAAATTAAATAATGTATTTATACAAATTTGGACTGCACCTAGCGAAATATTATTTATAGAAATAGTTTTTATAAGCTTTTTTGCGGAGTTTTTTCTGATCTTTAAACCATATACCTTACTTAATTCATGAATTAAAGCTGTATCTAATGCCAAACTACTTGCAATATCTAAAAAAAGTAATGGGTTAAGTGCTACGCTCGATGCTTTTAATGTTGCAAATTTTCCAATTATTTTTTGAGCCTCTTTTCTTCTTTTAATCAATCTTTTTTCCTTAATATTAAGTGCTAATTTACTTGCTGAATGGAGTATATTATAAATCATGATTGAATGTCCCACTCTATCGATTGTTCCTATTAAGTAATCATTAAGTGATTCATTAATCTTTATTGAACTATTTTTTTTGTTTGAATTTATAATAATAGGAATTATAATATCCTTAGGTAATTTATCTTTTATATTATCTAATATAGTATTAATTTCTTCATTATTCCAAATGTCAATTTTATTAAAAATAATAATAATTTTTTTGCCATTATCTATTAAGTAATTAAGTTCAGATAGCTCATTTCTATTAAGATCTCCAGCAACTATAAATAAAATAAAATCTAGATTCATAAGAGTTATATTATTTTTAGATATATTATTTGTTAATTGAATATCAAACCCAGGAAAATCTATTAATTCAATTTTTTTAATTAATCCTTTCTTTAAAGATAAAGTTTTTAATTCAATTTTCTTAGTTGATCCATTAATAATACCTGTTTGAAAATATTTTTCATTTAAGATTGTATTTAATATGGAAGATTTTCCAACACTTGCTTTTCCATATACTCCTACTCTTATAATTTTTTGTTTAAGTCTAAATAGTTGTTGATTAAATGAAATAATATCCTTATTAAGACAATTTTTTTCAAAATTTGTAAGCTCAATATTTTCCCACCAATTTTTTAGTGAAGAATAACTTTTTTCAATTTTCGATTGTTTGAAATTCATCTTTTCCACCATCCTGCAAGGACGGAGAGGACTGCCTCTGCCCCTATTAAACCTACAAAACCACCAAATTCATCAACTACGACTTTTACTCCTTTGTTGTCTTTATCAAATGTCGTCAAGAGTTTATCTATTTTTATCATTTCAGGAATATATTCAACGGGCTCGCATAAATCAGAGATGGAGGATTGCCTGTATCCCTGAATGAGAGCAGTTAATAATTTTTCTCTTCTAGCAACTCCTTGAATTTTATCCACTTTATCTCCAAGTACAACCCACCATGGAGAGTTATTAGAAATTATTAATTTGGAAATATCTTCAAGCTTCTCCCCCCCGTCGATACTTGGTGCAGAAACTCGTGGAATCATTAAATCTTTAGCTTTTAAATCGTTAAGTTGAAAAACTTTTGAAATCATAGCGGCTTCATCAGCTTCGATTAATCCTTTTTGGGATCCAATTTTTGCCATTTGTCTGATTTCTTC
>CACOIV010000054.1 GCA_902627335.1 uncultured Prochlorococcus sp.
AAGTAAAGTTTCTGATACTAAAAAGGTTGAAAATAAGGTCACTAAAACTAATAAGGTCGAGAATAAAGTTTCTGATACTAAAAAGGTTGAAAATAAGCTTACTAAAACTAATAAGGTCGAGAATAAAGTCTCTGATGTAAAAAAGCTTGAAAATAAATCTTCAGAATCCATAAGTTCAGAAATAAAAACAGTCCCTCCAAAAACCGAAGAAAATACTAAAATTGAGCAAAAGCCCTTAAATAAAATGAAACACGCTGACGTTCCAGTTAATACCTATAGACCTAAGACACCATTCGTAGGTACTGTTAAAGAAAACTATAGTCTTCTAAAGGAAGGAGCTATCGGTAGAGTTAACCATATTACTTTCGATTTATCAGGGGGAGATCCTTTCTTAAATTATGTAGAAGGCCAAAGTGTAGGAATAATGGCTGCTGGGGAAGATTCTAATGGGAAACCACACAAGCTAAGGTTATATTCTATTGCCAGTACAAGGCATGGAGATGATTTTGAGGGGAATACAGTTTCCTTATGTGTGAGACAACTTCAGTACGAAAAAGACGGCCAAACAATTAATGGAGTTTGTTCAACATATTTATGTGACATAAAACCTGGCGACCAAGTCAAGATTACTGGTCCTGTAGGAAAGGAAATGCTCCTACCTGAGGATGAGGAGGCAAACATAGTAATGCTTGCCACTGGAACTGGTATAGCTCCAATGAGAGCTTACCTAAGAAGGATGTTCGAACCCTCAGAAAGGGAAAAAAATAATTGGAATTTCAAAGGCAAAGCATGGCTGTTTATGGGAGCCCCTAAATCTGCAAATCTTTTATACGAGGAAGACTTACAAAGATACTTACAAAATTATCCTGAGAATTTTAAATATACAAAAGCTATAAGTCGAGAACAGCAAAATACAAAAGGTGGAAGAATGTATATCCAAGATAGAGTTTTAGAGTCAGCTAACGAACTCTTTAATATGATTGAAGATGAGAAGACTCATATATATCTTTGTGGATTAAAAGGTATGGAGCCGGGCATAGATGAAGCAATGACAAAAGCTGCTGAAGAGAAAGGACTTAATTGGGCAGAATTAAGACCTCAACTTAGAAAAGCTGGTAGATGGCATGTTGAGACTTATTAAAAATTAAACTTATAACTTTTTTACTTTTTGGTTTAGACACATTTCGTAGCGTTATTATAAAAAATCGATGACTTTATTTATAGATAGTATCTTAACTAGGTATGCAATCTTCTATAAGTAATCCACTAAGATTAGGTTTAAGACAAGAAAGAGTTATCCCTCCACAATGTTTAGTAATTTTTGGTGCAAGCGGAGATCTTACACATAGAAAACTTGTTCCAGCTCTTTTCGAACTTTTTCTTCAAAGACGATTGCCAAGCGAATTTGCCATAGTTGGATGCGCTAGAAGACATTGGAGTGATGAAGAATTTAAAGAAAAAATGAGACAGAAACTATGTGACAAAATATCCGCTCATGAGCAAGAATGGATTAAATTTACAGAATTTCTCTTTTATGAACCTGTAGATCTTCAAGAAGAAAGTCATGTTAAACGACTATCTCAAAGATTAATTGAAATTGATAGATTAAAAGCTACTCATGGTAACAAAACTTTCTATCTTTCTGTATCCCCAAATTTTTATGAAGGTGGATGTAAAGCACTAAAAAATATAGGTTTATTGGATGATCCTAACAAGAGCAGAATTGTTATTGAAAAGCCTTTCGGGAGAGACTATAGCAGTGCCAGAAAACTTAATAAGATCGTACAAAGTTGTGCAAATGAAAGCCAGATTTACAGGATAGATCACTACCTTGGTAAAGAAACCGTTCAAAATATATTAGTTTTAAGATTTGCGAATACAATATTTGAACCTATATGGAATAGAAATTACATTTCAAACATACAAATCACTTCTTCAGAAACAGTTGGTGTCGAAGACAGGGCCGGGTATTATGAGACCTCAGGAGCACTTAGAGATATGCTGCAAAATCATTTAACCCAAATGCTTGCGGTGATTGCTATGGAACCTCCAGGTAAATTTGATCCTGAAGCTATAAGAAACGAAAAAGCAAAGGTTTTACAAGCCTCAAAATTAGCTAATGAGAGAGAACCTTGGGATTGCTGCATAAGAGGGCAATATGAAAAAGGTGGCAATTATGATAATCCACTAAAAGGTTATAGAGACGAAAATGGTGTTGGGAAAAATAGCACAACTGAAACATACATAGCAACAAAAATATTTATAGATAATTGGAGGTGGCAAGGCGTACCTTTCTATTTAAGGACAGGTAAAAGGCTCCCAAAAAGATTAGGTGAAATAGTACTTACTTTTAAAGATGTTCCTGTTCATTTATTCGAGTCAACAATTATTAATCCTGCTCCAAATCAGCTTATAATTAGAATCCAACCTGATGAAGGTGCCACCTTTAAATTTGAAGTAAAATCACCTGGATCAGGAATGAGATCAAGACCTGTAGAAATGGAATTTTCATATGATGAATCTTTTGGAGAACCATCTGATGAAGGTTATGTGAGGCTATTAGCTGATTCTATGTTAGGAGATCCAACACTTTTTACGAGGAGTGATGAAGTTGAGGCGGCGTGGAAACTTTACACTCCCCTTATTGAATTAATGGAAAATGCTCCTTGGAAACTCCCTGTACATAAATATGAGTCAATGACTTGGGGTCCCCCGGAATCTGATCAATTATTAGCTAAAGATAATATTTTTTGGCGCCGACCCTAAATTTTATTATGAAACCTCAACTAACTTTGCAGACTCCTTTAGAACTTCCAGCTCATGAAATCCCTAATTATTTAGAAAAATTGTGGATCTCAAAAGATGAGCTTGATTCAGGAGCAAATACTTTCTCTTTAATAGTTTGGCAGCCCTCATGGCTCGAACAATGTCTTGTAAAAAGTAAATTAATTAATGGTCCCATAACAGGATATTTAACTGAAGAAATAATAACCGCTGCAAAGAAATTAATTTTAGACAATGGATTACCATTAGCTACTCCCTTGCATAGCAGAGAATTGATAGATTTATTAAATAAGAATATTTTTGATGATTCTTTTGAGGATCTAAGAGGACAATTCTTTGAATCCTCAA
>CACOIV010000055.1 GCA_902627335.1 uncultured Prochlorococcus sp.
TAAGATATAGGAATCAAAAAAATTTAAAGTATTTGGGAACTGAAGTTCAAGAATTGAAATGGGCAAACACATGTACCTTTTTTTTCTCTTTCCAATAAAGTAGAGCTTTTGGATTCCCAAAAACAATTGTTGACTTCTTCTGATTTTTTCTGATACGGAGGGGGTGCCCAAAGAATCAGTTTAGAGTGACCAGTTTTGACCCAGTAAGACAAAGATCTCTGTACCAACAATAAAAAAAGACACACGGAATTCTAAAAAAGACACACGAAAAACACACCCTAACTTAAAAATCTTGAATACTCATGATCAAGTTCGATCATCTTGTTTCTAGAATTTCTATTTAATACCAGTCTTTCTGAGTTTCTCTGACCTGATTTGAGATATCCTGCTTCGAAGTTAGAACGGAGGGGGTGGGATTCGAACCCACGGTACCCTTGCAGATACGCTAGTTTTCAAGACTAGAGCCTTAAACCACTCGACCACCCCTCCAAAAGGGTTATTCAGTTTTAACCACTTGAGTAGTATAGCAAAGGGAAGTGAACGACTTCAATATGCTTTAATACCTGTTTTAGGATTCCAATATCAGATCTGCTAAGTCTTGACATATACGCGATATTTTGCGACATTTTAGGACAAAGATTCGTAACTTTTTCAGAACTTGCTTCGGAACTGGTTACGCAAAATAATGATGATGCAGGTCAATTAGCTCTAGGGATGAATTTTGTCCTCATATGAATAGATTAGTTTATGAAACAAATCAATAGAAATGAAAAAGAAAGTTGAAGCCTTGACTAAATGGTTAAAGAAAAATACGGTATCAAGTTTTGGATTGGTTAATTTAAGGCATTATTGGGGAATTAGATCAATTTATGCCTATTTAGATATTAGAACTTCTTGTAAATCCTTAGGACATAGCCAGGCAATACATACCAAAACATATAACTCTACTTATGAAGAAATAGATGTAATTGAAGGAGCTAAAAGATTATGAGCACATATTTAGAAGAAAGAATTGAATGGTATGACCATAATTACAGAATGGGAACGCCTTTAATAAGTGATGCTCAATTTGATCAATTAGAGGCGAATTTATATAGAGTTAACCCAAAAGCAAACTACTTCACTAAAAAAACAATATTGCCTTTGCCATCATTACCCAAGGATCGTATTGAAGAATTTACAAATGGATTAACACTTCAAACAAGATTAATCATTGAGCCCAAAATAGATGGTTGCGCAGTTGCTATTCAATATATAGATGGAGAATTAGTAAAAGCTATAAGTCGTAAGGGTAGAGATTTAACAAATAAATTAAAAAATATTCATGATGTACCAACCCAAATTGCAATTAAAGGTTTATTTCAAGTTAGGGGAGAGCTTTTTGCTCCATCAGAATATAAACAACCAAATTATTCTCAAAGACAGGCAGCAGCTTATATGAGGGCTGCTGATTCTAAAAGCGATCACCTCAGTTTTTGTTCTTTCCAGATAATTAATTGCAGATTAAACCAACATGAATCTTTGGTTTATTTGAAAAAATTAGGATTTACGATACCAGAATATATAAGTCTCAACTTTACTTCTCAAATTGAAATGTTCAGAAAGCAATGGGCTGATAAAAAACTATTTAATAACTATCCAACTGATGGAATCGTAGTAAAAATCAATAGTAGAAAATTACAATTATTAAGAGAAAAGTCATATGAGGTCTATCCTTTCTGGCAGATGGCTATAAAGTCCTAAAGTGTTATTGGTTGACAGCTGATCTAAATTAGAGGGGTAAGACCCTCTTTTTTAATGAGTAAAGAATTTAAAGAAGGATTTTCCAAAGGTATTGGACTAACTACTGGTGTTTTGGCTATACCAGTTGCGGGGCTACTATTATTTGGTGCTTATCAAGTTCTTAAATTTCCAGTTATGAATTTACTTGAAAGCGAAGAAATGGATAAATATTATGATTGCGTTGAAAAAATGTTTATTAGATTTGATGAGCGAAGCGATGCCTTTGATAAAAGTATCAAAGGAGAAGAAGTTGAAATCCCACCAAAGATAATATGTGAAAAACCTACAAGAGAATGGAAGTGGCAACCAAAAGAGGAAAATAAATGAAACGCTTACTACTTGCACCGCTTTTAATAAGTCTCTTATCTCCAGTTTTTGCAGAGAAGAAATTGAGTGATCAAGAATATGGAGCAATGTTTGAGAAAAATTGGTTCAGCGATGAATTAATTAAAAAACAATTTATTGAGGTTGATAATTTTGACCCAAATTTAATCACCTCTGAATTATTAGATCAAGCAAGAATAGGTGGTTGCAAAATATATGTTTCTGATGATCTATTTCCTTCAGAGGATATAAAAAATGACTGTAAAAGACTTTATAAGGAATACAAAAATAAATTTAAATTTAGCTCAAAATATAAATTCTTCGCATTAAAAAATGATTTTCATGAGGAATGTTTAAAAGCAAGTGACTACGAAGGATGTATTAAATTTAATCAGGGTAATTTAACAATTAAAACAGAACCCAAAATTAATAAAGCAAAAAAAAGAACATGGATTAGAGATGATGAAAAGAAGGTAGTTTTTTATCCAAAAAGTGTTGAAGCGTTTAAATCAAAAGGAGAATATGGCAGATATATAAAATTTAACTATAGATTAAATTTTTATCGTGGCAGTAGTTATATCCCAGAAACTCAAATCACCCCTGACAGAGTAACTACGAATACTTACGGAACGATTAATAGTTATGGAGGAGGAGGTTCATATAGTGGAAATTCATATTCAACAATTATTCCTGGTGCAAAAATGGGTGGTTTTACAATTCCTGGAGGTGTGAGATCAAGGCAATGGAAAGTGGAAGTTGACTGCTTTGATCAAACCGCAGATTTTAAAAATGATAATTATGGCTGGGTAAAATTTAATGGAAGGCATCAAAATCTAGCTGATGTAATAACAGCTAAAGAAATTGCAGATGAATTTTGTCCACAAATGAATCGTCTAGTCGCTGAAGCTAAA
>CACOIV010000056.1 GCA_902627335.1 uncultured Prochlorococcus sp.
GAAACCGTTAAGCAACTCAAAAAGATAGCTGAGAGAACGAATATCGAAAATAATGATGATATTAATCTCACAGTCAAAAATATTCTTGAGGACATAAAAAAAATTGGTGATACCGCCGTAAAAAAATATACCTTACAATTTGATGGTTTTAATCCTGAACCAATGGGAGTAGCATCTGACGAGATAGAAGATGCATGGCACTCCACAAATAGTGAATTACAAAAAGCTTTAAAAAATGCAAAAAATAGAATTGCAAAATTTCACGAAGAACAAGTACCTAAAAATATCTCACTAAAGGGAATCTATGGAGAGTGTGTTCAAAGGAAATGGTTACCTGTTAATAAAGCAGGCATATATATCCCAGGAGGTAGAGCTTCATATCCAAGCACTGTTTTAATGAATGCAATTCCTGCACAAGTAGCAGGTGTTAAAGAAATTATTATGGTTTCTCCGGGAAATAAAGAAGGCAAGATTAATCAAACAGTATTAGCAGCAGCTTACATAGCTGGAATCAAAAATATTTTTAGAATTGGAGGTGCGCAAGCAATAGGAGCTTTAGCTTTTGGAACCAGAGAAATAAACAAAGTTGATGTGATTTCTGGTCCTGGAAATATATTTGTTACTACAGCAAAGAAACTTATTTTTGGATCAACTGGAATTGATTCGCTTGCTGGTCCAAGTGAAATACTTATCATTGCGGACGATACTGCTGATAGTAATCAATTGGCAACTGATTTATTAGCCCAAGCAGAACATGATCCTTTTGCTGCCGCAATTCTATTAACTACTTCTTTAGAAAAAGCTAATAAAGTATCCCACAAGATTTATCAAAAGTTGGAGAATCATCCCAGAAAAGAGATTTGCATTAAATCAATAAAAGATTGGGGTTTAATAGGAATATGCGAAAACTTGGAAACATGTATTGAACTAAGTAATAAATTTGCACCAGAACATCTTGAAATTATCACCAAAAATCCTCATGAAATACTTGGAAGTATTGAAAATGCAGGAGCAATTTTTATTGGTAAATGGACTCCAGAAGCTGTAGGAGATTATCTTGCTGGACCAAATCACACCTTACCAACATCTGGTAATGCAAGATTCAGTGGTGCTTTAGGAGTTGAAACTTTTATGAAAAATTCCTCAATCATTGAATTTAATGAGCAAAGTTTGCATAACAATAAAAATGACATAATTAATCTTGCCAATAGTGAGGGGCTTCATAGTCATGCAGATTCAGTAAAAGTAAGATTTAAAAATTAATTTTTTGTCATAGTAAAGACTTTTGGAATATTATTTTCAATTTTCCCAACTAACACTTTTGTCGTCAAATCTACAAATAATCCATTTTCTAGAACTCCAGGAATATTATTAATTTCATATTCAACCTTGTGTGGGTCATTTATTCCTCCTTGAAATAAGACATCTAATAGTAAATTCCCTTCATCGGTAACAACAGGTCCTGCTTTGTTTACAGCCATCCTTAAATTACTTTCAGCATTCATACCATTAATAGTAGTTTGAACTTGTTTCCATGCACTGGGAATAACCTCCACTGGGAGAGGAAAAACATTATTTAGTTTATCTACCAACTTCGTTTCATCAACAACAATTAATAATTGATCTGCTTTTGTTGCAACTAGTTTTTCTCTAACATGACAGGCTCCACCACCTTTTATTAATTGTTGATTTGGATCAACTTCATCAGCACCATCAATCGCTAAATCAATTTTACCAACCGAACATAAATCTATTAGCTCAATACCAAGCTCTTGAGCAAGCACTTCTGATTGAAAAGAGGTTGGAACCCCTTTAATATTTTTTAGCTGACCAGATTTTAGATTTTCTGAGAGACTTTTAATCATTAAAGCTGATGTTGAACCTGAACCCAAGCCAATTATCATGCCATCTTTTACATATTCTATAGCTGCATGAGCAACAGCAGTTTTCATTTGATTCTGTAAATCCAAAATTTTAATTTAATTCTTAACTAAAGAATATTTAATTTCAGTAAGGGATTTATGTCAAACCTGGTAAAGGTTCAGGTTTAATATTAACTTTGATTTCTTCATTATTTCTAAGTATAAGTAAAGGGAAAGTTTTACCAATTTTTGCTTTTTCAACTTCATCCAATAATGCTTTAGGCTCATTAATAACAATATCTTCTGCGGCAATAACCAAATCACCTCTTTTTAAACCAGCCTTTTCTGCTGGACTATTAGGAACTATAGATTGGACTAATGCACCAGATCTCTCGGGTAATTGAAGAAGCGAATTAGGATCTTTATTATGCTCTTTTGCTATTTTAGCTGTCAGAGATATTAGCTGCACTCCTAAATACGGATGAATAACCTCACCATCTTTAAGCAATTGATTTGATACTCTTCTTGCCAAATTAATAGGGATAGCAAATCCTAATCCTGCACCAGGACCACTCCTTACAAGCGTATTTATACCGATAACTTCACCGTTAGAATTAATTAGAGGACCTCCTGAATTTCCAGGATTTATTGCTGCATCTGTTTGAATTAAATCAAGTCTTTTATCTGAAAATCCCAAGCTATTGATATCTCTATGAAGACTGCTAATAATTCCTAAGGTTACCGTTTTTTCTAATCCATAAGGAGTTCCCAATGCTATAGCCCAGTCACCAACTTCAAGCTTTTCAGAATCTCCTAGTGGAGCAAATTGTGAATTAATTTTATCTTGAATTTTCACAAGTGCTAAATCAGTTATTGAATCAGTCCCAAGTACTTGACCTTCACAAATAGCCCCATCAGCTAGCGTAATTGAAACTTGATCTACTCTTTCAACAACATGGGCGTTAGTCAATACTAATCCATTAGAATCTATGATCACGCCTGAACCCTGTCCTCTCTCTCTATCCGGCAATATTCCTGGCTCTCCAAGCAAATCTCTGAGAAGAGGATCTAATAATGTAGGATCAAATTGTTGTCTTTCAATGGACCTCTCTGTATCTATTCTCACAA
>CACOIV010000057.1 GCA_902627335.1 uncultured Prochlorococcus sp.
ATATTGCTGTCGTTATAGATGTTCTTAGAGCAACTACAACAATTTCATGGGCTTTGGTTAATGGGGCTGATTCTATACAAGTTTTTTCTGATTTAGATTTACTTAAAGCGAAAGCAAACCAGTGGGACGCTAATAAAAGAGTAATGATTGCTGAAAGAGGAGGTAAAAAAATTGATGGCTTTGACTTAGGTAATTCTCCTTTAACTGTTACTAAGAAAATGGTTCAAGGTAAGAGGCTTTTTATGAGTACTACAAATGGCACTAAAGCTATGCAGAGAGTTCAAAATGTGAAAAATTTATTTGCTATGGCTTTAACAAACAGAAAGGCTGTCGCTGAAAGAATTATTTCTATGAATAAAAAAGATGTTCTTATTCTTGGAAGTGGTTGGGAAGGTTCTTATTCTTTAGAAGATTCATTAGCCGCAGGAGCATTAGCATCATATTTAAGTGAGAATCATAATGCTGAAGTTAATTTAGTAAATGATGAATTAAATGCAGCATTAGCTCTTTGGCATTTTTGGAAAGAAGATATATTAGGATGCTTAAAGACAGCAACTCATGGCAAAAGATTGACAAACATTGGTAATTATGAAGATGATTTTAAATGTTGTGCTCAACTTGACTATCTAAACATTGTACCTTCGCAATCTGAACAAGGTGTTATTAGAGCCTCGTAATTGTTAATTATTTTTCGGAGTTAAAAACTTGACTGATTTCTTAGTAGCTGCATTACAAATAACAAGTTCTTCAAATATCGAGTCAAATTTTGCTGTGGCAGAGGAACAAATTGAACTAGCAACCAGGAGAGGTGCAGAATTAATTGGGTTGCCTGAGAATTTTGCATTCCTTGGGGAGGATAATGAGAAACTTCAGCTAGCTTCAGAATTATCTTTAAAGTGTACAAATTTTCTAAAAACAATGTCCCAAAGATATCAAGTTTATCTTTTAGGTGGGGGATATCCAGTACCCGCTGGAGATGAGACGCATATCTTAAATAGATCTGCGCTTTTTGGTAAAGATGGCTTAGTACTTGGTTTGTACGATAAGATTCATCTTTTTGATGTTGATTTGCCTGACGGTAATTTGTATAAGGAATCTTCAACAATTTTATCAGGTTCAGAAAAGCCACCGATTATAGATATTCCAGGTTTATGTAAAGTGGGTTTATCTATTTGTTACGATGTAAGGTTCCCAGAACTTTATAGGTATTTATCTGCAAATGGAGCAGAACTTCTTATGATTCCTGCTGCCTTTACAGCATTTACAGGAAAAGATCATTGGCAAATTTTATTGCAGGCAAGAGCGATAGAGAATACAGCATATGTTGTTGCCCCGGCGCAAACAGGTATTCACTATGGAAGAAGGCAAAGTCATGGACATGCAATGGTTATTGATCCTTGGGGAACTGTATTGTCAGATGCAGGTAAAACTGAGGGAGCAGCAATAGCACCTGCTGATAAATCTAGAGTAAAAAAAATTAGGGAACAGATGCCTAGTCTTAAGCATAGAAAAGTAAGTTTGTTTGCAAATTAAAATGAGAAATAATAATTTTAAAAAGTTTTTTAAACTGGCTTCTTTATTATTTGTCATTAATTATTTTAATTCACCTGTAAAGTCGTCAAGCGCTTTAGCGGCATGGGCCCTTAAATCTGATGGAGTCTTAGAATTAAAAACCAAATCTGATGCAAAGTTAAAAGCATATTTTCAAAAAGCTAATAAATCATATGGAGATAGGTTCTGGATCGATTTTAAAGGAGAATTATCTAACCCTAGAAAGATAAAAGGTAATGGCCCTATTAAAGAGATTAGATTAGGGAAACCAAAGAAGGGATTGACGCGTCTGGTCATTGAATTCCAATCAAATAAAAAAATAAATCCTCATAATTGGAAATTAATTGGAATTGATAAAAATAATTGGAGAATTAAATTAGCCGCCTTTCCTAAGAATGATTTTCAAACAATAAGTGAAGGAAACTTCTCAAGCTCAAGTAATTTTAAAAAAACATCTGATTATTTCTTTAATTTAAAAAATAAAGCACTTGCAAATTTACCTAATGTAAAAAAAAATAAATTTTATGTTGTTATAGATCCTGGGCATGGAGGACCCGATTCAGGAGCTATCGGTATTGGGGGCTTAAGAGAAACTGATGTGGTTCTAGATGTTTCAAAAATTGTTACTAATATTCTCAAGAAAAAGGGTATAGAAGTAAAAATGACAAGGACAAATGAAATTGATTTAGGTTTAGGAGCCAGAGTCTCAATGGCAAATAATACAAAAGCTGATATTTTTGTAAGTATTCATGCCAATGCTTCTGTAGGAAAAAAAAGAAATATCAATGGATTAGAAACATTCTATTATTCAGGATGGAAAGGAAGATTACTGGCAGAGAAAATCCAAAAACAGATCATTAAAGTCTCACCTGGAAGTCCTGATAGAGGTGTTAGAAGAGGAAGCTATTTTGTAATAAAACAAACTAATATGCCTGCTGTTCTTGTTGAGATAGGTTTTGTTACTGGGAAATTAGATGGGAGCAGATTAAGTAAGGATATGCACAGAGAGAGAGTCGCTTATGCTATTGCAAGAGGAATTCTTGAATATCTTGAGAGAATAGGTTGAAACTTAAATTAGGGATATTTGACAGTGGCATTGGGGGATTTACAATCCTTAAATCTCTCCTTGAGCATAGATCTGACGTTCAAGTTTTATATCTTGCAGATAACAAGAGAAATCCTTATGGAGGGAAAAAAGACGAAGAAATAAAAGAAATTGCATATGAAATAGTAAATTGGTTTAAAGATAAAGATTTGGATGCTCTTTTGATCGCATGCAATACTACGAATGCATGTGCATTAAATATATTACAGAAAAATTTAAAAATTCCTTGTTTTGATTTAATAAATTCTGTTTCAGAAAAT
>CACOIV010000058.1 GCA_902627335.1 uncultured Prochlorococcus sp.
ACTAATAACTTCATTATTAGAAAACTCAATTTTATAGCTAAAGTTAACTTTATTTAATGAATTTACTTTATAAGGGTCATAACTTAATGTGGATTTAATTATATTTGCGAGGAAAAAATATAACCATATGAAAAAGATAAAAGATGGTAAATAAAAAAGAAATTTTTGCTTTTGGGTTAGCACCTTAAGCGACTAAAAAACTATGGCCAATTGCTAAAGCAGTTATTAACATCCCAGTAATTAGAAATGGCTGAGCACTAGCTTGATATTTAACGTCATATTTCAAGGGATCTCTTAGTAACCACATATCTTGAAAAGTAATCTGGGGTATTACTAATAAAACTAGTATGACTGATGCTAAATGTTGGCCAATAGAAATTAATACAATAACCATGGCTAATTGGAAAATATCAATTAGAGCAGCACTTATTCTGCTTGCGTTTTTAATTCCAAAAATTACAGGTAATGAATTAAGACCTAACTTAGAATCACCCTCTACACTTTTAAAGTCATTTATTACAGCTATTCCTAAACCTGAAAGGGAGTAAGCCAAAGTTAATATCGCGGTAATAGGGGTTAACTTACCGAATAAAGCTTGTCCCGCCCACCACGGAAGAGCTATATAAGATGCTCCTAAAGCATAATTACCTAACCAGCCATTTTGTTTTAATTTTAAAGGTGGTGCAGAATAGATATAGCTTACAAAAGATCCCCCTAGAGCAAGAAGAAAAACAGAAGGGAATTGATGTTCAGCATATAAATCTAATAGATAAGCTACTACTAAACCTAGAATTAAAAGTACCCAAATTTGAATTTTGACTTGTTTTATTGATATTGCTCCTGAAGGGATAGGTCTATTAGGCTCATTTATAGCATCAATTTCTTTATCGAAAAAATCATTAATTGTTTGAGTATATCCTGCAAGTAAGGGTCCACTCATAAGCATGCAAGCAAGAGATGCTAGAACATTAGAAAATGTCCAAGTAAAATTGCCGCTTGCAGCCGCTCCGCAAATTACTCCCCATATTAAAGGAATCCAAGTTATTGGCTTCATAAGTTGTATTCTAAGTTTCCACAAACTTTTAGTTTCAGAAGCTCCTTTTATTCCTAAGAGTTGTTTTGGATCATTCACTTAACAATTAACCTCGTTCAATTTCTTCAGGGAAAAACCAATTTTCCTGACCAGATTGGAATTGTACTACTAAGCCAATACTTCTTCCATCTGTCATTTTATATCCCTTAATTGTAGCTCTTGGATTAATTGATATTTGTTCAATAAGCTTACTTGGTAATCTATCTTTAACTTTATCTATATTTATTTTAATTTTACTACCTATTCTTGGTAATAATTTTGTGTCATCCATAACGTTATAAAATAGAATCTATAAGCAAGATTAACAGTATTTGGACAAATTTTTTTAAAATGGTTGCTCTTCGTTTAATACCCTGTTTAGATATAGCTAATGGAAGAGTTGTAAAAGGCGTCAATTTTGTAAATCTTAGAGATGCTGGAGATCCTGTTGAATTAGCCTGTCTTTACTCGGACGAAGGTGCTGATGAACTTGTCTTCTTAGATATTAAAGCTACTTTTGAAAACAGAAAAACATTAATTGATTTAGTCTCTAGAACAGCTAAAACATTGAAAATCCCTTTCACAGTTGGGGGAGGTATTAATTCTGTGGAGTCTATTAATGAATTATTAAGGGCTGGAGCTGATAAAGTAAGCATTAATTCTTCAGCAGTAAAAAATCCTGCGCTCATATCTGAAAGTTCAAAAAAATTTGGTAAACAATGTATTGTTGTAGCAATTGATGCTAGAAAAAAAATTAATAAATCTGAGGCATGGGAAGTTTATATAAAAGGTGGTAGAGAGAATACACAATTAGATGTAATAAATTGGGCTAAAAGAGTTGAAAAACTTGGTGCTGGTGAAATCTTATTAACTTCTATGGATGGAGATGGTACTCAATTAGGATATGATTTACTCCTTAATGAAAAAGTATCTAGCGCTGTAAATATTCCTGTTATTGCATCTGGAGGAGCTGGTAGTTTAGAAGATATCTTTGAAGCTTTTGTCAAAGGTAAAGCATCCGCAGCTCTTCTGGCTTCTTTATTACATGATAAAAAACTCACAATTAAAGAAATAAAATCGTATCTTTTAGAAAAAAATCTTGTTATAAGGCCTTATGAATGAGGAACTCAATCACAAAATAATGAATTGATTAATGATTTTTCGGACTTCAAAAAATGTAAAAAATATTTTTAATAATGTTTCTTATAAATATGATTTTTTAAATAATTTATTAAGTTTAGGTCTTCATAACTTATGGAAACGAGAATTAGTAAGTCTTGCGAACCCAAGGGCTGGAGAAAATTGGGGGGATTTATGTTGTGGGACTGGAGATATCTCTTTCGTTATTAATAAAAAAGTATTACCTAATGGGAGGGTTGTCGGGATTGATAATGCAGAATCAATTTTAGATATTGCTAAGAAAAAATCATTAAATTTAAAAAATAATTCTATTATTTGGCATCAAAAAGATATCTTTAATATTAAAAAAGAA
>CACOIV010000059.1 GCA_902627335.1 uncultured Prochlorococcus sp.
ATCACAAACGAATTTAAATGCCTTGAAGCAAAATACAGATGATCTACTTTTATCAGGATGGAAGCCTAGAAATATTTTAAGTAAAAAAAACATTAAACCAAATCTAAAAACAATTGAAGCTATTAATAATTTTAAAAAAATATCTGCATTAGAACCTTATTTTAAAAAAGCAAAAGGTTATGCTATCTTTCCAAATATTGGCAAAGCAGGTATTGGAATAGGAGCGGCGAGAGGGAGAGGAGAAGTTTTTGAAAAAGATGAAGTTATTGGTTCTACTTCAGTTACTCAATTGTCTATTGGTCTTCAATTAGGAGGTCAAACTTTTAGTCAAATTATCTTTTTTAAAGACAAAAAAGACCTAGAAAGATTTACACAAGGTAATTTTGAATTCGGAGCTTCTGCTAGTGCAGCTTTAATTACTGAAGGTGCAAACGCCTCTGCTGATTATAGCGATGGGGTAGCAGTCCTTACCTTCTCTAAAGGAGGTTTAATGTATGAAGCGAGTATTGGAGGTCAGAAATTTAGTTTCCAAAGATATTAAAATATGATTAATTATTTATTTATTAGTCACAAGAATTGTTATTTTTTTGCAAAAAATAATTTAAATTTGATTTTCTAAAACTTAATAAGATTTTCCATTACAAATTATTCTTTATTTAATATTTTTTGAATTGATTTAGTCATATCATATATAGTTTCTCCAAGAGGTATTGGCTGCCAATTGAATATAGAAATAGTTTCTGAAAGATCAACCTTATAAAATCCTCTTTTAATCATAGAAGAAGTTATTCTCATATCTTTATTAAATGCTGCAAGAGAATTTATAACTTGATTGGGAATAATATTTTGAGGCGACTTTTCAAACCCAAGATTTCTAAGTATTTGTGAAATATCTAAAAAAGGAATTGCATTTTCAGAAGTAGCTAATATTCTTTTATTATTACTATTTTGGTTTTTGAGAGAGTCGACATGCAATTTTGCTATATCTCTTACATCTACAATAGTAAAATATATTTCAGGTAAAGCTGGAAATTTTCCACTTATCATATTTGCTATTAAGCTAACGGATGCTCCTCTAATTTGATCACTAATCAATGGACCAAAAACCATTCCTGGATGTATTGATGTGAGAGGGAATGAAACATTATTATCTTTTATAAAGTCCCATGCAGCTCTTTCAGCTATAGTTTTACTCCTTACATAAGCGCCAACGTTCTTTGAAGTATCTGTCCAATTATTTTTATTACAAATTTCAGCTTTATGACCATATGCTACCGAAGCCATTGAAGATGTAAGGATAAATTTTTTGATTTTATTTCTATTAGCAGCATTTAAGGCTCTCAAAGTACCTTTTAGAGATGGTTCTATGAGATCTTTTTCATTTTTTGGTTCTTCAATCACAAATGGAGAAGCTATATGCATAATATATTCACAATCAGAAACAGCATTATCCCATCCATCATCATTCAAGAGATTCAACTTACAAAATTCAAGATTTGATTTTTCATTATCACAATTAAAATATTTTCTTATTATCGGGGCTTTAGACATATCTCTTAATGAGCCTTTTACCTTATATCCTTTCTTGAGTAGCTCAGATATGCAATGAAGAGCTATATAACCAGAAGCTCCAGTTACTAAAACTTTCTCTTGTTTAATTTCCATTAATAAATACTATCAGCAGAATATTAAAATCGAGTTTAGGTTTCTTTAAATTCTATTATTGTAAATCTATTCACATATTAAAAAGTAATCTTCTTTAAATGAACAAAAGAAAGAATACCTCACTTAGCTAAGCAATGATTTTTCAATATATATTTATGTTATTCATTTCAAAAAAAGACAATTATCTATCATAGAAAATATTAAAATTATAGAAACTACATTTTGGCAGATAATGCATTCTATATTGCCGTAAATAACTATTTGTAAATAATTTACTTTTTTAATAAAGTATCTGTATTAAAAAAATTAATTAGCTAAATATTTTTTAAATGTATTAACAACTATAAGGTTTTTGTTTACTTAAAATTTTGTATAGTAATAAATAAAATTTTAAATGTTAATCTCATTTAAAAACTATATTTTAAGTAAAAAAAATATAAAAAACTAACGATGCATGACAAAATTTATTTATCCGCCATTACAAAAGCGAACGGCATCAGCTTTACCTGAACCTGTAGAGACAATTTCTTCTACACACTGATTAAAAAGCTTAGATTCTTTTTTTACTGAGCAAAATCCGAATGCAATTGCAATTAATGCTAATGCTGATAAGAAGGATGAACCAAGTTGTATGATTCCATAAGCGAACATAGCTTTACTTTTTCCATTACAAGATTTTGATGATTTTTTTTCCTCAGCCATAATATTAAATAATAATTAAATAAATATTAGGAAAAATTTTAGTAAATTGCGCCTTTCATTTTAGTGTAAACCGTCATTTTTATTAAAAG
>CACOIV010000060.1 GCA_902627335.1 uncultured Prochlorococcus sp.
TTTTTACGTTTTTGACTAATGAATTACTTAAAATAACTTTTGCTTGTAAAACTTTTTTTTTATATGAATCAGCTAATACTAATCCGCACTTGTATTTACCAGGATCTATAGAAATATATTTTGTCATCTCAAGATTTAATAGTATTAAATTTTAGCTCTACAACAACTGGTTGAGCAGTCTTACTTTTTCTTAATGACACTGCTTCTAATTCAAGATCAACTTCCTTATATCTATTCAGAAAGACTCTTAGCTTCTCAACCGATTCGCTTCTTAACTTTATCTCATTCACAAGGGACCCTCTTTTTTTTGTTTCCGCAAGTGTTGATGCGAGCAAAAGATTAATTTTATTTTGTACTTCATTAATATTTTTTTCTTTTGAAGTTAATAATATTTTTGAGATTATTTCATCTTTTAAAACAATTACTTTGTTTTCAGTTATTTCAGGAAATGCATATACATAGTTTTCGCCTTTCAGAACATTTCTAACAGATTTAATATTAATAACCCAATCCCCTCCCTTAATAATTGTTTTACCTAGTTCTTCAATATGATTTTTTCTTAAAAGTAGTATACTGACTGGCTCTTTTATCTCTGGAATAACAATTTTTTGAGTCAACATATTTGCATTTTGTATGATTTTTTCTAACTGTGTCTGAAGATTCACCTTTCGGTTAGCACTTATCTCAGAAATTATCAAAGATTGTCCACTACTTATAACAACCTGCCCACTTCTTAAAGCAATAATATTTCTCTCAAGTTGCTTCAATTCAGTCTCTTTGCTTTCAATTTTATTTTCAAGTTTTTCTCTTTCTTCTTTTAAAGGCATTAATAGCTGTCTACTCTCTTGTAATTTTTTCTGCAAGTCTCCCAATCTAAAAAGACCTACTCTTAATTGTCGATTAACTAAAATCATCAATGATAAGGAAGATGCACTAATTAAACTACCAGTAATAATTGTGATTAGAGTAGCTGTTTTTTTTGGCCTTAATTTTAAAATACTAAATCTTGCTTTACCAATTTTAGTTCCTACTAAATCTCCGAATGTGGAGATTAGTCCTCCAAGTAAGAGTAAGAAAATAATTAAAAGCCAACCAGACACAAATTTTTTAATCTTTACTACATACTAATTAATTTAATAAAAATGAATCAATTAAATCTCTTTGCTAGTGCTATTGGATCAAAAACTGTAATCTTTTTTCTCTCAATTGCTAGCAAACCTGATTCTTTTAAGTCCCCCAATAACCTTGTTATAGTAACCCTTGTTGAGCCAATTGCTTCGGCAATTGCTTGATGAGATAGTTTAAGATCAATTGTAATACCTTTTTCATCGGCAACACCAAAATCTCTACATAAAACCATTAAAAAACTTACAAGCCTTGATGACATATCTCTATGAGTTAATGTCTCTATCATCGTTTCTGTTTGTAATATCCGGCTGGATAGGCCTTGCAAGAGTAATAATCCTACAGAAGCATCCGCTTCAATGGCCCTTAGCACCGAATTTGCTGGAGCGGTTATCATCTCCACTCTAGTGAATGCAATTGAATGATAGAAACGATCAGACCTATGGCCAGTGAGTAGTGATAATACCCCAAACAAGCTATTTTCCCTTAAAAGAGCAACTGTAATTTCATCTCCAGTTTCGTAAACTCTTGATAATCTAACTGCGCCCCTTCTTATCAAATAGACTCTTTCGGCAGGATCTCCTGGAAAAAAAATAGTTTTTGATCTTTCAACCATCTCGGTACTTGCCCCATCTAAACCTTTTATGACTTCCATTAAGGTTCTATTAATGGGGAAACGCTCTCCAACAGAATTTATTGAATTTTGGCCACTTTTTGGGGAAGTAAGGCGAGTAAAACCACCTTGAGCGGGAAACATAATTTATTTGAATATAGAAAAAAGTTAAATAGTTAATCAGATCCTTCTTGTATCAACAGTAACAATTTTTCCTTTTCATTTCTAAACAAATATTCTTTTAAGTAAAATTACACTATATGCAGCGTAAATAAATCCTACTTATACTTGATGTAGTTAATCTTTACCAAAGTAACAATAATGGTTATAAGTTCAACACAAAATATTTCAGCAGATCAAAGGCAATTTAATCAGGTTAAAGCCTCTGATACAGAAAATAAAATAAAAAGATTAAGACATAATGGTCAAATCCAGATCTATCAATCTTCATATAGAGGTAGTTATGCAACCATAATCCGAGATTCACTAAGAAATGCAGCCCTAGGTCGAAAAGTACTTTTAGCCCAACCAATGAAAGGAGGGGTAAAACAAGGCGTATCAAATCCTATAAGACTTTGCGGCAATCTTTTATGGATTAGACCTGAAACCTCACCTGAACAAAATAATGATCCAAATATAATAAATAGTGGTTCAATTACAATGTCAATCAAAAATT
>CACOIV010000061.1 GCA_902627335.1 uncultured Prochlorococcus sp.
TGAAAAGAATCAAAATATAGCTACTTTAGTATTACCCATAACTTCTATAAATAGCCCGACGCCACCCCCAAACGTAGCTTAATAAGAATCTTGAACTTGTTTAAGAGTTTCTTCATAATATTTTTTTAACTGTAATGTGGCCTGATTCCAGTTCCATTTTTCCGACTCTTTCCTAGCCTCAACTCTCATATTTTCTTTTTTGTTATTGTTATTAAGGATCTTTTTTGTGGCTTCAATCAGACTTGATTTACCTTGATCAAGTCCATCTGGGTCGTACAAGCATCCATTGACTTCATCATTAATAATATCTGGGATACCTCCTTTGTTTGCTCCAATAACTGGACATCCTGCTGCCATTGCTTCTAGTAAAACCAGGCCAAGAGTTTCAGTACTGGAAGGGAATAAAAATATATCTCCCGAAGCATATGCACTAGCTAATTCGTCTCCAGATAAATAACCTATAAAATTTGTTTGTGTATTTTCAAAAATTTTTTCTAGTTGATTCCTATATGGTCCATCTCCCACAAGTGCCAAACATGCATCAGGTATTTCTTCGAGAACAGGTTTAATTCTCTCTATTTGCTTTTCAGCTGATAATCTTCCAACGTAAATCAATAAAGAATTCTTGTCAGGATATTTTCCGAGTAATTTATTTCTCATTTTTTGATTTCTGAATTCAGGCTTGAATGTTTCAGTATCTACACCTCTCTGCCAGAGTGCTGTTCTTTTAATACCTTTACTTTCGAGCTCTTCAACCATCGCTGTTGAGGTGCATAGATTAAGTAATGCTTGATTATGCGCTGCTTTTAATAATTCCCATAAAAGTGGTTCTAACATTCCCATTCCATAATGTTCAAGATATTTCGGAAGGTGTGTATGGTAGCTAGCTATTAGGGGTATATTATTTGATTTAGCAAGCCAAATACCTCCTAGCCCTAAAACTGCAGGATTAACGACATGAATTAAATCAGGTTTAAAGTTCTCTAAGGCGTCTGAAACTGCTGGACCTGGTAATCCTAATTTTAATTCTGGATATAAAGGCAAAGGCATAGCTGCAACGCCGATTATCTTCGCTCCTTTATATTCTGTTGGACAACCCTCTGGGCAAAACACTACAACTTCGTCACCACTTTGTACAAGGTTGTCAATTGTCTTTGTTAATCTTGTTACTATTCCATCAACTTTTGGCAGAAAAGTTTCGGTAAAGAATGCAATTTTCACGTTTTTAGGAAATCATTCAAATTCTTTATTTCGATTGTATAGCTTCTTGTTGCGTCTTAGTCCATGCTGAAATACATGGAATTCTTTTTTTATCACATCTATTAGAGTACTTCTTAGCTACTTCTAATACTTCTACAAGTAGTCCGTTATCTAACGTAGTTGGATTTAACCCTAGTTCGATAAAACATCTATTATCGACTATTAGGTCATTTTCTACTGCTTCGTTTCTAGGGTTTGGTAAGTAATTAATCTCTGCACCAGTAAGAGCTGCAACTTTTTTAGCTAACTCTCCAACTTGATGACTTTCTGTCATTTGATTAAAAATCTTAACTCTTTCGCCAGGTTTAGGAGGATTTTCCAAGGCTAATTGTACACACTTTACTGAATCTTTAATATGAATGAATGCTCTTGTTTGTCCACCTGTTCCATGAACACTGAGAGGATAGCCTATTGCAGCTTGCATTAAAAATCTATTTAGGACTGTTCCGTAATCGCCATCATAATCAAATCTATTAGTTAATCTAGGATCCTTGAGCGTGGCATCAGTATTCGTGCCCCAAACTATTCCTTGGTGTAAATCTGTGATTCTTATAAGATCATTTTTGTTGTAATACAGGAATAGTAATTGATCTAAGGTTTTAGTCATATGGTATACACTTCCTGGGCTAGCAGGATGCAGTATTTCTTCTTCAAATCTGCTTCCATCTGGTTGAGGTACTTCAACTTTTAAATAACCCTCAGGAATCGTAGCTCCTCTATGAGAACCGTAACCATAGACACCCATAGTACCAAGATGAACAACATGTATATCTAAGTTACTTTCAACAATAGCGGCTAAAAGATTATGAGTTCCATTTACATTGTTATCAACTGTATATCTTTTTGTAAAACTTGATTTCATAGAGTAAGGAGCTGCTCTTTGTTCAGCAAAATGAATAATTGAGTCAGGTTTCTCATTAATCAATAAATTTAGAAGTTTTTGATATTGTTTTGAAATGTCGATGTTAATGAATTTCATTGGTCTTCCACCAATTTCTTCCCAAGCATTCAGTCTTTCATTTATTGAGGAAATTGGAGTAAGAGATTCAACTTCTAGATCAATATCAATTTTTCTGCGACTTAAATTGTCGACAATAATAACTTCGTGATTTTGTTCAGC
>CACOIV010000062.1 GCA_902627335.1 uncultured Prochlorococcus sp.
TAACTTATAGATGTAATTTCTAATATTAACAAGGTAATTTTTGTACTAGATTTATCATAAATTCAACTTTATTGTCTTATGAAATATTTATTTAAAAAAATGTATCTATTGGCAGTTTTAGGATTTTTTGCAGCTTTTCTAACTTTTATGAAAATTGGATCAAATGACTTTGGAATTTCAACAGGGAAAGAACAACCTAAAGGGCCAAAAACCTTCTAATAAAAGATATTCTCATTAAATTGATATAATTTTTTATTAATTCTTTTTTCCTTACAATTAATTATAGATCAAAATTTCAAATTAAATCTATTTTAAAAGTTAGGATAATAAATATTGAGAATATATAATATCAAATATAAGAAAAGAACTAAAATAAAAATAATAATATCTATCTAAAAATGAAATTTACTCCAACAGAAGATGAGTTTTATAAATTCTGCCAACCGGCTTTTGAAGATATAACTTCAATTTGCGATGAAATGAAATTTCAAATTAAATGTGGAAATGATTACATCATAGATTTTCTAGAGAGTATTATTAAAAGTTATCAAAATAATGAGAGCATTTTTAAAAAGCAAATAGATATAGAGCCAAATTTATAATGAATGATATTGCAAGTACATCATCTTCAGGGTGGTATCTAATAGCAGTAGTGACTTTAATTTCTTTTACACTACTAATTTATCTTGGTAAAGAAAAATAATATTGATTAAATTTTAGATTTTATTATTTTGCTAAATTAAAAAATCTATTTATACCTTTTTTTTGTAATAATTTCTCATTAGCAGTATAAAACACATTAATATCATTAGGATTTAATTATTTGGAGCATATTATGTAATTGAATTAAGTAAATTTTGTACATAGTAAGAGAAAAGGTGATGGGTAATAGTGAATAATTTATATATAGACAATTATTCTTTATGAAATATAAACCAACAGATGATGAAATGGAAAAAATCTTTAACCCCGCTTATGAGGATATTATGTCCATATGTGATGATTTAGATATTGAAACTAAATGCGGGAATGAATTTATAATTGAATTCCTTGAAAACATAGTTGAAGACTATAAAATACTCGTTAAACAACTTAAGGAAGAGGAAGCGGAGAGAGGTTAATTTATTAATAATTATCTTCCAAAAGAAAAATTGTATCTAGAAGATAAAAATATTAATAAAGACTTATGAATTAAAGATAAAATTAAAAATTTTTTTTATAATTGGATATTATTTATCTTAATTTTTATTTAAATATCCATTCCAAATTTAAAGCTATTAATATTAAAATATGGAAAATTCAATTAAAAATTTATCAGATACAATAATTGGACTAACTAGATCAAGCGATAAGAAGTATAAAGAGGGAGATTTCAAAGGCTCACTCGAAGACAAATTAAAGGTAAGATCATTACTAAAGTCAAATTCATGTGATAAAAATATAAAAGATATTTTAAAAAAAGAACTATCGCGTCTCTATAATTCTAAATTTGACTTAATTTATGATCACAAGAAAAGGATTAATGACCAAAAAAGATCTAAAATTATCAATTTACTAGAAAATAAAAGTAAAGATAAATATAAAACCGGAGATTTTAAAGGAGCAATTAAAGCTTTGAGAAGATCAGAAAAGTATCAATAAAATTCTAGATTATTTTATTTTTAATGATAAGAATCAATACTTAGCCATATCTTCAATAGCTTTTTGTTGTCTTCTCTTAAATACCGAATTTCTATAAGGTGTTACTTCTCCATTCTTTGTTGCAAGAAGTTGAGCTTGATGGAGTCTTTCAGATCTTTTAATTTTTTCTCTGATTTTTTCAAGATTGTTCATGACATTATTAAAGTAATGGAAATCCCGTTCCCTATTTCCAAGTCATGCGTCCAGTTAAACTAGGATGAACGTATATAAAAGATAACATTAATAAAAGGAATATATGAGAGTAAAAATTACTAAAGTTCAATATTTTTTATTAGAACAAAAAATTTCCAAATTAATTTTACTAATTATAAAAATATAGAATTTATAAAGTCATCAAAGAATGCTTATTAATATTTTATTTTAAAAAATTCAGAGATATATTATTTTTCCTTATTCCTAATTTCGGTTAATGCTTGTTCTCCTTCTATAAGTGTTTTTTTTACTAAACTAATTAATATTATTAATATTATTAAACCTAAAATCAAAGCTGATATTTGAGAAAAAGTTATCAATAATGAAGAAAAAAAGAGAGTCATTAATTTAATAAATAAATTGTAATAACTACTGCACCAAGGAGGATTGGACTTAAAACTGCAATTAAAAGAATATTA
>CACOIV010000063.1 GCA_902627335.1 uncultured Prochlorococcus sp.
AATTTATGAGCCATAGCTTCAGCTCTTATTCCTTTATTAATAATGTAAACATCAATATCCCTTTTAATTTCAAAATTTTTCCCTACTAGAAGCATTAATCTTTCTAAACCCATAGCAAATCCAATAGCAGGAGTATCGTTTCCTCCAATTTGTTTTATCAAGTTATCATATCTTCCACCACCACAAACTGTAGCTTGCGAACCCAGTTCGCCACTTGTTATTTCAAAAGCTGTATGAGTATAGTAATCCAAGCCTCTAACTAAATTAACATTTTCAAAAAAAGGAATTTTTAATAAATCTAAATTTTCTTTGATATGAGCATATCTATCAAGACTTTTCTGAGAAAGAAAATCAATAAGAACAGGTGCGTTTTTAAGAAGAGTCTGTGTTTCGCTATTTTTCGTATCTAAAATTCTAAGGGGATTTTTTTTAACTCTTTTTTGAGAAT
Source organism: uncultured Prochlorococcus sp. (assembly GCA_902627335.1). Taxonomy (GTDB): domain Bacteria; phylum Cyanobacteriota; class Cyanobacteriia; order PCC-6307; family Cyanobiaceae; genus Prochlorococcus_A. The sequence goes on from CACOIV010000063.1 coordinate 449, forward strand.
CTATATCCAACAATTTGTAATTACTCTCAAGCCATTCAATAAATGAATTTTGATAATTCTTTCTATCCTCAATATCACCAAGACTATTTATTTCTAAATTTAAATTTTTAATTCCAATTTTTTGTAGAATATCCCAAGCTAAACTAATTAACTCTACATCACTTCTAGGGGAGTTACTTCCTATGTATTCAACCCCTAATTGGTGAAATTGTCTTTGTCTACCAGCTTGAGGTCTTTCATATCTAAACATAGGGCCCATATACCATAACTTCTGATATGAATTATTAGATGATCCATTATTAATTAATGCTCTTACAACGGAAGCAGTGCCTTCGGGCCTTAAAGTACAAGATCTTTCACCTCTATCAAGAAAAGTATACATTTCCTTTGAAACAACATCTGTAGCTTCTCCTATCCCTCTTTCAAATAACTCTGTCATTTCAATTATTGGTGTTCTTATTTCTTTTACTGATGATCTTTGAAGTTGTTCTCTAAAGATACTCTCAACGTTCTGCCATTTAATCAATTGATCAGGCATGAGGTCAGTTGTTCCTCTAAGATTTCTTAAATTATTCAAAGCAATAGAAGATTAATTTAAATTTTTAATAGAGTAAAATTATCGATTTAAATCTACTCTTTGTGTAATAATCATAATTTAACATTTAATCAATTCTTGGAATTAAATAAAAATCAAAAAAATTCTCACTGCGGGACAAGCCCCAAAAAATTTGCTTTTGGTATTGCTCCTTTAGGAATTATTTCTATAGGGATTGTTCCAATGGGTGTTGTAAGTATAGGGGTCGTTCCAATGGGAGTTTTTTCATTTGGAGCTGTAGCTATGGGAATTATAAATTTATCAATAGTTGGAATGGGTATAATTTCATCTGGTATAACTACAATGGGTGTCTGGGAATATTCTCCTAAAACTAATAATCATAATCACCACAATGATAAAGTTTTCTTAGAAAAAAAGATTGATAATAAATCAAATAAAAATATGATGCTTTTTAAGGATAAAAAGGAAGCTGAAGAAATGGCCAAAATCCTTAATTGTAAAGGAGTCCACAAGATGGGTAATCTTTGGATGCCATGTAATAACCATTAAATTAGCGTTATAAATCATCCTAAAATTTCAACTTTAAAATCTAAGTTAGTAGCTTCAATTTCAGATAATTTTCGTGTCCAAGCCCCTTGTACGGGACTATTCCATCTAAATCCAGCATTTTTAGCTAAGGTTCTATCTTCATAACTAACTATAGCCTTATAAAGATATCTGGGTTGCGTAGCATTAAATAATATTTCTTCAAGATTTTCACATCTTTTAAATACCTCTGATAAGTAATAACAATCAGTTAAAGCTCTATGAAGATTCCAAACAGGTATATTAAAAGCTATTGAAAGATCTGTAATAGAGGGTCTACTTTTTAAAGATTTCATAAATGACCAATCTATATCATCCAAACTACAAATCCAATTTTTATCAAGTGATGGCAAATTCTTATCATTAAACCATTTTTTATCAAACTCAACATTATGGGCTACGATAAAATCTGAATAATTAACCAGTTTCAAAAAAAGATTCAAAGAATCATTCCACGGCTGTGGAATATTAGAAATTTCTGCAGAAATTTTATTTATAAACTCAGCTTGATTATTTTTTACAGGCAATAGAAAAGAAAGTTGAGATAGGACTGATTTTGATGGAACGTTAAAAAGAATACATCCCACTTCAAT
>CACOIV010000064.1 GCA_902627335.1 uncultured Prochlorococcus sp.
GAATTAAAAATTTTAAAGCACTAGAGATAATAGCTTTGGTTATAGCAATTACACTTATTTTGCCTATTTTTAGTTTTTTTAGGGAAGGCTTAAATACAATATTAAATGGGAATTTTTCTATTTCAATTACTGGTAAAAAAGAAGTACTTGGTTCAATTACTGTACTTTTTTTGACAAGTCTTTTTGGAGGATCATTAGGAATAATAAATGGCTGGACTCTATCTAACTGTGAATTTAAGTTTAGAAAAATACTCAGAATTTGCCAATTAATACCACTTGCTGCACCAGCATATCTGCTCACTTCAATATTACAAGATTTAGGAAGCATAATGGGATATCAAATTACAGGAATCTGGTGGGGAGTTCTCATACTTTCCATATCAACATATCCATATGTATTTATCCTTACTAATGAAAGTTTCAACAAATTTGGCAAGAACCAAATATTAGCTAGCAGAGGATTAGGAGTAGGTCCATGGAAAAGCTTTATGAGAATTGCTTTACCTATGGCTTTACCTTCAGTAGTAACAGGAATAAGTTTAATGTGTATGGAAGTAATGAATGAGCTTGGTACCTTTGAAATGTTAAATATACCAAGTATCTCAACAGGAATTACTGAAAGTTGGATAGAAGATGGGAATCCCTCAAGAGCAATAGGATTATCATTAATAGCTTTAATAATAGTTTTCTCTCTGATATGTGCAGAAAAGTTTTCAAGAAAAAAAACACGCCGGTGGAGTGAAAATCCATCGTTGAATAATTCACAGGCTTGGCATCTTACAAGCTTTAGATCTTTCGCAGCAATAATATTAGCTTTAATTCCAGCATTTTTTTCACTTTGTATCCCAATAATTTGGGTATCTATAAACATTGATCAAATTCAAAGAGGATTTAATACTGAATTATTAGTACTAACTTCTAGAACAATTGGCCTTGGAGCAATAGTTGCATTACTTGCTGTTACATGCTCCATATTAGTTTCTTTAGCAAATAGATGGAATAAGGGAATTTTAGTTAAGCTAGCTACATTTTTATCAGGTATTGGATACGCTATTCCAGGAACAGTATTAGCTATTTCTTTATTAACTTTAACAAATTCCAAATTCTTTTTCCCCCCCATAATTTTACTCATATGGGGATACATTACTCGCTTCCTAACCATTTCAAAAGGAACTATTGATTCTGGTTTAGAACGAGTTTCTCCAAATATTGATGAAGCAGCAGCTATTTTGGGTGCAAATCAATCAAAAATAATTAAAAGAATTCACATGCCAATTCTAAAAGGACCTATTTTTGTTGGAACCCTTTTAGTATTTGTTGACACCATAAAAGAGTTACCACTAACATTTCTGCTGAGACCTTTTGATTTTGATACTTTACCAGTAAGAATATATCAATATGCAGGCGATGAAAGAATGGCCGAAGCAATTTTACCCGCAATTATAATTACAATTTTGGGATTAATTGCATCAAGTACTTTAATACCTAGTTTAGAAAACAATGAAAATTAATCTTTAAAAATATATTTCTTAAAAATAAATGGGCTGCTCAATAATAAATCAGCCACAGTAGATATAAATCTAAAATAAACTAATGCTTCCAAAATCAAATTTTGTGGATAAGCTTTTCCAATAAATAATAAAAAAAAAGTTTCAAAGACTCCAGCCCCTCCTGGCGCAGCTGGAAAAATTAAACCAATTGACCAAGACAAACAAAAAATCACCAAGATTAGAGCGATATTAATTTGACTAACATCTAAGACAATATTGAGACAATAAATAAATGCTAAGAATTTTGAGCCTATAAAAACAACTTCTATTAAAAAAGCTTTTAAAGGAAAAAATGAATTACATATAATACATGAAAAAGGTTCGCTATTTGAACTTCCAGGACTTATAAAATTAAACTTTTTGCCTTTTAAGGATTTTAAAGTTTTAAGTAAAAAGTAAATAAATCTTTTATTTAAAAACAAAGTAGGTAATAAAAGAAAGATTAGAAATGGATTAAAAATCACTCCAACTGCAGAAATTGATAATGATGCTGATAGCATCAAATAAGGTTCTATAAGAGTCCCATAAAGAGCAATATTTTCAT
>CACOIV010000065.1 GCA_902627335.1 uncultured Prochlorococcus sp.
CAAGTTGAAATCTCAAGAAAAACTTGAAAGTGATTTGAAAACTCAATTTGAAATCTTAAGTTCAAGAATGCTTAAAGAATCAAGAGAGGAATTAATAAAAGCAACAAAAGCAAACGTTTCTGAACCTTTCAATCAACAAGTAGATAAATTAGCCAAACAAGTAAAAACTCTCAACGATGAATCGATAGAAAAATTATCGGTATTGTCTACCACTACTAAAGATTTAAAGACAAAGAATGAGGATGTTGAAAGTGCAGCTAAAGAATTAGCGAATGCTTTACGCAATCCAAATATTAAAGGTAGGTGGGGTGAGATAACACTTAGAAGAACTATGGAATATGTAGGTCTTAATAGATATTGCGATTTTGATGAGCAGGTAACATTAATAACAAATGATGGGACTTATAGGCCCGATTGTGTAATAACAATTCCTGGTGAAAGATTATTTATTATTGATTCTAAAGCTCCTCTCGATAGTTATCAGGATGCTTTAAAAGCAAAAGATGAAAGGGCTTATAAATTAGCTTTAGATAATCATGTTAAAAAAGTTCAAGGACATATTAATGAGCTTTCAAAAAAAAAATATTCAAATAATAAAACTAGATCCAAAAGCTGCCTATTATGATTGCATCAGAAGTTGTGAATTAAATACCTCTACTGAACAAGGTTCAGAAAGTTGTGCGATTAAATGTACATTGCCATTAGCAGCCTCAGAGGGCTACAGATATCTAAAAGCTGGACTCAAATAATTTAATTATCACTAAGAAATTGAATTGAAGTGCAAAGTAGCACGAATGTGAACCTTTAAAAAATGAATAAAATCAGCTAACCCTTAACTTAAATCCAAAGATGGTAAGACTATTCAAAATATATAAATAATCGATTAAAGAAAATAAGTGACACTATCAAAAAAGATTTTTTGGTTCATTGATCATCTAAATCATTAAAAAATAGGTACTTAACCAAACTTATTATTTATTTGATTGCACTTAATTCAGTCTGCTAGATAATCACCAGAATATTTAGGCCTTATGAAAAAGAATATTTACTCCAATATAAAAGATAAAGATGCGTAAGAAAGTTTTTTTGAATGCATCACACACTGCAGTATTAATCGCGAGGGTGTTGCATGCGCCACATCATGCTAAGCAAAACATAAAACATCTAAAGGCAGTTGAATCCTCTTAGAGAGAAATTTATTTAGCCAAAAACACCAAACTATTCAAATAGGAAGATATCTTCTTATGAAATAAGAATTTTTGCTCTATACAAAAATAACAAGTTCTTTTTATATTAAATACACATCCAGGAGGGTAATCTTATGACCAACCTCGCTATAGAAATACTTGTTTTAACCGTTTTATTAGTAAATCTTGGAGCAATCCTGACCGCAAACATTTATAATTCTTCAAAAAGGGCACTCCAACGAAGAAAATTATTTTGTGGCAATACTCTTAGTAATCCTTACTGCATAATTTAGCGATTAAGTTGGCAAAGAGATGCAAGGTATTTCAAGTAATTGCTAAGACTCAAATTTCTTAAAAATTTATAATAAAAAAGAGTATCTTGGGATATTCTTTATAACTTGGATTTGAGTGAGTCGGTTGACAGGGCACGAAACTGCGATTATGTGCTCCCAAAGCATCCGTAAAATATTATTAAATCTAGTCTTCTATCTTTTTATTCAAATGGTTTCTGAACTTTAAAATCAAGGAGATTATTTGGAGCGGTTATAAATCTAGAATCATCACAATTTTTAGAAAGTTTTTTAATCAATTCATTTGTAGAAGGAAATTCAGGATAAGTTTCTATTAAAAAATAATTTGTGATCAGCCTTGCAATCCAGATAAATGGCACAGGACTTGCGGATAGTTTGATTAGTTCTCTAGTTGAATTGACCTGAGAGCTAAGGGCTACTAAAAAGATATCTCTTTTTACGATACATTTAGCAATTTCATCTTCCAGTTTTTTATTTTTCAGATAGGAAGAATACTTTTTTTGATCGATAAATGTATTGAATTCTTTATTAAATTTATCTGTTGGCTCAAAACTATTATTGTCTTTATCTA
>CACOIV010000066.1 GCA_902627335.1 uncultured Prochlorococcus sp.
AGCAAGATAGAAGAATTCTTTAATGATAATTCATTAAGAAGTAAATCATTTTTGATAGGTGGTTTGCCTTTGGTTATTTTCCTCGCTTTATGTTTAATTAATTTGAATTTTGCAGAGAAAATTACAAATATAGGTAGGAATTTTACCCTATCTTATTTTGGCTCTGTATGGATAGTAATGGTTGTAGGTATATCTTTGGTGGCTTTCTTTATTGGTTTTTCTCCAATAGGATCATTAAAGATTGGAGGCGCTGAATCAAAACCCTCTTTAAATTATTTTGATTGGTGCGCTGTTTTAATATGCACATTACTTGCAGGTGGAGGAGTCTTTTGGTCTGCAGCTGAACCTTTAATTCACTTTTTAAATCCAGCAAGCTATTTTTCAAATATTAGTGGAGGAACAGAACAAGCTATAGATTCATCATTATCAGTAAGTTTTTTACATTGGGGTTTTCTAGCTTGGGCATTAGTAGCATCTACAGTTACTATATCCTTCTCTTTACTAGCGCAAAATGGATTACCCCTTCGACCAAGAACTTTGTTGATACCACTAATTCCTAAAAAAATTGTAGATGGAATACTAGGAGATATAATTGACGGACTTTCTGTAGTAGCTGCAATAGCAGGCACCGTTGGTCCTTTAGGATTCTTATCGTTACAATTAAGTAACGCTGCTGGGAAATTATCTTTTCTATCAAACAATGGTTTTCTTCAAACATTTATTGTCCTTTTCTTAACTTTAATTTTCACAGTATCAACTCTAAGCGGTATTCAAAAAGGTATTAAATTTCTCTCTGAAATTAATATATGGCTAACAATCTTTCTAGGAATTGTTCTTTTATTAATTGGACCAACATTTTGGCTTATTAAACACTTTATAAGTAGTAATTTTTTATATTTGAATAATATAGGCAGACTTGCTCTACCTAACTCAAATGATAGTTGGGTCAAAGGCTGGACTATTTTCTATTGGGGCTGGTTTTTAGGTTATGCCCCCCTAATGGGATTATTTACTGCTGGTGTAAGTAAAGGTCGTACATTTAGGGAATTAATAATTGTAGTTTGCATTGTCTGTCCCTTTGTTACCAACTTATGGTTCACAATACTTGGAGGGAATGGAATATTTCTAGAATTAAAAAATCCAAATTTACTATCTAAAGAGCTATCAGAAAGTGGAGCTGCAGGAGTACTATTCTCAATATTGAATCAATTACCTTTATCGAATTTAATTTTACCGATATCGATATTTTTAATAATTCTTTTTATGTGTACCAGTGCTGACTCTATTAGTTATGCCGCAGCAATAGTTGTTAGTGGGAAGGAAACCCCTCCAAAAAAAATACGATTATTTTGGGCCTTAATAATTGGATTTTTAACAATAGCTCTTCTAAGGATTGGTTCTGATACGGTAGGCAAGACCAGTATTGATGCTCTTCAAGCATTTATAATTATTACTGCAATTCCTGTAACACCTATAATAATTTCAACATTATGGACTGCCCCAACTCTTGCTCTCAAAGAATATAGGAAATTAAGAAATATAAATCAAAGATAAATAAATCATTTTTATTTAATAAAAATAAGATAAAAATTTAAACTTTAAGTTTAACTACCTTAATTAAAGCTAGTCCAATCAACTAATAGAAGAATTAATCCTAGTGCCATAGTTACAACTGGTGCATACGGATATTTAGACATTTGTGTTTTAGTTAAAGGAATCCAAGGAATATATCTATCTTCTTCTGTAGTTTCTTTTAATTTTTTATCTCTTGGAGGTATCCCAAGTGCTTTTCTCCTTTTTGCTTCTCCCATAAAGTTTATATTAAAAATTAATTTTAAGGTTTTATCAATATCAATTGTGGATATTATAAGAATAGATTTATTTAAAATCATATAAACTTATTTGTAATCTAGAAGTAAGATATATTTAAGCCATCATTTAATTTTTTGAATAAAAAAGAATCCAAAAAAAAATTTAAATCAATGACTAGTAAAGAAAGACAAGAATTGATTTTAAAAAAGATGAAAGCCAAAGGT
>CACOIV010000067.1 GCA_902627335.1 uncultured Prochlorococcus sp.
AGTGTTAATAAATGCACTTTAAATCAAATGAGTGAAGAAATCTTATCAAGAAGAGCACTTTCTATTGAACCTTCACTTACTCTTCAAATAAGTGCAAAAGCCAAGGAGCTAGAGGCGAAGGGAAGAGATATTTGTAATCTCAGTGCTGGTGAGCCTGATTTTGAAGCCCCTAATGAAGTTTTGAAAGCAACCTCTGATGCACTCTCAAAAGGGTTTACAAAATATGGTCCCGCCTCAGGTGATATTGATTTAAGAAAGTCAATTACTCAAAAACTCCAAGAAAAAAATAATATCGATATTGGACTCGATAATGTAATGATTACAAATGGTGCTAAACAAGCTATTTATAATTTATTTCAAGTACTACTAAATGAAGGTGATGAGGTCATTATCCCAGCACCATATTGGCTAAGTTACCCTCAAATTGTCAAACTTGCAGGCGGTAAACCAATTTTCCTTAAGTCTCACCCCGAGAACAGTTTTAAAATTGATATTCAAGAGCTTTGTTCAAAAATTTCACACAGAACAAAATTTATAATCCTTAATACACCAAATAATCCAACAGGAAAGATTTTTGAAAAAAAAGAATTAATAGAAATCGCAGATATCGCTCGCCAAAACAAGAATATAAATATCCTATCTGATGAAATATATGAATGTATTTTAAAAAAAGGTTTTAGACATTATAGTTTAGCCTCAATAGCTAGTGATATAAAAAATAGAATTTTTACAATAAATGGATTTGCGAAAGGATGGGCTATGACTGGGTGGAGAGTGGGTTATTTAGCGGGTAGAGAGGATGTTATAAAAGCATCTTCATCACTTCAAAGTCAAAGTACAAGCAATGTTTGTTCATTTGCTCAAAAAGGGGCAATAGCCGCGTTACAAATGGGGCCTGAATATTTCGAAAAGATAAATGCAATTTATGATAAGAGACGAAACCTATTGATAAATGGGCTTCATAAAATTAAAAACATTAGTTTTTCAAATCCTAGCGGAGCATTTTATGCCTTCCCTAAACTGCCAAATAATAGTATTTCATCAATTGATTTTTGTAAAAAAGCTATTGATGATTTTGGACTAGTAGTAGTACCTGGAATAGTTTTTGGAGATGATCAATGTATTAGAATTTCATGTGCGGCTTCACATCAAAAAATAATTGATGGGATTGAACGACTTCAAAAATCTATTTATAAATATTATTAATATTATTAATTATGAAAAAAGATTTTTGCTTTCTAAAATCTACTTTATTATTAGTTTTCTTCTTCTGGTTTTTATCAGAACCACTTAAAGCCAAAGAAAAGATTCTAAAGATTGGAGCAATTCCAGATCAAAATCAAGAACTTCTTGATAGGAGATTTAATTTATTATCAGAGGAATTATCAAAACGACTTGATATAAAAATTAAATATATTCCAGTAGTAAGTTATGTTGCTGCAGTAACGGCCTTTAAAACAAATTCTTTAGATTTAGTTTGGTTTGGTGGTTTGTCTGGAGTTCAAGCAAGATTACAAACACCAAATTCTATTGTTTTAGCACAAAGAGATATTGACAAGAAGTTTAAAAGTGTATTTATAACTAATAAAAAATTGCCCATAAAAAGAACAAATAATATTAATGATTTAAAGTTACTAACGAAATATAGATTTACTTTCGGTTCTGAGAACTCAACGTCAGGAAGACTAATGCCTCAATATTTCCTTAATATTGCGGGCGTTAAACTAACTAACTTCAATGGTCAAACAGTAGGATTTAGTGGAAGTCATGACGCAACAATAGCCTTAGTAAATAGCGGTGCCTATGATGCAGGAGTTCTAAATAAGCAAGTATGGGATAGAAATATAAAGAAAAATCCAACAAGAGTAAAAAATGCAACTGTCTTTTTTATTACTCCTTCGTATGTTGATTATCATTGGTTAGCCCAAGGTAATCTTGATCAGAGATTTAGAAATGGATTTACTAAAGATTTAAAAGAAGTTATTCTCAATTTAAATCCAAAAAAGAGAAATCAAAAGTTAATTTT
>CACOIV010000068.1 GCA_902627335.1 uncultured Prochlorococcus sp.
TTGACATAACGGAAACATCTTCTTATAAAAATTTTCAAGGTTTAGAAGATTTAAGAAACTATAGTAAAAGAAAAAATGATTGGTTAAAAAATGTACCATCAGTTGATGAAATTGGTGAAAAACTTTTACTTAGTACAGCTTCACTTAAAAAAGATCCAAAAGTTAATATTAGGAAAAGTAGTTATGCGAGAAATTGGCAACAAGTTCTAATAGCTTCAAGTGACGGAACCTTTGCAAAAGACATTAGACTCCACCAAACAGTCGGTTTAAATTTAATTGCAACAGATAGACAATATCGTTCTTCTGGTAGTAGACGCTTTGGTTCCTCAGATAATCCGAATGATCTTAGAAATTGGGATTATGAAAATGCCTCGAATGAAGTTTTAGAGAGTTCAATGAATATGCTTTATGCAGATTATGTTGAAGCATGTCAGAAACCAGTTGTTCTAGCTAATAAATTTGGTGGAGTGATTTTTCATGAAGCTTGTGGACATTTACTTGAAACCACCCAAATTGAAAGAGGTACTACACCTTTCGCAAATAAATTAAATAAGAAGATTGCTCATGAGGCAGTAACTGCAGTAGATGAAGGTCTTTCTGATAATTCTTTTGGATCTTTATCCGTAGATGATGAAGGAATGGAACCAGAGAGATCAATATTAATTAAAGATGGAATTCTAAAAAAATTTATTTCTGATAGAGCTGGTGAAATTCGAACTGGTCATAAGAGAACTGGTAGTGGTAGAAGACAAAACTATGCATATGCCGCCGCTTCTAGAATGAGAAATACCTTTATTGCTACAGGAGACTATACCAAAGAAGAACTAATAAATAGTATCAGTGATGGCTTATATTGCAAATCTATGGGAGGAGGAAGCGTTGGAGCTACTGGACAATTTAATTTTGCAGTAGAAGAAGGCTATTTAATTAAGAATGGAAAATTAACCAAGCCTGTTAAAGGGGCAACTTTAATAGGTGAAGCTAAGGAAGTTATGCCAAAAATTTCAATGTGTGGAAATGATCTTGAGTTGGCACCAGGATTTTGTGGATCTGTAAGTGGCAGTGTTAACGTAACCGTTGGTCAACCTCATATAAAAGTTGATTCAATTACTATAGGTGGCAGATGAATTATGGATGTTAATAAATTATCTGAATTCATAAAAGAAGGTGCTAAAACTTTAAATATTTATAAATGGGATTTTGGAGCAAGCTTCTCAAATGATTTTTCAGTACAAATTGATAAGGGTGTTGCGAAACAATTAAAAGCATCCCAGAAACAAGTTTTAACATTAAGAGTATGGAATGATAATGATCTTGTAGGAATTACAACAACCAGCGATTTAAGTGAAAGTGGTCTGAAAAAGGCACTTTTTCAAGCAAATCTCGCTTCACAGTATGGCAATAAAAATGAAAAAACAGATTTTTCCCCCTTATCAAAAGATCCAATAAAATCATTTAATTTAAAAAAGATTAATCCATCAGGCATAACAAAACTTCTCACGGTTTTAAGAATTGCAGAAACAAGTTTATTAAAGAAACATGAGGCTATAAAGTCAATTCCCTATAACGGTCTTTCTGAAAGTTTTTTTAAAAGAGTCTATGCTAACAGTGATGGTGCGGCAAGAAGTTTTGAAAACAGTCAAGCAGCCCTTTATTTATATGCAAGAGCCGAAGAAAAAGATAAAAAGCCCAGAAGCTCTGGAGCAGTTAAAATAGGATATTCATTAGAGGATATAGACGTAGATTCATGTATTAAGGAAGCGGCGGAAAAAACAATTTCACATTTAAATTATTCTCCTATAGACACAGGTAAATATAGGGTATGTCTATCTCCTGAGGCATTTTTAACTTTGCTTAATGCATTTAGCTCTATGTTTAATGCTAGAAGTATCATTGATGGAGTTAGTATCTCCTCAAAAGATTCTATTGGAGAAATAGTATCAAATCCTTCTTTAAATCTCTATGATGATGGACTACATGAAAAGAATATATCTTCAGTACCTTTTGATGGAGAAGGAACACCT